>JANINR010000088.1 GCA_024508915.1 Lysobacteraceae bacterium | reverse complement strand
TGCCGCCACGCTGCGCGCAGCGGTCGCCGTCGAGCGCGCCCGGCCGCCGGCGCCGCGGCTGCCGCGCGACGCGTTCCTGGTCCCGCCGGCGCTGCCCGTCGTACAGCTGTCGCCGGACGGCCGGCACGTCGCCTACCTGCGCGACGAGGGCGAGTCGCGCAGCCTGTGGCTGCTGCCCGTCGACGGCGGCGCGGCACGCCCGCTCGCGGCGCGGACCCAGGCCACCCAGGTCGGCTGGTCGCGCGACGGGCGCTGGCTGTTCGTGTTCGCGCCGCGCTCGCTGTCCACCCTGGAGATCGCCACCGGCGCCGGCATCCGCGTGCCGCTGCTCGGCACCGACGAGCGCCGGGTCATGCAGGTCGACGTCTCGCAGCCGGCGGCGGTGATCCTGCGCGAGCGCGTCCGCAGCGGCACTTCGGAACGCTGGCGCATCGTGCGCATGGACGCGCGCGGGCACCGCACGCGGCTGTGGGAGGACGCGCACTGGGTGCACGACGTGGCGATCGATGCGCGCGGACGCCTCGTCGCGCTCGCGCGGTTCATGGGCGACCACGACGCCATCCACGCGGTGGAGCCCGGCGGCCGGCTGCGCGAACTGCGGCGCATGCAGCCGATGGAGAGCGCGTCGCTGCTCGGGGTGGCGCCCGACGGGGCGCTGCTGCTCTCCGGCAACACCGGGGGCGACCTGCGGCGCGTGCTGCGGCTCGGCCGCGACGGCGAACTGCGCACGCTGCATGCCGACCCCGCAGGCGAGGCCGACCTCGACGGCGTCGTGCTGGATCCTTCCGGATCCGAGCCGCTGGTGGCGAGCTATCGCGGCAGCGTCGCCGCGACCTACGGGCTGGGACGCGCCCGCGCCGCCGTCGACGCCCTGCGTGCGCGCTTCGCCGGCCGCGACATCGGCATCGACGTCGCCGATGGGCCGCATGCGCGGTGGCTGGTCTCCGAGCGCGCGAGCACGCTGCGCGACGCCAGGTGGTACCTCTACGATCCCGCCGGCGGCAGCCTGCGCAGCATCCTCGACGGCAGGGCGCGGGCGCGCCGCCCGCTCCCGGAGGCCGCGCTCGCGCGCAAGATCCCGTTCGACTATGCCGCGTCGGACGGCATGCGCGTCCACGGCTTCCTGCTGCTGCCTCCGGGCGCCGATCCCGCGCGGCTGCCGTTGGTCGCGCACGTGCATGGCGGCCCGATCAACCACTTCCGACCGGGGTACGACGCGATCGCGCAGCTGCTCGCGAATCGCGGCTACGCGGTGTTCCAGTCGAATTTCCGCGGATCCACCGGCTACGGCCGCGACTACACCTTCGCGCCCGAAGGCGACTACGGGAACGGGCGCGTGCAACGCGACATCGCCGAGGGCGTGCGCTACCTGCTCGCGCAGGGCATCGGCGATCCGGAGCGCGTCGGCATCGTCGGCCATTCCTTCGGCGGCTACTCGACGCTGCAGGGGCTGACGTTCCAGCCGGAGCTGTTCAAGGTCGGCGTGGCGGGCGCGCCGCCGCCCGACCTTGCGTGGGGCATGCGCTGGCTGGTGGATTCGGGCGAGCAGGGCGACCTGCCGGATCGCTCGCTGGCGGCGACGCTGCGCGCGCTCGGGATGGATCCGGCCGATCCCGCGACCTACGCGCGCCTGCATGCGCAGTCGCCCGTGGCGAACGCGCCCCGGATGGCGCGGCCGCTGCTGGTGATGGCGGGCGGCGCCGACCGCACCGTCGCGGCGCGCGGCGTCATCGACTACGTCGCGCGGCTGAAGCGGCTGGGCAAGCCGGTGAGCCTCTACGTGGAACCCGGCGGCGGCCATTCCCCGGTCGCGCCGATCCCGCGCGACGCCTATGCCTGGCTGATGCTGCAGATGCTGCACGCACACATCGGCGGCGCCGCCCCCGACGCGCCCGGCGCCGACCTGCGCGCCTGGCTCCGCGCGAACCTCCGGCTGGCGGGCCCGGAGTTCGCGGGCCTCGCGAAGCGCGCGGCGCCGCTCAGCGCTCGCGCAGGCGCGGACGCAAGGTAGCGAGGTTGCACGGCTTCGTGCGCGCGTCGAGCTGGGCGCGCACGATCTTCTCCCACGCCGTGCGGCACGCCGAGGTCGAACCGGGCAGCGCGAACAGGAACGTCCCGTTCGCGAGCCCGGCGAAGGCGCGCGACTGCAGCGTGGAGGTGCCGATCTCGTCGAAGCTCAGCGCACGGAACAGCTCGCCGAAGCCCGGCATCTCCTTGTCGAGGAGCGGCAGCAGGGCCTCGGGCGTGGAATCGCGGCCGGTGAACCCGGTGCCGCCGGTGACCAGGATGCCGTCCACCGCGTCGTCGGCGATCCATTGCGACACCTGCGCGCGCAGGCGGTAACGGTCGTCCGGCAGCAGCGCCCGCGCATGCAGCGCGTGGCCGGCGTCGCGCAGCGCGGCGACGAGGTAGTCGCCGGACGAATCCTGCTCCGGGCCGCGCGTGTCCGACACGGTGAGCACGCACAGGGACAGCGCGACGAAGCCGGTGGAAGCGCTCATGCGGTCGCCAGCGAGTACCACTGGGTCTCGTCCTCGTGCCATCCCGCGGCGCGGTACAACGCGCGCGCCGGGGCGTTGTCGCGCGTGGTCTCCAGCGCGAGCCCGGCCGCGCCCTGTCCGCGTGCGAAGGCGGCCGCCGCGTCGAGCAGCGCGCGCGCCACGCCGCCGCGGCGCGCGCCGTCGGCCACGAACAGGTCGTTGAGCAGCCAGGTGCGCGCCGTCCGCACCGACGAGAAGATCGGGTAGAGCTGCGTGAACCCGACCGCGGACGCGCCGCGCTCGGCGAGCAGCACGACCGACTCGCCGTTGGCGAATCGTGCCTCGAGGAAATCGCGCGCGCGCACCGGGTCCGACGGCTGCGCGTAGAACACGCGATAGGCGTCGAACAGCGGCACGAGGGCGTCGAGGTCGGCGGCCGAGGCGCGGCGGATGGTCGTGTCCATGCGCGCAGTCTATGCCGTCCGCGGGCCGCGGCGCTTATTCGCGGCCGAGCCGCGCGAGGTCGTCGGCCTGCTGCTCGCGCGCCAGGCGCTCGACCAGTGCGTCGAGGTTGCCGTCCAGCACGTTCGGCAGGTCGTAGAGGGTCAGGCCCTCGACCCGATGGTCGGTGATGCGGCCCTGCGGGTAGTTGTAGGTGCGGATGCGCTGGCTGCGGTCGCCGCTGCCGACCTGCAGCTTGCGGTCGGCGGCCTGCGCCGCCGCGCGCTTCTCGATCTCGGCCTCGACCAGCATCGCCTTCAGCCGCTTCATCGCCTTGTCGCGGTTCGCATGCTGGCTGCGCTCGGTCTGCGACTCGACCACCACGCCGCTGGGCACGTGGGTGATGCGGATCGCCGACTCGGTCTTGTTGACGTGCTGGCCGCCTGCGCCGGACGAACGGAACGTGTCGACCTTCAGGTCGGCCGGATTGATCTCCACGGCGATGTCGCTGGCGTCTTCCGCGATGATCGCGACCGTCGCCGCCGAGGTGTGGATGCGCCCCTGCGATTCGGTCTCCGGCACGCGCTGGACGCGGTGCGTCCCGGACTCGAACTTCAGCCGCGAGTACGCGCCGCGGCCCTCGACGCGCGCAACGATCTCGCGGAAGCCGCCGTGCTCGCCGGGATTGGCGGATTCGACCTCGACCTTCCAGCCCTGGCGCTCGGCGTAGCGCGCGTACATCCGGAACAGGTCGCCGGCGAAGATCGCGGCTTCGTCGCCGCCGGTGCCGGCGCGCACCTCGAGGTAGAGGTTGCCCTCGTCGCGCGGATCCTTCGACACCAGCTGCGCCATCAGCTCGGATTCGAGCGCGGCCAGGCGCGCGCCGGCCGCCTCGATTTCCTCTTCGGCGAGCGCGGCGAACTCGGGATCGCCGCGCATCGTCTGCGCGGCCTCGAGGTCGCGGCGCGCCTGCGCCTCCGCGGCGAGCGCGACGGCGACGGGCTCGAGCTGGGAGAACTCGCGCGACAGGGTGCGGAAGCGGTCGTTGTCGCCGATCACGCCCGGATCGGCCAGCAGCCGCTCGAGCTCCTCGCGGCGTTCGGCGAGGGCTTCCAGTTTGCGGCGCAGGCTAGGGAGCATCGGTCGGCGTGTCGGGATCGGCGTCGGTCGGGCTGCCGGCGGCGTCGGCGGCGGGGAAGAGCTTCTCGGTCGCGCGCGCCAGGGACGCATCGCCCTCGAGCGCGGCCTGGCGCAGGGCGACCGTCGGCGCGTGCAGCAAGCGGTTGGTCAGCGTGTGCGCGAGGAACTCGAGCACCTCGCCCGGATCGTGGCCGCTGCGCAGCTGCTGCCGCGCCTTGGCCAGCACGTCGTCGCGCGCGCCTTCGCCGTGCGCGCGCAGCCGCTTGAGCGGCGTCGCGCGCGCCGCGGCGGCCTGGGTTTCGGCGTAGCGCGCGACCTGCAGGTCGACGATGGCCTCGGCCGCGTCCGCGGCTTCGCGGCGGCTGCGGCGATTGTCCTCGACCGCCTTTTCCAGGTCGTCGATGGAATAGAGGAACGCATCGCGCAGCTGCGCAACGGCGGGCTCGATGTCGCGCGGCACGGCCAGGTCGAGCAGCAGCATCGGCCGGTGCCGGCGTTGCGCCAGCGCCGCTTCCACGTGGGTGCGCCGGATCACCGGCTCGCGGCTCGCGGTGGCGGAGAACACGATGTCGGCTTCGGCCAGGTGCCGCTGCAGCTCCTCCAGCGGCAGCGCGACGCCGCCATGGCGGCTGGCGAGTTCCTGCGCGTGCACGAGCGTGCGGTTGGCGACCAGCAGGCGCTTCACGTTCGCCTGGGCGAGGTGGCGCGCGACCAGTTCGATGGTCTCGCCGGCGCCGACCAGCAGCACCACGGAATCCTCGAGCCGCGCGAACGAGGACTGGGCGAGGCGCACCGCGGTCGACGCGACCGACACCGGGTTGGCGCCGATGCGGGTGTCGGTGCGCGCGCGCTTGGCGGCGACGAAGGCCTGCTGGAACAGCCGGTCGAGCTGGCCGCCGAGCGCACCGGACTCGCGCGCCGCCGCCCAGGCCTGCTTCACCTGGCCCAGGATCTGGGGCTCGCCCAGCACCAGCGAGTCGAGCCCGGTCGCGACCCGGAACAGGTGCCGCACCGCGTCGCTGCCCTCGTGCCTGTAGAGGTAGGGGCGCAGGTCGGTGCCTGCCGCCGCGTCGGCGCCCGGGTGTGTGGCCAGCCAGGCGTCGAGCGCGCGCCCGTCGTCCTCGGCCACCGCGTACAGCTCGGTCCGGTTGCAGGTCGAGAGCAGCACCGCCTCATGCACGCCCGGCAGGCCGCGCAGCGCGGAGAGCGCCGCCGGCAGCGCGTGGTCGGCGAACGCCACCCGTTCGCGCAGCTCGACGGGCGCGGTCTGGTGGTTGATGCCGATGGCGACGAGGGTCATTCGGTGTGCGGGGCGTCGACGGGGCGGTGCGGGCGCGTACGCTAAGCTTCGGCGCCGATGGGCCGCCATTTTACGGCCCGACCGCCGTCCATGCCCGCCGCCTCCCGGTTTTCCCGCCTCTTCCGCTCCGTGCCCGCACGCGCCCTTGCATTTCGCGTCGCCGCGGGCGCGATGCTAGCGTTCGCCTTCGCCGCCGCGGCGGGGACCCGCGAGACCGTGTCCCCGGCGGTGCTGGAGCCGACCATCGCCGGCGAATTCGCCCTCCAGGCGGGTCGCCTCGACGAGGCGGTGCGCTGGTACCTGCAGGCCGCGCAGGCCGCGCAGGACGATGCCGGCCTCGCCGAGCGCGCCACGCGCATCGCCCTGCTCGCCGGCGACGACGCGCGTTCGGCGCAGGCGCTCGCGTTGTGGCGCGCGCGCGCGCCGGCCTCGCCGGCGCTGCACGCCGCCGGACTGGCGCTGGCCCTGCGTCGCGACGACGCCAAGGCCGCCCGCATTGAATTCGCCGCACTGCTCGACCCGCGCCAGGCCGACGGCTGGCGGCATGCACTCGCCGCGCTGGACAGCGGCCGCAACCCGGAACTCGCCGCCACGCTGGTCGGCGAAGCGGTGGACCAGGGCCGGTTGCCGGAACAACTGCAGGCATGGCTGGCCTTCGGCGGCCTGGCGACGCGGCTCGACGACCCCGCGCTCGCCTCGCGCATCGTCGCCGCGGTGATCCGGCGCTTCCCGGGCGAACCCCGCGTCGCGCTGCTGCACGCCAGCCAGCTGCGCGAAGGCGGCAAGCTGGACGAGGCCCGCGCAGTCCTCGCCGGCCTCGACGCGGCGACCCGCGGCAACAGCGACCTGCGTCTGTCCGTGGCGGCCGAATACGAAGCCATGGGCGATCCGCGCGCGGCCGCGGACGTGCTCGCGCGCGGCCCGCAGGACGACCGCAGCTACCGCCTGCGCGCGTCGCTGCTTGCGCGCGCAGGCGATCGCGACGCGCTGTCGGCGCTGTACGACGCGCTGCAGCGCGACTCGGCGCGGCCCGACCCCGCGCGCCGCCTGCTGCTCGGGCAGGTCGCCGAATTCCTCGATCGCCCGGAAGAGGCGCTGCGCTGGTACCAGGGCGTGCCCGGCGGGGACGAGCGCTGGCAGGCGGTGCTGCGCGCCGCCAGCGTGCTGCACGGCCTGCATCGCGGCCCCGAGGCCTACGCGAGCCTGCGCAAGCTGCAGGCCGAAGCGGCGGCGGACGACGACGTGCGCCGCGACGCCTACCTGTTCGAGGCCGAGCTGCGCCAGCGCGACGACGACCGCGACGGCGAATTCGACGCCTATGCGCGCGGGCTCGCCGCTTTCCCCGACGACAGCGCGCTGCTCTATGCGCGCGGCCTGGCCTGGGAGCGCCACGACGACATCGCCCGGGCGGAGGCGGACCTGCGCCGCATCCTCGTCGCCGAACCCGACAACGTCGCCACCCTCAACGCGCTCGGCTACACGCTCGCCGACCGCACCACGCGCTACGCCGAGGCGCTCGAGCTGATCGACCGCGCGCGCGTCGCCGAGCCCGACAACGCCGCGATCATCGACAGCTACGGCTGGGTGCTCCACCGCCTCGGCCGCGACGAAGAAGCGCTGGTGCAGTTGCGCCGCGCGTATGCCCTGCAGAAGGACGCCGAGATCGCCGCGCACCTGGGCGAAGTGTCCTGGGCCACCGGCGACCGCGAGGCGGCGCGCCGCTGGTTCGATGAAAGCCGCAAGCTCGACCCGGGCAACCGCGCGCTGCAGCGCGCGCTGAAGGAGACCGGCGCATGACCCGCCGCGCCTTGCGGGCGGTCGCCTGCGCCGCGGCGGCAGTGCTCGCGCTCGCCGGGTGCACGGTCGCGCCGGTGCGCGCGCCGCTGCCCCCGGCGGAGCGCGCCGCGGCGCTGGAAGCACAGTCCGCGCGGGAAACCTGGCTCGCGGCGCATCCCGACTGGCGCCTCGAAGGCCGCGTGGCGCTGAGCAACGGCAGCCGCGGCGGCAGCGGGAGGCTCGAGTGGGAACAGCATGCGGGCCGCTACGCCATGGCCCTCAGCGCACCGATCACCCGGCAGGGCTGGCGCCTGTCGGGGGATGCCGGCGGCGCCGTGCTGGAAGGGCTGGAGGGAGGCCCCCGCACCGGCACGGACGCATCGCGGCTGCTGCGCGAGGCGACCGGCTGGGAAATCCCGGTCGCGTCGCTCGCCGCGTGGGTGCGCGGCGCCCGCGCCGACGGCCGTGCGCCTGCGGACGCCGCACCCCCCGGCACGGCCCCGGCGGCGCTCGAGTTCTCGGCAGACGGCCGCCTTTCGCGCCTGCGCCAGGACGGCTGGACCCTCGATTACGCCGATTGGCGCCCGCAGCCCGCCGGCATCGAGCTCCCGATGCGGGTCACCGCCACCCGCGACGACGCCCGCGTCCGGCTCGTGGTCGACGCCTGGGGCGGCATCGGCCCGTGAACGGGTCCGATCCCACGGCAGCGGAGGCGCCCGCCACCGCGGCCGACGGCTGGTCGGCCTGGCCCGCGCCGGCCAAGCTCAACCTGTTCCTGCGCATCGTCGGCCGGCGCGCCGACGGCTACCACCTGCTGCAGACGGTCTTTCGCCTCCTGGACTGGGGCGACCGGCTGCGCCTGCGCGTCCGCGCGGATGGCCGCATCGTGCGCCACGGCGACCTTGCGTCGGGCCTGGGGCCGGCCGCCGACCTGGCCGTGCGTGCGGCGAAATTGCTGCAAACGGAGACCAATTCCAGGCTCGGCGCAGACATCTTCGTCGAAAAACGCATTCCCGCGGGGGCCGGGTTCGGAGGCGGATCCTCGGATGCCGCCACGACGCTCGTGGCGCTGGATGCGCTCTGGGGCGCGGATCTCGGACTCGAGCGGCTGGCCGCGCTGGGCCTCGCCCTGGGCGCCGACGTCCCGGTCTTCGTCCGCGGCCATGACGCCTGGGCCGAAGGCGTCGGCGAGCGACTCACCCCCGTCGATCTGCCGCCGGCCTGGTACCTGCTCGTCGATCCCGGCATCCATGCCTCCACGGCGTCCCTGTTCCAAGCGCCTGAATTGACGCGGGATGCCGCGCCCGCGACAATAGCCGACTTCGTTTCAGGTGCCCCGCTCGGCAATGCGTTCGAGCCGGTGCTGCGCCGCCGCGAACCGGCCGTCGAGGCCGCGTTCGCCGCGCTGGCGCGGGTCGGCGAGCCGCGGTTGACCGGGTCGGGCAGCGGCTGTTTCGTGGAATTCGCGGATCGCGCCCTGGCGCAGGCGGCACTGGAGACCTTGCCGCCGGGCCTCGGCGCATGGATCGCCGGAAGCGCGGCACGGTCCGCGTTGCACGCCGCGCTGGACGCGTTCCGCCTGCAGGGGCGTCGCCAAGTGGTCCAAGGCACCGGGTTTTGATCCCGGCATCCGCAGGTTCGAATCCTGCCGCCCCTGCCAAGGTTTCGTTGTTCAAACACTGCTGAAGCGTCAGGGGCGAAGCGGACATGTCGGTGCAGGACGATCGCAACTTGCTGGTGTTCTCGGGCAACGCCAACCGCCCGCTCGGGGACGCCGTGTGCCGGCAGCTCGGCGTGCGGCCGGGGCGCGCGCTGGTCGGGCGCTTCTCGGACGGCGAGGTGCAGGTCGAGATCGAGGAGAACGTCCGCGGCCAGGACGTCTTCGTGATCCAGCCGACCTGCGCGCCGAGCGCGGAGAACCTGGTGGAACTGCTGGTGCTGATCGACGCGCTCAAGCGCGCATCGGTGGCCAGCGTCACCGCGGTGGTGCCGTACTTCGGCTATGCCCGGCAGGACCGCCGCCCGCGTTCGGCGCGGGTGCCGATCACGGCCAAGGTCGCGGCGCAGATGTTCTCGACGGTGCGCACCGACCGGGTGCTCACCGTGGACCTGCACGCCGAGCAGATCCAGGGCTTCTTCGACATCCCGGTCGACAACGTGTACTCGTCGCCGCTGCTGCTCGCCGACATCTGGCGCAACTACGGCACGGAGAACCTGATCGTGGTGTCGCCGGACGTCGGCGGCGTGCTGCGGGCGCGGGCGATCGCCAAGCGCCTCGACGACGCCGACCTGGCGATCATCGACAAGCGCCGCCCGAAGGCAAACGTCGCCACCGTGATGAACATCATCGGCGACGTCTCGGGCAAGGTCTGCGTGCTGGTCGACGACATCGTCGACACCGCCGGCACCCTGTGCGCGGCGGCGGCGGCGCTGAAGGCGCAGGGCGCGACCCGCGTGGTCGCGTACTGCACGCATCCGGTGCTTTCGGGCGCCGCGATCGACAACGTATCGAAGGCCGACCTGGACGAGCTGGTGGTGACCGACACCATCCCGCTCTCCGAGGCGGCGAGGCAATGCGGCAAGATCCGCCAGCTCAGCGTCGCCGAGCTGCTCGCGGAAACCATCCGCCGCATCGCCTTCGGCGAATCCGTCAGTTCGCTCTACGTGGACTGACGCCAACGGGCTCCCCTGGTCGCGGGGGAGCCGCCAACGCCGCCGCAAGGCGGCACAACGCAAAGCAGAGTGAGCAAAGCAATGGCAAACCAACACACCATCCAGGCCACGGGCCGCAAGGACGAGGGGAAGGGTGCGAGCCGCCGCCTTCGTCATGCGGGCCTCGTGCCGGCCATCGTCTACGGCGGCAAGTCCGCGCCGGCCAGCATCCAGCTGGAACACGAGAAGACCTGGCTCCTGAGCCAGAACGAGTGGTTCTACTCGTCCATCATCGACCTCGACGTCGACGGCAAGATCGAGAGCGTGCTGCTGCGCGACCTCCAGCGCCATCCGTACAAGCAGCGGATCATGCACATCGACTTCCAGCGCGTGGACGCGAACCAGGCGCTGCGCACCTCGGTGCCGCTGCACTTCGTCAACGGCGAGAAGTCGCCGGCCGGCAAGACCGCGGGCGTCGTGATCATGCACGAGCTGACCCAGATCGAAGTCAGCTGCCTGCCGAAGGACCTGCCGGGCAACATCGAAGTGGACCTGGCCGACCTGAAGCCCGGCGACACCGTGCACCTGTCGCAGGTGAAGCTGCCGGCCGGCGTGGAAATTCCGCAGCTCAAGCTCGGTGCCGACCATGACGTCGCCGTCGTCGTCGCGCGCATGGCCCGCGGCGAGGCCGAGGAAAGCACCGAGGCCGCCGAGGGCGCCGCCGCCCCGGCCGCCGACGCCGGCAAGGCCGAGTAAGGAAGAAGACCCGGGTCCGGCGCGCCCCCCGCGGGCGCGCCGGCCTGCGTCGTCGCGATGGCGGGCCTGCGGCTCATCGTCGGGCTGGGCAATCCCGGCGCCGAGCATCTCCGGACGCGGCACAACGCCGGGTTCTGGTTCGTCGATGCCCTGGCGATGCGCGAGGGCGTGCGTTTCGGCCTGGAATCGAAGCTGTTCGGCGAGACCTGCAAGGTCGACGTCGCCGGGCGGACGCTCTGGCTGCTGAAGCCGGCCACCTTCATGAACGCGTCGGGCAAGTCGGTCGCCGCGGCGCTGCGCTACTGGAAGATCGCGCCCGAGGAGGCGCTCCTCGTCCACGACGACCTGGACCTGCCGCCCGGCGCGGCCCGGCTCAAGTTCGACGGCGGCCATGGCGGCCAGAACGGCCTGCGCGACACCATGCAGCTGCTGGGCCACGGCCGGTTCCACCGGTTGCGCATCGGCATCGGCCATCCGGGCCACAAGGACCGGGTGACGCCGTGGGTGCTGGGCAAGCCCGGCAAGGACGACGAGGCCGCGATCCTGCGCGCCATCGACGATGCGATGGCGGTCCTGCCGCTCGCTGTCGAGGGCGATTTCAACGAGGCGATGAAGCGCCTGCACACGGGTAAGGACTGATGGGCATCAAATGCGGCATCGTCGGCCTGCCGAACGTCGGCAAGTCGACCCTGTTCAATGCGTTGACCAAGGCGGGCATCGCCGCGGCCAACTTCCCCTTCTGCACGATCGAGCCGAACGTCGGCGTCGTGCCGGTCCCGGATCCGCGCCTGAACGCGCTGTCGGAGATCGTCAAGCCGCAGAAGGTCGTGCCCACGGCGGTCGAGTTCGTGGACATCGCCGGCCTGGTGGCCGGCGCCGCCAGCGGCGAGGGCCTGGGCAACAAGTTCCTGGCCCACATCCGCGAGGTGGACGCGATCACCCACGTCGTGCGCTGCTTCGAGAACGACGACGTCATCCACGTCAACAACCGGGTGGACCCGATCGCCGACATCGAGACGATCGACACCGAGCTGGCGCTGGCCGACCTGGAGTCGGTGGACAAGGCCCTGCAGCGCGCCGAGCGCGCGGCCAAGACCGGCGACAAGGAGGCCAAGGCCCGGGTCGAGGTGCTGGCGCGGATCCGCGCCGCCCTGGACGCCGGCCGGCCGGCGCGGTCGCTGGGCCTGTCGGACGAGGACAGGGCCGCGGTCCGCGACCTGTTCCTGCTGACCCTGAAGCCGGTCATGTACGTGGCCAACGTCCTGGAGGACGGCTTCGAGGGCAACCCGCACCTGGACGCGGTCCGGGCCCGGGCGGCGGGCGAGGGCGCCGAGGTGGTGCCGGTCTCGGCCGCCATCGAGGAGGAACTGAGCCAGCTCGACGACGCCGACCGCGACGCCTTCCTGGCCGACCTGGGCCTGGACGAGCCCGGCCTGAACCGGGTGATCCGCGCCGCCTACAAGCTGCTGGGCCTGCAGACCTACTTCACCGCCGGCGTGAAGGAGGTTCGCGCCTGGACCGTGAAGGCCGGCTCGACCGCCCCGCAGGCCGCGGCGGTCATCCACACCGACTTCGAGAAGGGCTTCATCCGCGCCGAGACGATCGGCTACGACGACTTCATCCGCTACCGCGGCGAGTCCGGGGCCCGGGAGGCCGGGCGCCTGCGCCTGGAGGGCAAGGAGTACCGGGTCCAGGAGGGCGACATCCTCCATTTCCGCTTCAACGTTTGAATCCGGCGCTCGCGGCGCGTTGACAGGCCTCGCGGGGCAGGTCAAAATCGCGGGCTGTTTCACTGGCTTCGGACAGCAACACCGGAGGGATACCCAAGCGGCCAACGGGGGCAGACTGTAAATCTGCTGGCTTACGCCTTCGGTGGTTCGAATCCACCTCCCTCCACCACGCAATGCCTCCCGGCGCGGGAGTAGTTCAATGGTAGAACCTCAGCCTTCCAAGCTGATGGTGCGGGTTCGATTCCCGTCTCCCGCTCCATTGCGCTCCACGCCAGGAAAAAAGGTTCCAACGCTCACGTAGCTCAGTCGGTAGAGCACCTCCTTGGTAAGGAGGAGGTCGATGGTTCGATTCCATTCGTGAGCACCACATCAGTACCACCAAATTCACTAGCGAGATTCGGCCATGGCAAAGGGTAAGTTCGAGCGCACCAAGCCCCACGTGAACGTGGGCACGATCGGCCACGTGGACCACGGCAAGACGACGCTGACGGCGGCGCTGACGAAGGTGGGCGCGGAGCGTTTCGGCGGCGAGTTCAAGGCCTACGACGCGATCGACGCGGCGCCGGAAGAGAAGGCGCGCGGCATCACGATCTCGACGGCGCACGTGGAGTACGAGAGCCCGACGCGCCACTACGCGCACGTGGACTGCCCCGGCCACGCCGACTACGTGAAGAACATGATCACGGGCGCGGCGCAGATGGACGGCGCGATCCTGGTGGTGTCGGCGGCCGACGGCCCGATGCCGCAGACCCGCGAGCACATCCTGCTGGCGCGTCAGGTCGGCGTTCCGGCGCTGGTGGTGTTCCTGAACAAGTGCGACATGGTCGACGATCCGGAACTGCTCGAACTGGTCGAGATGGAAGTGCGCGAGCTGCTGTCGAAGTACGACTTCCCGGGCGACGACGTGCCGATCATCAAGGGCTCGGCGCTGGCGGCGCTCGAGAACTCGGATCCGAAGCTCGGCCACGACGCGGTGATCGAACTGATGAAGGCGGTCGACGCCTACATTCCGCAGCCGGATCGTCCGGTCGACCAGCCGTTCCTGATGCCGGTGGAAGACGTGTTCTCGATCTCGGGTCGCGGCACGGTGGTGACGGGCCGGATCGAGAAGGGCATCGTGAAGGTCGGCGAGGAAGTCGAGATCGTGGGCATCCGCGACGTGCAGAAGACGACCTTCACGGGCGTGGAGATGTTCCGCAAGCTGCTGGACCAGGGCCAGGCGGGCGACAACGCGGGCCTGCTGCTGCGCGGCACCAAGCGCGACGACGTGGAGCGCGGCCAGGTGCTGGCCAAGCCGGGTTCGATCACGCCGCACACCGAGTTCGAGGCCGAGGTGTACGTCCTGTCCAAGGACGAGGGCGGCCGCCACACGCCGTTCTTCAAGGGCTACCGCCCGCAGTTCTACTTCCGCACGACCGACATCACCGGCGCGGTGACCCTGCCGGAAGGCGTGGAGATGGTGATGCCGGGCGACAACATCAAGATGGTGGTGTCGCTGATCAATCCGGTGGCGATGGACGAGGGCCTGCGCTTCGCGATCCGCGAGGGCGGCCGGACCGTCGGCGCCGGCGTGGTGGCCAAGATCATCAAGTAAGACTGTAGGGCCGACCCATGGTCGGCTCGACGGGAACCGGCGGCCAGTCCGCCGGTCCAACCCGGATCCGGCAGGGCGGCGCGAGCCGCCATTGCCATTTAATACGCCAGTAGCTCAATTGGCAGAGCAGCGGTCTCCAAAACCGCAGGTTGGGGGTTCGAGTCCCTCCTGGCGTGCCAGACGTGGAAGGCAGGGCCCTTGAACAGCAGGATCGAACAACGCGGCGGCACCCCGGCCATCGACATCGCGAAGTACGCGGTGGCGCTCGCGCTCGTCGTGGCGGGCCTGGTCGTGTTCTACCGCTTCGACGGGCAGTGGCCGAACGTGGCCCGCGTCCTGTCGGTCGCCGGCGGCCTGGTCGCCGGCATCGTGGTGTTCCTGACCACGAGCCTGGGCGCGCGGACGATCGAGTTCCTGTCCGAGGCGAGGTTCGAGCTGCGCAAGGTCGTGTGGCCCAAGCGCCAGGAAGCGACGCGGACCACCTGGGTGGTGATCGCGGTCGTGGTGGCGATCAGCCTGCTGCTCGCGTTCTTCGACGTCATGGTGCAGGGCGCCGTCAAGTGGTTGCTGGCGCGCTGAGGAGGACAGACCGGATGCAGATGCAGGAAGACAACATGACGGGCCAGGACCAGGCCGCCCAGGCCGGCGCCGGCAACAAGCGCTGGTACGTGGTGCACGCCTATTCCGGCTTCGAGAAGTCCGTGGCGCAGGCGCTGCGCGACCGCATCGTGCGCATGGGCATGGAAGACCGCTTCGGCGACGTGATGGTCCCGACCGAGGAAGTGGTGGAGATGCGCTCCGGCCAGAAGCGCCGTTCCGAGCGCAAGTTCTTCCCCGGCTACGTGCTGGTGCAGATCGCCACGACCGACGACCGGGGCATCCCGCGGATCGACAGCGAGAGCTGGCACCTGATCAAGGAAACGCCCAAGGTGATGGGTTTCATCGGCGGCACCGCCGACAAGCCCCTGCCGATCCGCGACGACGAGGCCGCGGCCATCCTCGATCGCGTGCAGGAAGGCGTCGAGAAGCCCAAGCCCAAGGTGCTGTTCGAGGCCGGCCAGATGGTCCGCGTCATCGACGGTCCGTTCAACGACTTCAACGGCGTGGTCGAGGAAGTCAATTACGAGAAGAGCCGCCTGCGCGTGGCGGTGCTGATCTTCGGGCGCTCGACGCCGGTGGAACTGGAATTCGGTCAGGTCGAAAAAGCTTGATAAGAGCCGCCTGACAAGGGCAGGCCTGACATCACAACGCGAGGAGCCGCAAGGCGCTTGCACTCGCAGGAGTAGAGAGCAATGGCAAAGAAAGTCGTCGGTTACATCAAGCTGCAGGTCAAGGCCGGCCAGGCCAACCCGTCGCCGCCCGTGGGCCCCGCCCTCGGCCAGCGCGGCCTGAACATCATGGAGTTCTGCAAGGCGTTCAACGCCGCCACGCAGAAGCTCGAGCCCGGCCTGCCGATCCCGGTGGTCATCACCGCGTATTCGGACCGCACCTTCACCTTCATCACCAAGACGCCGCCCGCGACGATCCTGCTGAAGAAGGCCGTGGGCATCCAGTCCGGCTCCAAGCGCCCGAACACCGAGAAGGTGGGCAAGGTCACCCGCAAGCAGCTCGAGGACATCGCCAAGGCGAAGGAACCCGACCTGACCGCGGCCGACCTGGACGCGGCGGTGCGCACGATCGCGGGCTCGGCCCGTTCCATGGGCCTGACGGTGGAGGGCTGATCCGATGACCACGATGACCAAGCGACTGAAGGCCCAGACCCAGACCGTCCCGGGCAAGGCCTATCCGATCGACGAAGCGCTGCAGATCGTCCGCTCCAACGCCAAGGTGAAGTTCGTCGAGTCCGTCGACGTCGCCGTGCGCCTGGGCGTGGACGCCAAGAAGTCCGACCAGCAGGTGCGCGGCTCGACCGTGCTGCCCGCCGGCACCGGCAAGTCCGTGCGCGTGGCGGTCTTCGCCCCCGCGGGCGCCAAGGCCGACGAGGCCCTGGCGGCCGGCGCCGACATCGTCGGCATGGACGACCTGGCGGAGAAGATGACCGCCGGCGACCTGAACTACGACGTGGTGATCGCGACGCCGGACGCCATGCGCGTCGTCGGCAAGCTCGGCCAGGTGCTGGGCCCGCGCGGCCTGATGCCGAACCCGAAGGTCGGTACCGTGTCGCCGAACCCGGCCGAGGCGGTGAAGAACGCCAAGGGCGGCCAGGTCCGCTACCGCACCGACAAGGCCGGCATCATCCACTGCACCATCGGCAAGGCCGACTTCGAGGCCGGCAAGCTGAAGGACAACCTGCAGGCGCTGCTGCTCGACCTGATCAAGGCCAAGCCGTCCGCGGCCAAGGGCCAGTACCTGCAGAAGATCTCGATCAGCTCCACGATGGGCCCCGGCGTGATCGTCGACCCGTCCACCCTGGCGCTGAAGTAAGGCGCTCGACAGAGCGACGCAAGAAATTTTGAGGGCGCCGCCGAGGGACGAAGTCCCGACGCGGTGGCCGTCAAAGACCGCAGGCGCGGTCTGCGCACGATGGCGACGGGCACGGAAGCTCGCAGACGGCAGGGAATCGCCGCCATCGCAGCGGGAACGCTTAATCGCGGCCCCGGCTTGATCGAAGCCATGGGCAACGGCCTGCGTAGATGGTGCCCCTCTGGAAGTTTCCGGCGCGAGCCGGCTGTTTTCAGGGCAAGGCCACCACCGGGACGCGCGAGCGTCCCCGGCGCCACGGACGGCGTCGCCCAGGACCGCGAGCGGCAGGAGCCGCGAGCGGAGTTCATTTGGAGGAGTGCAATGGCTCTCAACCTGACCCAGAAGCAAGAAGTGGTCGCCGAACTGGCGGAAGTCGCCGCGAAGGCACACTCCCTGGTCGCAGCCGAATACGCGGGCCTCACGGTCGCGCAGATGACGGCGATGCGGAAGAAGGCGCGCGAAACGGGCGTGTACCTGCGTGTCGTCAAGAACACGCTGGCATCGCGCGCCGTCGCCGGCACGGATTACGAGTGCGTCCAGGACGCCCTCGTCGGTCCGCTGCTGTACGCGTTCTCGACCGAGGAACCCGGCGCCGCCGGGCGCCTGATCAAGGAGTTCGCCAAGGGCAACGACAAGCTCGTGGCCAAGGTCGTTTCCGTGGAGGGCAAGCTGCTGCCTGCCGCCCACGTCGACGTCCTCGCCTCGCTGCCGACCCGCGAGCAGGCCCTGGCCATGCTGGCCCGCGTCCTGGCCGAACCCGCGGCGATGTTCGCCCGCGCGGTCAAGGCCGTGGCCGACCAGCAGGGTGGCGGCGAGACCGCGGATTCGACCGAGTCCGCCGCGGCCGAGCCCGCTGCCGAAGCCGCCGAGGCCGCTCCCGAAGCGACCGCCTGAACCCATACCGATCAAACTTTCCAGAGGTTATTGAAATGTCCCTGTCCAACGAGCAGATCGTCGACGCCATCGCCGCCAAGTCGCTGATGGAAGTGATGGACCTGGTGAAGGCCATCGAAGAGAAGTTCGGCGTCTCCGCCGCCGCCCCCGTGATGGCTGCCGGCCCCGCCGCCGCCGCCGCGGCCCCGGCCGAGGAGCAGACCGAGTTCACCGTCATCCTGAAGTCCGCCGGCGACAAGAAGGTCGAGGTCATCAAGGCCGTCCGCGCCATCACCGGCCTGGGCCTGAAGGAAGCCAAGGACCTCACCGAGGCCGGCGGCACCGTGAAGGAAGGCGCGTCGAAGGACGACGCCGCCAAGATGAAGAAGGACCTGGAAGCCGCCGGCGCGACCGTCGAGGTCAAGTAAGCGGATTCCTTGCATCGCCGGCCGCATGGCGATGCACGAAGGCTGGGGGCGCGAGCCCCCGGCCTTTGCCCGTTGTAGACGCGGCAACAAAACCGACGCGAGTCGGTAGTCGGAAGTAGCGGGAGAAGGCGTGCTGGTGCCGGCAATACCAGCGACTTCCGACTGTCGATTCACCTGATCGAACGATCCCCCGGGGCCGCGGACGCGCGGCCCAAGCGAGCGAGGCGGCAACACATGACCACGGCGTCCCCTTCCAAGTCGAACCAGGCTTCCAGGAAGTACTCCTTCACCGAGAAGAAGCGCATCCGCAAGGACTTCGGCAAGAGCCGGTCCATCCTCGAGGTGCCCTTCCTGCTGGCCATCCAGGTGGACTCGTACCGCGAGTTCCTGCAGGAGAACATCGAGCCGTCGAAGCGGGCCGACAAGGGCCTGCACGCCGCGCTGAAGTCGGTGTTCCCGATCGTCAGCTACAACGGCTACGCGGCGCTGGAGTACGTGGGCTACAAGCTCGGCGAGCCGGTGTTCGACGAGCGCGAGTGCCGCAACCGCGGCCTCAGCTACGGCGCGCCGCTGCGCGTGACCGTGCGCCTGGTGATCTACGACCGCGAGTCGTCGAGCAAGGCCGTGAAGTACGTGAAGGAGCAGGAGGTCTACATGGGCGAGATCCCGCTCATGACCGAGAACGGCACCTTCATCGTCAACGGCACCGAGCGCGTCATCGTCTCGCAGCTGCACCGCTCGCCGGGCGTGTTCTTCGACCACGACCGCGGCAAGACCCATTCCTCGGGCAAGCTGCTGTACAGCGCCCGCATCATCCCCTACCGCGGCTCCTGGCTGGACTTCGAGTTCGACCCGAAGGACGCGCTGTTCACCCGCATCGACCGCCGCCGCAAGCTGCCGGTCAGCGTGCTGCTGCGCGCGCTCGGCTACACGAACGAGGAGATGCTGAACGAGTTCTTCGAGATCAACACCTTCCACATCGACCCGAAGGAAGGCGTCCAGCTCGAGCTCGTCCCGGAGCGCCTGCGCGGCGAGACGCTGAACTTCGACCTGGCCGACGGCGACAAGGTGATCGTCGAGGCCGGCAAGCGCATCACCTCGCGCCACGTGCGCCAGCTCGAGCAGGCCGGCGTCGCCGCGCTCGCCGTGCCGGACGAGTACCTGGTCGGCCGCATCCTCTCGCACGACGTGGTCGACGCGTCCACCGGCGAGCTGCTGGCCACCGCCAACGACGAGATCTCCGACGACCACCTGGCCGCGTTCCGCAAGGCCGGCGTGGAGGCGGTGGGCACGCTGTGGGTCAACGACCTCGACCGCGGCCCGTACCTGTCCAACACCCTGCGCATCGACTCGACCAAGACCCAGCTCGAGGCGCTGGTCGAGATCTACCGCATGATGCGCCCCGGCGAGCCGCCGACCAAGGACGCCGCGCAGAACCTCTTCCACAACCTGTTCTTCACCTTCGAGCGCTACGACCTCTCGGCCGTGGGCCGGATGAAGTTCAACCGCCGCATCGGCCGCAAGGAAGTGACCGGCGCCTCGGTGCTGTACGACGCGAAGTACTTCGCCGACCGCAAGGACGACGAGTCCGTGCGCCTGCGCGAGGAGAACGGCGCCGGCTCCGACATCCTGGACGTGATCAAGGTCCTGACCGAGATCCGCAACGGCCGCGGCACGGTGGACGACATCGACCACCTGGGCAACCGCCGCGTGCGCAGCGTCGGCGAGATGGCCGAGAACGTGTTCCGCGTCGGCCTGGTGCGCGTCGAGCGCGCCGTGCGCGAGCGCCTGACGATGGCCGAGGCCGACGGGCTGACGCCGCAGGAGCTGATCAACGCCAAGCCGGTCGCGGCCGCGGTGAAGGAGTTCTTCGGCTCCTCGCAGCTGTCGCAGTTCATGGACCAGAACAACCCGCTGTCCGAGGTCACCCACAAGCGCCGCGTCTCGGCGCTCGGCCCGGGCGGCCTGACCCGCGAGCGCGCCGGCTTCGAGGTGCGCGACGTGCACCCGACGCACTACGGCCGCGTCTGCACCATCGAGACGCCGGAAGGCCCGAACATCGGCCTGATCAACTCGCTGGCCGTGTTCGCCCGCACCAACCGCTACGGCTTCCTCGAGACGCCATACCGCAAGGTCGTGGACGGCCGCGTCACCGACGACGTCGAGTTCCTGTCGGCGATCGAGGAGAACGAGTACGTCATCGCCCAAGCCAACGCCGCGCGCGACGAGAAGGGCAACCTCACCGCCCAGTTCGTCGCCTGCCGCCAGCAGGGCGAGAACCTGCTGAAGCCGCCGGGCGAGATCCACTTCATGGACGTCTCGCCGATGCAGACCGTGTCGGTCGCGGCGGCGCTGGTGCCGTTCCTGGAGCACGACGACGCCAACCGCGCGCTGATGGGCGCGAACATGCAGCGCCAGGCGGTGCCGACGCTGAAGTCGCAGAAGCCGCTGGTCGGCACCGGCATCGAGCGCGCCGTGGCGCGCGACTCGGGCGTGACGGTGAACGCGCGCCGCGGCGGCACGGTCGAGCAGATCGACGCCGGCCGCATCGTGGTCAAGGTGAACGAGGACGAGATCTCCGGCGAGACCGATGCCGGCGTCGACATCTACACCCTGATCAAGTACACGCGCTCCAACCAGAACACCTGCATCAACCAGACCCCGCTGGTGAACGTGGGCGACGTGGTCGCGCGCGGCGACGTGCTCGCCGACGGCCCGTCCACCGACATCGGCGAGCTGGCCCTGGGCCAGAACATGCTGGTCGCGTTCATGCCCTGGAACGGCTACAACTTCGAGGACTCGATCCTGCTCTCCGAGCGCGTGGTCGAGCAGGATCGCTACACCACGATCCACATCGAGGAACTGACCGTCCAGGCCCGCGACACCAAGCTCGGGCCGGAGGAGATCTCCGCCGACATCCCGAACGTCTCGGAGCAGGCGCTGAACCGCCTCGACGAGTCGGGCGTGGTGTACATCGGCGCCGAGGTCCGCGCCGGCGACATCCTGGTGGGCAAGGTCACGCCGAAGGGCGAGAGCCAGCTGACCCCCGAGGAGAAGCTGCTGCGCGCGATCTTCGGCGAGAAGGCCTCGGACGTGAAGGACAGCTCGCTGCGCGTGCCCCCGGGCATGGACGGCGTGGTCATCGACGTCCAGGTGTTCACCCGCGACGGCATCGAGAAGGACAAGCGCGCGCGCCAGATCGAGGAATCCGAGATCAAGCGCGTCAAGAAGGACTTCGACGACCAGTTCCGCATCCTCGAGGGCGCGATCTACGCGCGCCTGCGCTCGCAGCTGCTGGGCAAGGTCGCCAACGGCGGCCCCGGCCTGAAGAAGGGCGACACCGTGTCGTCGCTGGTGCTCGACGGGCTGAAGAAGTCCGACTGGTTCCAGCTGCGCATGAAGGACGACGACGCCGTCGAGGCGATCGAGCGCGCCCAGAAGCAGATCGAGGTGCACCAGGCCGAGTTCGACAAGCGCTTCGCCGACAAGCGCGCCAAGATCACCCAGGGCGACGACCTCGCCCCGGGCGTGCTGAAGATGGTCAAGGTCTACCTGGCGGTGAAGCGCCGCATCCAGCCGGGCGACAAGATGGCCGGCCGCCACGGCAACAAGGGCGTGGTGTCCACCATCGTGCCGGTGCAGGACATGCCGTACATGGCCGACGGCCAGACCGTCGACATCGTGCTGAACCCGCTGGGCGTGCCGAGCCGAATGAACATCGGCCAGATCCTCGAGGTGCACCTGGGCTGGGCGGCGAAGGGCCTGGGCGAGAAGATCGACCGCATGCTGCAGGCGCAGGCCAAGGTGGCCGAGCTGCGCAAGTTCCTCGACGAGATCTACAACCACGACCGCACCACCGGCGAGCAGCGCGTCGACCTCAGGCAGTTCAGCGACGACGAGCTGCTCAACCTCGCGCGCAACCTGACCGACGGCGTGCCGATGGCGACCCCGGTGTTCGACGGCGCGGCCGAGTCCGAGATCAAGAAGATGCTCGAGCTCGCCGACCTGCCGACCAGCGGCCAGACCATCCTGCACGACGGCCGCACCGGCGAGGCGTTCGAGCGCCCGGTCACGGTCGGCTACATGCACATGCTGAAGCTGAACCACCTGGTCGACGACAAGATGCACGCGCGTTCGACGGGCCCGTACTCGCTCGTCACCCAGCAGCCGCTGGGCGGCAAGGCGCAGTTCGGCGGCCAGCGCTTCGGCGAGATGGAAGTCTGGGCGCTGGAAGCCTACGGCGCGGCCTACACCCTGCAGGAAATGCTGACGGTGAAGTCCGACGACGTGCAGGGCCGCAACCAGATGTACAAGAACATCGTCGACGGCGAGCACGAGATGGTCGCGGGCATGCCGGAGTCCTTCAACGTCCTCGTGAAGGAAATCCGCAGCCTGGCCATCAACATGGAATTGGAGGAGCACTGAAAGGCGGTGAGTAGGTGAGAGGTGAGGCCCGCTTCGCGGGCTGTCAGTAGAGGCAACGCTTTTCCTGACCCCTTACCCCTTGCAAGGCGGCGCAGCCGCCGCTGACCAATTTCTCGCTCCCCACTTCGGAGACATCAAATGAAAGATCTACTGAACCTCTTCAACCAGCAGCGCCCGACGCTCGACTTCGACGCGATCAAGATCGCGCTGGCGTCGCCGGACCTGATCCGCTCGTGGTCGTTCGGCGAGGTGAAGAAGCCCGAGACCATCAACTACCGCACCTTCAAGCCGGAGCGCGACGGCCTGTTCTGCGCCGCCATCTTCGGCCCGATCAAGGACTACGAGTGCCTGTGCGGCAAGTACAAGCGCATGAAGCACCGCGGCGTGGTCTGCGAGAAGTGCGGCACGGAAGTCACGCTGGCCAAGGTGCGCCGCGAGCGCATGGGCCACATCGACCTGGCCTCGCCCGTCGCCCACATCTGGTTCCTCAAGTCGCTGCCCTCGCGCATCGGCCTGATGCTCGACATGACCCTGCGCGACATCGAGCGGATCCTGTACTTCGAGGCCTACGTGGTCACGGAGCCGGGCCTGACCCCGATGGAGCGCGGCCAGCTGCTCAACGAAGAGCAGTTCATGCAGATGCGCCAGGAGCACGGTGACGACTTCGACGCCGCGATGGGCGCCGAGGCCGTGTTCGAGCTGCTGCGCACGATCGACCTGCAGGCCGAGATGGTCAAGCTGAAGGAGGAGATCGCCGCGACGGGCTCCGAGACCAAGCTCAAGCGCCTCACCAAGCGCATCAAGCTGGTCGAGGCCTTCCTGGAGTCCGGCAACCGCCCGGAGTGGATGGTCATGACCGTCCTGCCGGTGCTGCCGCCCGACCTGCGCCCGCTGGTCCCGCTGGACGGCGGCCGCTTCGCGACCTCCGACCTGAACGACCTGTACCGCCGCGTCATCAACCGCAACAACCGCCTGCGCCGCCTGCTCGAGCTCAACGCGCCCGACATCATCGTGCGCAACGAGAAGCGCATGCTGCAGGAGTCGGTGGACGCGCTGATGGACAACGGCCGCCGCGGCCGTGCCATCACCGGCACCAACAAGCGCCCGCTCAAGTCGCTCGCCGACATGATCAAGGGCAAGCAGGGCCGCTTCCGCCAGAACCTGCTCGGCAAGCGCGTCGACTACTCCGGCCGCTCGGTCATCGTGGTCGGCCCGTACCTCAAGCTGCACCAGTGCGGCCTGCCGAAGAAGATGGCGCTGGAGCTGTTCAAGCCCTTCATCTTCGCCAAGCTGCAGCGCCGCGGCCTCGCCACCACCATCAAGGCGGCGAAGAAGCTGGTCGAGCGCGAAGAGGCGGAAGTCTGGGACATCCTCGAGGAGGTCATCCGCGAGCACCCGGTGCTGCTGAACCGCGCGCCGACCCTGCACCGCCTGGGCATCCAGGCGTTCGAGCCGGTGCTGATCGAGGGCAAGGCGATCCAGCTGCACCCGCTGGTTTGCACCGCGTTCAACGCCGACTTCGACGGCGACCAGATGGCCGTGCACGTCCCGCTGAGCCTCGAGGCCCAGCTGGAGGCCCGCGCGCTGATGATGGCGTCGAACAACATCCTGTCGCCGGCGAACGGCGAGCCGATCATCGTGCCGTCGCAGGACGTCGTGCTCGGCCTGTACTACATGACCCGCGCCCTGGAGAACACCCCGGGCGAGGGCATGGTGCTGGCCAACATCGCCGAGGTGAAGCGCGCCTACGACAACCGCGTGGCCGGCCTGCACGCCAAGGTCAAGGTCCGCATCACCGAGACCGTGGTCAACGACGACGGCAGCCGCGAGAAGAAGACGTCGATCGTGGACACCACGATCGGCCGCGCGCTGCTGGCCGAGATCCTGCCGGAAGGCCTGCCGTTCGCGCTGGCCAACACCGAGCTGACCAAGAAGAACATCAGCCGCCTGATCAACTCCTGCTACCGCCGCCTCGGCCTGAAGGACACGGTCGTGTTCGCCGACAAGCTGATGTACACCGGCTTCGCGTACGCCACGCGCGCCGGCGTCTCGATCGGCATCGACGACATGATCATCCCGCCGGAGAAGAAGGCGATCCTCGACGAGGCCGAGTCCGAGGTGCTGGAGATCCAGCAGCAGTACCAGTCGGGCCTGGTCACCGCCGGCGAGCGCTACAACAAGGTCGTCGACATCTGGTCGCGCACCAACGAGCGCGTGGCCAAGGCGATGATGGAGGCGATCGGCACCGACAAGGTGAAGAACGCCCGCGGCGACATGGTCGACCAGAAGTCGATGAACTCGGTCTACATCATGGCCGACTCCGGCGCCCGCGGTTCGCAGGCGCAGATCCGCCAGCTCGCCGGCATGCGCGGCCTGATGGCCAAGCCGGACGGCTCGATCATCGAGACGCCGATCACCTCGAACTTCCGCGAGGGCCTGAACGTCCAGCAGTACTTCATCTCGACCCACGGCGCCCGAAAGGGCCTCGCGGACACCGCGCTGAAGACCGCGAACTCGGGTTACCTGACCCGCCGCCTGGTGGACGTCGCGCAGGACGTGGTCATCACCGAGCCGGATTGCGGCACGATGGACGGCCTCACCATGACCCCGATCGTCGAGGGCGGCGACGTGGTCGAGCCGCTGCGCGACCGCGTGCTCGGCCGCATCGTGGCCGAGGACGTGTTCCTGCCCGGCGACGACGTCGACCCGATCGTGACCCGCAACACCCTGCTCGACGAGACCTGGGTGGCGAAGCTCGAGGACGCGGGCGTGCAGACCATCAAGGTCCGCTCGACCATCACCTGCGAGAGCGCCTTCGGCGTCTGCGCGCACTGCTACGGCCGCGACCTGGGCCGCGGCCACATCGTCAACCTCGGCGAGGCCGTGGGCGTGGTCGCCGCGCAGTCGATCGGCGAACCGGGCACGCAGCTGACGATGCGTACGTTCCACATCGGCGGCGCGGCGTCGCGTGCGGCCGCCATCGACAACGTGACGGTCAAGACCACCGGCTCGATCAAGTTCAACAACCTCAAGCACGTCGCCCACGCGAGCGGCAGCCTGGTCGCGGTGTCGCGCTCGGGCGAGCTGTCGGTGCTCGACGCGCACGGCCGCGAGCGCGAGCGCTACAAGCTGCCGTACGGCGCGACCATCACCGTCAAGGACGGCGCGGCGATCAAGGCCGGCCAGACGGTCGCCAACTGGGATCCGCACAACCACCCGATCGTGTCGGAAGTGGCGGGCTTCGTCCGCTTCGTGGACTTCGTCGACGGCGTCACCGTCATCGAGAAGACCGACGAGCTGACCGGCCTCGCCTCGCGCGAGATCACCGATCCCAAGCGCCGCGGCTCGCAGGGCAAGGACCTGCGCCCGATCGTCCGCATCGTCGACAAGAACGGCAAGGACCTCAGCATCCCGGGCACCGACCTGCCGGCGCAGTACCTGCTGCCGCCGCGCTCGATCGTGAACCTGCAGGACGGCGCCGCGGTCGGCGTCGGCGACGTGGTCGCGAAGATCCCGCAGGAAGCGTCCAAGACCCGCGACATCACCGGCGGCCTGCCGCGCGTGGCCGACCTGTTCGAGGCGCGCAAGCCGAAGGACCCGGCCGTGCTGGCCGAGGTCTCCGGCATCGTCTCGTTCGGCAAGGACACCAAGGGCAAGCAGCGCCTGATCATCCGCGACGCGGACGGCAACGAGCACGAGGAGCTGATCCCGAAGTACCGCCAGATCATCGTGTTCGAAGGCGAGCACGTGGAGAAGGGCGAGACCGTGGTGGACGGCGAGCCGACCCCGCAGGACATCCTGCGCCTGCTCGGCGTCGAGCCGCTGGCCGTGTACCTGACCAAGGAAATCCAGGACGTCTACCGCCTGCAGGGCGTGAAGATCAACGACAAGCACATCGAGGTGATCGTCCGCCAGATGCTGCGCAAGGTCGAGATCACCGACCAGGGCGACAGCAAGTTCCTGCACGGCGAGCAGGCCGAGCGCCAGCGCGTCATCGAGGAGAACGCCCGCCTGGTCGCGCGCAACGAGCTGCCGGCGAAGTTCGACCCGGTCCTGCTGGGCATCACCAAGGCCTCGCTGGCGACCGAGTCGTTCATCTCGGCGGCCTCCTTCCAGGAGACCACCCGCGTCCTGACCGAGGCGGCCGTCCGCGGCACCCGCGACAACCTGCGCGGCCTGAAGGAGAACGTCATCGTCGGCCGCCTGATCCCGGCGGGTACCGGCCTGGCGTACCACACCGCGCGGCGCAAGAACGCCTCCGGGCTGACCGAGTCGGAGATGGAAGCCCTCGCGGGCGGCCTGTCCGGCGACGCCGCCGTGGTGGTGGCCGAGCCGGCCACGGCGCCGGCCGGCGACGAGGCCGAGGCGGGCTGATCGGCCCGCGGCTTCCGGCGGTCCGCCCGCCGGAAGCCGCGGATTGCGATACAATGGCGGCGCGGCGGCCCCTTGCCCACGAGGCGGGGGGCCTGCCCCAGAACCCGAAAAGAGGCGCAGGAAGCGGCTCGTCTTCGGCCCAGGGCAGGGCGGGGAAACCAGGAATCCGGCACGGAAGGCCCCGAAAGGGCCGCCGCTCCGGGGATTCCGGCGATGGTCTGCGTTTGACGCTCGCGTCAGGCGCGGGCTATACTTTTTTGTCTCAGCAGGCCCGATTCGCGGCCTGCTTTGCTTTCCACGGCGGGCTCCGGCCCGCCTCCCTCGAGCCCAAGAGCGACGAATGGCAACGATCAACCAGCTGGTGCGCAAGCCGCGCAGCCCGGAAACCTACAAGAGCACTTCGCCGGCGCTGGCGAACTGCCCGCAGCGCCGCGGCGTCTGCACCCGCGTCTACACCACGACGCCGAAGAAGCCGAACTCGGCCCTGCGCAAGGTCGCCAAGGTGCGCCTGACCAACGGCTACGAGGTCATCAGCTACATCGGCGGCGAAGGCCACAACCTGCAGGAGCACTCGGTGGTCCTGATCCGCGGCGGTCGCGTCAAGGACCTCCCGGGCGTGCGCTACCACACCGTCCGCGGCTCGCTCGACGCCGCCGGCGTGGCCAAGCGCAAGCAGGCCCGCTCCAAGTACGGCGCCAAGCGCCCCAAGTCCTGATCCAGGGGTCATAGAACATGTCGCGTAAAGGAAACACCCCGCAGCGCTCCGTGCTGCCCGACCCGAAGCACGGGAGCGAGACGATCGCCCGCTTCATCAACATGGTGATGTACAGCGGCAAGAAGTCCGTCGCCGAGAAGATCGTGTACGGCGCCATGGACGTCATCGGCGAGAAGAACCCGAACCCACTCGAGGTCGTCGAGAAGGCGCTGGGCAACATCTCCCCGTCGGTCGAGGTCAAGTCGCGCCGCGTCGGCGGCGCCACCTACCAGGTGCCGGTCGAAGTCCGCCAGTCGCGCCGCATGGCGCTGGCGATGCGCTGGCTGATCGACGCGGCGCGCAAGCGCGGCGAGAACACCATGCCGCGCAAGCTCGCCGGCGAGCTGATCGACGCGTCCGAGAACCGCGGCGGCGCGATCAAGAAGCGCGAGGAAACCCACCGCATGGCCGAGGCCAACAAGGCCTTCGCGCACTACCGCTGGTAAGCGGCGACGCCGCAAGCCAGCCGCGGCGGCGACACGCCGCCGCATCCAATCAAGCCGGGGCCGCCTGTGGGCGGCTTCGGCACTATGAAGAGAGACGAACCGTGGCCCGCACCACTCCCATCGAGCGTTACCGCAACTTCGGCATCATGGCGCATATCGATGCCGGCAAGACCACCACGTCCGAGCGCATCCTGTTCTACACCGGCGTGAGCCACAAGATCGGCGAGGTGCACGACGGCGCCGCGACGATGGACTGGATGGAGCAGGAGCAGGAGCGCGGCATCACCATCACGTCCGCGGCCACCACCGCGTTCTGGACGGGCATGGACAAGTCCATGCCGCAGCACCGCTTCAACATCATCGATACCCCCGGGCACGTCGACTTCACCATCGAGGTCGAGCGTTCGCTGCGCGTGCTCGACGGCGCGGTGTTCGTGCTGTGCGCGGTCGGCGGCGTGCAGCCGCAGTCCGAGACCGTGTGGCGCCAGGCCAACAAGTACGCGGTGCCGCGCCTCGCGTTCGTCAACAAGATGGACCGCACCGGCGCCAACTTCGACAAGGTCGTCGAGCAGCTGAAGTCGCGCCTGGGCGCGTACCCGGTCCCGATGCAGGTGCCGGTCGGCGCCGAGGACAACTTCGACGGCGTCATCGACCTGCTCAAGATGAAGCGCATCCACTGGGATACCGCGTCGCAGGGCACGGTGTTCGAGTACGGCGAGATCCCGGCGGAGCTGGCCGACAAGGCCGCCGAGGCGCGCGCGTTCATGGTCGAGGCCGCGGCCGAGGCCAACGAAGGCCTGATGGACAAGTACCTCGAAGAGGGCGACCTCAGCGAGGAAGAGATCATCGCCGGCCTGCGCGAGCGCACCCTCAAGGTCGAGATCGTGCCGGTGTTCTGCGGCACGGCGTTCAAGAACAAGGGCGTCCAGGCGATGCTCGACGGCGTCGTGCACCTGCTGCCGTCGCCGTCCGACCGCCCGCCGGTGCAGGGCATCGACGAGAACGAGAAGGAAGACACCCGCACCGCCGACGACAAGGCGCCGTTCTCCGCGCTCGCGTTCAAGATCATGACCGACCCGTTCGTGGGCTCGCTGACCTTCTTCCGCGTGTACTCGGGCGTGCTCAACTCCGGCGACCAGGTCTACAACCCGGTCAAGTCGCGCAAGGAGCGCGTGGGCCGCATCCTGCAGATGCACTCCAACGAGCGCAGCGAGATCAAGGAAGTGCGCGCCGGCGACATCGCGGCGGCCGTCGGCCTGAAGGACGTCACCACCGGCGACACGCTGTGCGCGCAGGACGCGGTGATCACCCTCGAGCGCATGACCTTCCCGGAGCCCGTCATCTCGATGGCGGTCGAGCCGAAGACCAAGTCCGACCAGGAGAAGATGGGCCTGGCGCTGGGTCGCCTGGCGCAGGAAGACCCGTCGTTCCGCGTGCGCACCGACGAGGAGTCCGGCCAGACCATCATCTCCGGCATGGGCGAGCTGCACCTCGACATCATCGTCGACCGCATGAAGCGCGAGTTCAACGTCGAGGCCAACGTCGGCAAGCCGCAGGTCGCCTATCGCGAGACCATCCGCAAGGCGGTCAAGGCCGAAGGCAAGTTCGTGCGCCAGTCGGGCGGCAAGGGCCAGTTCGGCCACGTGTGGCTCGAGATCTCGCCGAACGAGCAGGGCAAGGGCTACGAGTTCGAGAACGCGATCGTGGGCGGCGTCGTGCCGAAGGAGTACATCCCGGCGGTCGACAAGGGCATCCAGGAAGCGGTGGCCAACGGCATCATGGCCGGCTACCCGATCGTGGACGTCAAGGTGCGCCTGGTCGACGGCTCGTACCACGAGGTCGACTCGTCCGAAATGGCGTTCAAGATCGCCGGCTCGATGGGCTTCAAGGAAGGCTTCAACAAGGCCTCGCCGGTCCTGCTCGAGCCGATCATGAAGGTCGAGATCGTGACGCCGGAGGATTACCTCGGCGACGTGATGGGCGACGTGAGCCGCCGCCGCGGCATCCTGCAGGGCCAGGACGACAGCCCGTCCGGCAAGATCATCAACGCGATGCTGCCGCTGGGCGAGATGTTCGGCTACGCGACCTCGCTGCGTTCGATGTCGCAGGGCCGCGCGACCTTCACGATGGAATTCGACCACTACGCGGAAGCCCCGGCGAACATCGCCGAGGCCGTCGTCAAGAAGAATTGATTAACAGAGGACACAGAGATGGCAAAGGGTAAGTTCGAGCGCACCAAGCCCCACGTGAACGTGGGCACGATCG
>JANINR010000087.1 GCA_024508915.1 Lysobacteraceae bacterium | reverse complement strand
CCCGCAGTGGCGGCCGCGGGCGTGCCCGGCGCGCCCGTCGCGGCGGGCACGGCGGCCGGCGGCGCCGGCCGCTGCCGCAGCCAGTCGGTATAGCCGCCGACGTATTGGCCGACCCGCCCGCCGCCCTCCATCGCCAGCGTCGAGGTCACCACGTTGTCGAGGAAATCGCGGTCGTGGCTGACCAGCAGCAGCGTCCCCGGATAGTCGGCGAGCAGTTCCTCCAGCAGTTCGAGCGTCTCCACGTCCAGGTCGTTGGTGGGTTCGTCCATCACCAGCAGGTTGGAGGGCTGCGCGAACAGCCGCGCCAGCAGCAGCCGGTTGCGCTCGCCGCCGGACAGCCGCGTGATCGGCGCGCGGGCGCGTTCGGGCGTGAACAGGAAATCCTGCATGTAGCCCATGACGTGCTTCTGGCGGCCGTTGATGACGACCGACTCGCGGCCGCCGGCCACGTTCTCGAGTGCGTTCCAGTCCTCGCGCAAAGTTGCGCGGTACTGGTCGAAATACGCGACCTGCAGGTTGCTGCCCAGCCGCACCTCGCCCGCGCCCGGTGCGAGCTCGCCGAGCAACAGCTTCAGCAACGTCGTCTTGCCGCTGCCGTTGGGCCCGACCAGGCCGATGCGGTCGCCGCGCAGGATGGTGGTCGAAAATCCGCGGACGACCTCGCGACCGCCGGGGTAGGCGAACGAGACATCGCGCGCCTCGATCACCTTCCTGCCGGACGCCTCCCCCTGCGCGACTTCCATGCGCACGTTGCCGGCGAGCTCGCGGCGCTGGCTGCGTTCGCGGCGCATCGATTCGAGCCGGCGCACGCGGCCCTCGTCGCGGGTGCGGCGCGCCTTGATGCCCTGGCGGATCCAGACCTCTTCCTGGGCGAGCAGCTTGTCGAAGCGCGCGTTCTCCTGCGCCTGCGCGTTCAGCCGCTCTTCCCGGCGGCGCTCGTAGTTGGCCCAGTCGCCGGGCCAGCTCGTGACCTGGCCGCGGTCGATCTCGACGATCCGGGTGGCGAGCGCGCGCAGGAAGCGCCGGTCGTGGGTGACGAACACCATCGCCCCCTTCCACGCCTTGAGGAACCCTTCCAGCCACTCGATCGCCTCGATGTCGAGGTGGTTGGTGGGCTCGTCGAGCAGCAGCACGTCCGGCTGGGACACCAGCGCGCGCGCCAGCAGCGCGCGGCGGCGGAGCCCGCCGGACAGGCCGGCGAACGCCGCAGCGCCGTCCAGGCCCAGCCGGTCGAGGGTCGCGGCCAGGCGCCAGGGCTCGTGGCCGTCGAGCGCCGCGCCGACGACGTCGGCCACGCTGCCGTCGAGGCCCGCCGGCACTTCCTGTTCGAGGCGCGAGACGCGCACGCCGCGCTCCACGCGGACCTCGCCGTCGTCCGGCTTCAGTTCGCCGGCTAGCAGCTTGAGCAGGGTCGACTTGCCGGCGCCGTTGCGGCCGATCAGCGCGACGCGCTCGCCCGCATCCAGCGACAGGACCACGCGTTCGAGCAACAGGGGACCGCCGACGCCGTAATCGACGTCCTGGAGCGTGATCATTCCGGCAATCCCAGCGACATGCGCGCATTGTACCGGCCCCCTCTTGAACGCGGCCGCGGCGGAGGCATAATCCGCTCGCGCACCATCGCGCATGCCGGGGACCTGCCATGAGCAAGGGGATGGACCAGAAGAAGCAGGAAAAGAAGAAGCCGGAGAAGACGCTGAAGGAAAAGCGCGCCGCCAAGAAGGAAAAGAAAGCCGGCAAGTAGCCGGCTTTTTTTCAGGAACTGCAGGAGAGCATCGATGCGCCCGCGCGGTCGCGGGCCCAGTCCGGCCGCTTGCGCGCATACGCTTCGCGGCCCGGCTGCTCTTCGCAGGGGCGCGCCATGACGTCCTGCAGGGCGTGCACGCCGGACAGGTCGCCCTGTTCGGCCTGGTCGATCGCTTCCTGCGCGAGGTAGTTGCGCAGCACGTACTTCGGGTTGGCGGCGTGCATCCCGGCCCGGCGCGCGCGCGGATCCATGCCATCCTCGCGCACGCGCACGGCCAGGCGGCCCAGCCAGGCCTCGAACCGCGGTGCGGCGTCGGCGCGCTGGGCGTCGTCGTAGAACGCATCCGCCAGCGGCGCCAGGCCCGGCGCCTCCACGTCGACGTCCGCCAGCCCGCGGAAGAACAGGGTCATGTCCACTTCGGCGTCGTGCAGCAACGCCTGCAGGTCGGTCATCAGCGCGAGATCCTCCTCGCGGCATTCGCGCAGGCCCAGCTTGCCCGCGACGTTGCGCCGCTCCGCGGCGTCGTATTCAACCGCATAGGCATCGAGCCCGGCCTGCAGCGGCGCGGCATCGGCGAACAGCGGCGACAGCGCATGCGCGAGCCGCACGAGGTTCCAGCCGGCGATCTTCGGCTGCCAGCCGAACCGGTAGCGCCGGCCGTGCGCGTCGGTGGTGTTGGGCGTCCAGTCCGGATCGTAGTCGTCGATCCAGCCGTAGGGCCCGTAGTCGATCGTGAGGCCGAGGATCGACATGTTGTCGGTGTTCATCACCCCGTGCACGAAGCCGACGCGCATCCAATGCGCGACCATGGTCGCGGTGCGCGTGCAGACCTGGCGGAACCACTCGGCGTACGTGGCATCGCCGCTGCCGGCCAGCTCCGGGAAGTCGCGGCGGATGCAGAAATCCGCCAGTTGCCGCAGCAGGGAGACGTCGCCGCGCGCATGCGGCAGCTCGAAATGGCCGAAGCGCAGGAACGAGGGCGCGGCCCGGCACACGATCGCGCCGGGCTCCTCGCGCGGGTGGCCGTCGTAGAACATGTCTCTCAGCACCGGCTCGCCGGTCCCGACCAGGCACAGCGCGCGGGTGGTGGGGATGCCAAGGTGGTGCATCGCCTCGCTGCAGAGGAACTCGCGGATCGACGACCGCAACACGGCGCGCCCGTCGGCGCTGCGCGAGTACGGGGTCATGCCGGCGCCCTTGAGCTGGAGCTCCCAGCGCGCGCCGTCGCTGCCGATCGCCTCGCCCAGGGAAATCGCCCGGCCGTCGCCGAGTTGCCCGGCCCAGTGCCCGAACTGGTGGCCGCCGTAGTTCGACGCGAACGGCTGCATCCCCGGCCACAGGGCGTTGCCGCCGAACACCTCGGCGAAGGCCGGGGCCTCGATGTCCGCCTCGCCCAGCCCCAGCCGCCCCGCCATGTCGCGCGACCAGGCCAGCACCTCCGGGGCGGCGACCGGGGTCGGCACCACAGCCGACCACAGCGCGCCCTCCACCTGCCGGAGCCGCGGCCCCGACTCGGGGTCTCCGGGCAGTTCGCGGACGAACGCATTGTCGAATCGGAGCCGGGTCACGGGTCCATGCTACGGCGGCGACTAGACTATGCCGATGAACGACGCGCCCCCCTCCCCCCGTTTCACCGACCTCGGCCTGCCCGAGCCGCTCCTGCGCGCGCTGGCCGACGTGGGTTACGAATCGCCCTCGCCGATCCAGGCCGCGACCATCCCGCCCCTGCTGGCCGGCCGCGACGTGCTCGGCCAGGCGCAGACCGGCACCGGCAAGACCGCCGCCTTCGCGCTCCCCGCGATGGCGCGCCTGGATCCGGCGCAGCAGGCGCCGCAGGTGCTGGTGCTCGCGCCCACGCGCGAACTGGCGATCCAGGTCGCCGAGGCCTTCCAGAAGTACGCCGCGCACATGCCCGGCTTCCACGTGCTGCCGATCTACGGCGGCCAGAGCTACTACCCGCAGCTGCAGGCGCTCAAGCGCGGCGTCCACGTCGTGGTCGGCACGCCGGGCCGCGTGATCGACCACCTCGAGCGCGGCTCGCTGGACCTGTCGCAGCTGCGCTGCCTGGTGCTGGACGAAGCCGACGAGATGCTGCGCATGGGCTTCATCGACGACGTCGAGGCGGTGCTCAAGCGGGTTCCCGAGCAGCGCCAGGTGGCGCTGTTCTCGGCGACGATGCCGCCGCAGATCAAGCGCATCGCCCAGACCTACCTGCGCGACCCGGTCGAGGTGGCGATCAAGGCGCAGACGACGACCGCGGCGAACATCCGGCAGCGCTACTGGATGGTCAGCGGCGTGAACAAGCTCGATGCGCTCACCCGCATCCTCGAAGCCGAGCCCTTCGACGGCATGCTGATCTTCGCGCGCACCAAGCTCGGCGCGCAGGAGCTGGCCGAGCGACTCGCGGCGCGCGGCCTGTCGGCCGCCGCGATCCACGGCGACGTGGAGCAGAAGCAGCGCGAGAAGCTGGTGCAGTCGCTGCGCGACGGGCGCATCGACATCCTCGTGGCGACCGACGTCGCCGCGCGCGGGCTGGACGTGGAACGCGTGAGCCACGTGCTGAACTACGACATCCCCTACGACACCGAGAGCTACGTGCACCGCATCGGCCGCACCGGCCGCGCGGGACGCAGCGGCGAGGCGATCCTCTTCGTGGCGCCGCGCGAGCGCGGCATGCTCGGCGCGATCGAACGCGCGACGCGGCAGAAGATCGAGCCGATGCAGCTGCCGAGCGTCGAGACCGTGAACGAGCGACGCGTCGCGAAGTTCCTGGGCAAGATCGGCGCGGCGCTCGAAAGCGGCGACCGCCAGGTCTTCCGCGCGCTGGTCGAGCGCTACGAGCGCGAACACGACGTGCCGATGGCCGACATCGCCGCGGCCCTGGCGCAACTGGTGCAGGGCAAGACCCCGCTGCTGCTGGAAGCGCCGCCGGAGCCGCCGCGCCGCGAGCGCGAGCCGGCCCGCCGCGACGCGCCCCCCGG
>JANINR010000086.1 GCA_024508915.1 Lysobacteraceae bacterium | reverse complement strand
AGCGGGCCGCGCGCGGCGAACGCCGCGACCCGGGCCCGGGCGACGTCGCCGCCGCCCGGCAGCGTGGCCAGCAGCGCCGCCGTGGCGGCGTCGAGCGGCGCGAGTTCGGCGGTCGACTCAGCCACGGGCGCCACCACGAAGCGAAGCAGCCCCTCCCGGACCCTCCCCATGGGTCTCCCATTTTTCGAGGCGCCAGTAGTTACGGGCCCCGCCCGACCTGGCCGAGGAAACGAAGGGGGGGTGGGGGGTACCGTCCGGCCCCGACCCCAGCCGTACGCCGAACCCCTTGCAGATCAATAGCTTACGGACGCATCCCGGCTCCTGTTTCCCTGTTCGTTCTCTTAACATATTCTTAACATTCGCAGAGAGGCCGCAGCGGATCGCCAGCACTGGCGCGGCTTCCAGCCTCCCCCGGTTCTCCCGGAGCGTGGCGGCAGCAACGCGGTTTGCGCGACAAGGCGTAAGGCACCGAACGGCCGAGAGGCTCATGCCTGCACCGCCTGGCGCGCTGCTGCGCGCGGTGCGGTGGGCCGCGGGAACTGGCGCCGGAACTCGGCTTGCGCCTCGGCGATGCGCTGGTCTCGGACGTTCGCCTCGATCAGGCGCAGCTCGAAGTCGCCATTGGCCTGCGAGATTCGGCGATCGCGCTCGTGCCTGGCCGCGGCCTCGGCCCGTGCCTCCGGGTCCATGGGCGCCGCGGCCGTGGTCCCGCTCGCGCCGGCGCGCTCGAGCGCATCGCGCCGCTTTCCCCTCGCCGTCTCGATCACGTACGCCAACGGCTTGCCCGGCTTGGTCAGCGCGATCGCTGCCAGCTCCTGGCCGGTGACGCCCTCCCGCTTTGCTGCGACCAGGTCGGGGAACGTGCTGCTGCAGTCCGGATAGCCCACCTCACGCAGCGCGCGCGCCAGATCCTCAGCCGAGCCTTCGGATACTCCCAGTCGCGAGGATGTATCCGAAGAAAGCTCTTCTGTCGCTGTCACTGTCACTGTCTGTTGCGATCCCGGCGGCATCCCATCGGGACTCGGCTGGGAGTCGTCCGGGATGGCCTCCGGGGCGACGGTGAAGCGCTTCTTTTTCAGCTGCCTGGAGTCTGGGTTCAGCGCGATCAAGCGCTTGCGCGCCTCGACCATCTGATCCTTGATCGGCTTCGGGTCGAACTCGGTATGCCATCGCTTGGCATTTCCGGCGCCACTGCTGATCTGCGCCGCGAGCTTTTCCAGCCAGGCTTCCAGCGCTTTCTCGCAGACAACCGGGTGGTAGTAGCGCCCGTCGCTGGCCAGCACCCAGCCGCGCAGGGCCATCGGTTTGACCTTCTTCCACCCGCGGCCGGCACCCGACAGCGCCGCCAGGAGGCGGTCGTCCTGCGGCAGCGAGCCCGCCGGCACCTGCGCCCACGACCGGCCCCACAGGGTGATGGCCGCCACCTTCTCGGCGTCGCTGCATAGCATCCAGGTGTCGCTGGAGAGCAGCCGGCTCCACTCCACCGGCATGAACTCGAAGCTGGTGAGGTCCAGATCCAGCGGGACGAGCGGCTCGATCATCGGCCACCCCCACGCGCTGAGGACGCCGCTTCAGGACGGCTGGCGCGCGAGCGCGCATAGTCCGCTGGGTTGCTGTACGCGCTCGATCCGGGGTCTACTCGGCGAGCGGAATAGGGCTGTTTTTCAGGGCTTTTCAACGCTGCGGGCTCGCAGCGAAGAGGCACGCCGATAATCTAAATCACTGCATATTATGTCATGATTGATCCAGGTCAACACCCGTCCCGCCCCGTGCGGCCACGATAACGCCGGACGCCAACCACGAGCCCCCCATGCGAGCGCGTACGACCTGGCTGCGGATCATCGCCATCGTGGCGATGCTCGTCCTGCTGGGCCTGTGCAACCTGCCTTCGGTCGCGCGAGCCGCGTCCGGCGACCCGGCGATCCGCTGGCAGCCCCAGCTCGCGCCGCGCGGCCCCGTGGTCGTCGTGGTCAGCCTGCCGGCGCAGCGCGCCGACGTGTACCGCAACGGCATCCGCATCGGCACGGCGCCGGTGAGCACCGGCCGTCGCGGCTACGAGACGCCGCCGGGCGTCTACACGATCCTCGAGAAGCAGCGCGAGCACTTCTCGAACCTCTACGACGACGCGCCCATGCCCTACATGCAGCGCCTCACCTGGGACGGCATCGCGCTGCATGCAGGCGTGGTGCCGGGCCACCCGGCGTCGCACGGCTGCATCCGCCTGCCGTCGTCCTTCGCCGAGGACCTGTTCGAAGTGACCTCGCGCGCGACGACCGTGGTGGTGACGGAGGCGCCGCAGGCGCCATCGTTGCTCGCGCCGGTGCCGCTGGCCGGCGGCGACGCCCGGCCGGAAGGCGCCGTGGCGCCGTTCTGGAATCCCTCGACCGCAGCCGACGGCCCGCTCAGCCTGCTGCTCAGCACCTCGGCGCGCCTGCTCGTGGTGCTGCGCAACGGCGTGGAAATCGGCCGCCTGCCGGTGCAGCTGGACGACGGGGCGATTCCCGCCGGGACGACGGCCTACGTGCTGCTGGACGGCACGCTTCCCTCCCCCAGCCCGATCGTTCCCGGGCGGCCGGCGCGGCCCTGGATGTCGATTCCGCTGGACGATGCGCAAAAAACCGCGATCGGCGGCCCAGTGGTGTCGAAGGGCGGCGTCCGGATTCCCCCGGAATTCGCGCTCCCGCTGTACGACCTGCTCGTCCCGGGCACGGTGCTGGTCGTCAGCGACGAGCCGCTGCCGCGGCATTGACCCAGGTCAACGCCGGGGCCGCGCGGTGCGCGGAAAGTACGAACCAACCCTCCGGAGAAGGCCCATGGTCCACGACATCCTGCTCCCGGTCACCGGCACCAGCGGCGACGCGGCCGCGCTCACCGATGCGATCGCACTCGCCTCCGACCTCGGCGCCCACCTTTCCGTGCTCCACGTGGTCAACCTGCCGACGCCCTACATCGGGCCGCTCGGGGTGTCGAACGACTACCTGCTCGCGGATCTCTACGCCGAACTGCGACGGCAGGGCGACGAAGACGCCGCGAAGCTGCGCACCCGGCTCGCGCGCGAAGGCGTGTCCTGGGAGCTGCGCCGCGTCGAAACCATCATGGGTGATGTCCCGCGGCCGCTGACGATGCACGGCCGCTACGTCGACCTCAGCGTCGTTCCGGGCCCCGGCGCCGCCGGCGTCGACCGCGACCGCGCCTTCCTGTTCTTCAACGGATTCCTGTTCGATTCGGGCCGGCCGGTGCTCGTCGTCCCGCCGCGGAACCCTGCCGGTTTCCCGATGCGCCATGCCGTCGTTGCATGGCAGCCCACGCGCGAAGGCGCGCGTGCGCTCCACGACGCGTTGCCGCTGCTGCAACGCTGCCGTTCCGTCGACGTGGTCACGGTGGATCCGAAGGTCGGCGCCAGCCGGCACGGCGAGGAGCCGGGCGCGGACATCGCGACGCACCTCGCGCGGCACGGCCTGCGCGTCAACGTGGTGACCCTGGCGGGCGGCGGCGCGCCGGTCGCGGCGGTCCTGCTGCGCCATTGCGCGGAGACCGGCGCCGACCTGCTCGTCTGCGGCGGCTACGGGCATGCCCGCGCGCGCGAGTGGGTGCTCGGCGGCGTCACCCTGGACCTGCTCGAGACGCTGACGCTACCGGTGCTGTTCTCGCACTGAGGCCGCGCCGACTTACCTCGCCGTGTAGCCGCCGTCGATGACGAGCGCGGAGCCGGTGACGAACTTCGATTCCTCGCTGGCCAGGTAGACCACGCCCCAGGCGATGTCGTCTGGTTCGCCGACGTGGCCCAGGGGATGCAGCTTCGCCAGCGACTCGCGGCCGGCGGCCAGGTCGGATTGTCCGCTGGCCTGCAGGTGGTGCTCGACCATGGGCGTCCAGATGAAGCCCGGGTGGATCGAGTTGAAACGGATGCGGTCGGGGGCGTAGATCAGCGCGTCATTCTTGGCCATCATCGCGACCGCGGCCTTCGAGGCGTGGTAGGCGGGCACGTCGGCGGCGCCGACCAGGCCGTAGATCGACGACAGGTTGACGACGCTGCCGCCGCCTGCGCGCCGCAGGTGCGGGATGGCGTGCTTGGTGCAGAAGAACACGCCCTTGACGTTGATCGCCTGCACCCGGTCCCACTCGGCCTCGGTGAGCCTGTCCGTCGGCGCGGTGGCGCCGGAGATGCCGGCGTTGTTCACCAGCACGTGCAGGCCGCCGAAATGCGCCGCGACGCCGTCGATGGCGGCCTTGACGCAGGCTTCGTCCGCGACGTCGACGTGCCAGTAGTGCGCGGAGAAGCCGCGATGCTCGAGCTCGGCCGCCAGCGCGCGACCGGCATCGTCCATGAGGTCGAAGAGCGCCAGTTGCGCGCCCTCCTCCGCCAGCCGCAGCGCGCAGGCCTTGCCGATGCCTTGCGCGGCGCCGGTGACGATGCAGATCCTGTTCGCGACGCGGTTCATGGCGTGGGTCTCAGATGAAGGCCTCGGCCTCGTGCACGGTGCCGCGCAGCATTCCCTGGCTGAGCGCATCCATGAACCGCCCGAGCGCGCCGTGGACGTCGTCCGTCGAGACGATCCCCAGCAGGTGGTCGGCGTCGTCCAGGACCGGCAGCCGGCGTACGCCGAGCCGGCGCATCGTCTGCACCACGTCGAAGAGTTCGTCGCGGGCATGGCACACGCCGACGCTGCGGGTCATGACGTCGCGCACCGGCGTCGCCGTGGGGGCGAGGCCGCTCGCGAGGACGCGGGTAACCAGGTCGCGATCGGTGAGGATGCCGGCCACGTGCGCGCCCTGCCGCGTCGGATCGAGGACGACGAGCGTGCCGACGCGATGCTGGCGCATCCGCAGCGCGGCGTCCGCGGCGCTGGCGTCGGGATCGATGGTCTGCACCACGCGGGTGCACAGGTCGGCGACGTGCATGGTCGATTCCTTTGCGTGACGACCCAGCATCGCGCGCGCCGCGCCGGGCCGTGTTGACCTGCATCAACCTCCCGCGCGGGGCGCGAGGTCGACCGGCTGGAACAGTTCCGGGATGCGGGCCTCCCAGCCGAGTTCGCGCTGGATGCGGATGCGGAGCGCGTCGGACGGATCGGGTTCGCCATGGGTGACGAAGACGCTGCGCGGTGGCGCCGGCAGGCCGCGCATCCAGCCCAGCAGTTCGTCTGCATCGGCATGCGCGGACGCGGAAGCGAGCTGGACCACTTCCGCCCGCACCGGCACGTCCTGGCCGAAGATGCGCACGGTGCCGTCGCCGCGCGCCAGCGACGCGCCGCGCGTTCCGCCTGCCTGGAACCCGGACAGCAGGATCATGTTGCGCGGATCGGGTGCGAACGCCGCGAGATGGTGCAGCACCCTGCCCCCCGTCGCCATGCCGCTGGCCGAAACGATGATCATCGGCCCGTGGCGCCGGTTCAATGCCTTCGACGCTTCGACGCTGGTGACCAGCCGCGTCCTGCGCGCGAGCACCGCGAGTTGCTCGTCGGACAACCGGTGCTGGTCGCGGTGGCGCTGGTAGAGCGCGGTGACGTCGGTCGCCATCGGGCTGTTGAGGTAGAGCGGCACGTCGGGCAACCGGCCGGATTCCTGCAGGCTCGCGACGAGGTGCAGGATCAGCTGCGCCCGTCCCACGGCGAACGCCGGGACGACGACGACACCGTTTCGCGCGATGGCGCGCGACAAGGCGGCCTGGAGATCGGCGGCCAGCGCGCCGTGGGGATGCCGCCGGTTGCCGTACGTCGACTCCACCACGAGGTAATCGCATGCCGCCGGCTGCGCGGGCGGCGGCATGATCGGGTCGTGCGGCCGCCCGACGTCGCCACTGAAGGTCACCGAAGTTCCGGCATGCGAGAGCGTGACCGCGGCGGCGCCGAGGATGTGCCCCTGCGGCCGCAGCGTCGCCTGCACGCCGGCCACCGGCTCGAAAGGCGCATCGAAGCCCATGGCGCGGAACGCGCGCAGGCATCGGCGCGCGTCGCTCTCCGTGTACAGCGGCTCGGCGGGATCATGGCGGGTGCTGCGCTTTTCGTTGGCGTAGCCGGCCTCCTCCTCGAGCAGTCGCCCCGAATCCGGCAACAGGATCCCGCACAGGTCGCGCGTCGCCGCCGAGCACCACACCGTGCCCGCGAATCCTTCTCGACGCAGGCGCGGCAGGTAGCCGCTGTGGTCGAGGTGCGCGTGCGTCAGCACGACCGCGTCGATCGACGCCGGCGGCACCGGGAAGGGCGCGCGGTTGCGCAGGCGCAGCGGCTTGTAGCCCTGGAAGAGCCCGCAGTCGACCAGGATGCGGCGTCCGCCCGCCTCGACCAGGTGGCGCGACCCGGTGACCGTGCCGACGGCTCCGAGGAAAGTCAGGCGAAGCGCTGGGATGGCAGGCATGGTCACCTCGATCGCGGCAGGCGCAGCATGGATCGGACCGCGAATGCGTCGCATTGACCCGGATCAATGCCTGGCGCGCGTCGTTACAGACCGTTACCGAGCGTTACCACGCCGAAACGCTGGCGGGGGACGGGTTGCCTAGGCTGGCGCCATCCATCGGGAGGAACGCCGCCATGACCGTCGTGACCATGCTCCAGCCGTTGCGCCAGCCCGTGGCCGCACCGGCCGCGCCCTCGCCCGCCGATCTCGCTTCGCGCCTGGCGGAGCGCCTCGGCGAACTGCCGCTGCGGCGCCGGACCGTACGCGCGCGCCAGGCGCTCTTCCACTGCGGGCAGCCGACGGGCACGTTGTTCCTGGTCCATGCGGGCTTCTTCAAGACCACGGTGGTCAGCGCCGACGGCAGGGAAAAGATCACCGGGTTCCGCCTGCGCGGCGACCTGCTCGGCATGGAGTCGATCGGGCTGCCGTCGCATGCCTGCGACGCGGTCGCCCTGGACACCGGCGAAGTCTGGGAACTGCCGCTGGAGCAGCTGCAGCGGCACCTCCCCGAGTGCCTGCCGGAGATCGCGAGCCTGCTCGCCGGCGAGATCCGCCGCGACTGGCGGTGGATGCTCGACACCAGCAGCCTCAACGCGGAGCAGCGCGTCGCTGCGTTCCTGCTGGACCTGGGCGAGCGCCTGCAGGCGCTGGGATTCAGCCGGCACGACCTGCGCCTGCGCATGACCCGCGCGGACCTCGGCAGCTTCCTGTCGCTGCAGCTCGAAACGGTGACCCGCGCGCTGTCGCGCCTGGCCGCATCGGGGCTGATCGAAGTCGACGGTCGCGAGATCCGGTTGCAGGACCCCGCGGCGCTGATGCGCCGGGTCGCGCTCGCAGCCTAGCGCTTCCCCGCGCCCGGAAGATTTCGCCGGAGCGCCTCGGCGAGCTGCTCGCGCCGGTAGGGCTTCGGCAGCAGCTCGAAATCGCCCGCGGACGCGAGGCGCGCCGAGACGGGATCGTAGCCCGAGGTCAGCAGCACGCCCAGCGTCGGCCGCAAGGCGCGCGCGGCGAGCGCCAGCTCGACGCCGTTCATGCCGCTGCCGAGCATGACGTCGGTGAACAGGACCGCGGCGTCGCGCGCTTCGGCTTCGAGCGCCGCGAGCGCCTGCGCCGCCGCCGGCATCGCGACCACGCGATAGCCGAGCGACGACAGGAAGGCCGCCGCGATCTTGCGCACGTCCTTCTCGTCCTCCACCAGGAGCACGGTTTCGCCGGCGCCGGGCGCACCCACCGCCGCAGCGGGCACCGCGGCCTCCGCCGCGCCTGGAAGCGCGACGGGCAGGAACAGTTCCACCGTCGTGCCCGCGCCCGGCCTGCTGTCCAGTTCGATGAAGCCTCCGCTCTGCTGCACGAAGCCGTACACCATGCTCAGTCCCAGCCCGCTGCCGCGGCCGAGGCCCTTCGTGGTGAAGAAGGGCTCGAACGCATGCGCCAGGACCTCGGACGGCATCCCCGGCCCGGTATCCGCGACGCGGAAGGCGACATAGTGGCCCGGCACCCTGGACGGGCGCGACGCATCCGCCATGATCCAGCGCTCCGACGCCGAAATCACGAGGGTGCCGCCGCCCGGCATCGCATCGCGTGCGTTCAAGGCCAGGTTGAGCAGCGCGTTGTCGAGCTGCGACGCATCCGCGAACGTCGGCGGCAGCGTGGGCGGATGCTCGATCCGCACGTCGATGCCTTCCCCGAGCGTGCCGCGCAGCATCAGCTTCAGGTCGCCCAGCACGACGGCGGCATCCAGCGGCATCGGCGTGAGGTGCTGCCGGCGCGCGAACGCCAGCAGCTTCGATGTCAGTTCCGCGCCTCGGCCGACCGACCGCAACGCGCTGTTGATGATTTCCTGCGCGTCGGGCAGGTCCCCGCTCTCCGCCTCCAGCAGCTGCAGGCTGCCGGAGATGACCGTGAGCAGGTTGTTGAAGTCGTGCGCCACGCCTCCCGTGAGCTGTCCCAGCGCGTCGAGGCGTTGCGCGTGCGCGAGCTGGTCTTCGTAGTGGCGCCGCTGCACGAGCGTCGAAAACAGGTTGGCCACGGTCTGCAGCAACTGCAGCGCGTCATGGTCGAACCGGTCCGGATCGACGGAGGCCGCGACCAGCGCGCCCATCGCGCTGCCGCGATCGAGCAAGGGAACGATCGCGCCGCTTCCGAACTCCGCCGGCCATCCGCGGCGCCGGCGCTCGTCGGTGCCCCGGCGCAGGATCGCCACCGTTCCCTGCAAGGCTTCCTGCAGCGGGCCGGCGTCGGTCGAGAGCCACTCGGGGCAAGGCCCATCCCCGAAGCCGACGGCTGCGCGAACCACGAGGCGCCCCTGTTCGAGCACGACCAGCGCGGCGACGGGCACCTCCAGCACCTCGGCAAGCAAGCGCGGCACCTGGCTGGCAAGGCGCTCGTCGGTGGTCGAGGCCAGGGCGAGCTGGCCGATCCGCGCCACGACCGCGTCGTAGCGTGCGCGCGCCAGTGCCTGGCGGACGCGCTGCGTTTCCGAGACGTCTCGGACGGACGCGAGGTAGAACAGGCCCTCCGGGGTCTCGACCGGGCTCAGCGCGATCTCGACCGGGAACTGCCTGCCGTCGCGCCGCTGGCCGCTGAGGGTCATGTTGGCCATGCCCATCGGGCGCACGCGCGGCTGTGCCATGTAGCCCGAGCGATGCGCGCCGTGCCGCACCCGCGCATCGCTCGGCACCAGGTCTTCCACCGGGCGCCCGCGCAACTCGCCCGGCGCGTAGCCGAACAGCGCGTGGGCGTTGCCGTTGGCCATCACGATGTGTCCCGACTGGTCGACGATGACCAGCGCATCGGGGATCGATTCGAAGATCGGCAGGACCGGGGTGCCGGGCATCAGCGACGCTCGACGCGCGCAGCCAGCAGGTAGCCGGCGCCGCGGATGGACTGGATCAGCGCGGGGTTGGCCGGGTCCTGCTCGATCTTGCGCCGCAGGCGCCCGATCTGCATGTCGATGGCGCGGTCGAAGGGGCCCGCGTCGCGGCCGTGGAGCACGTTGAGCAGGTGGTCGCGCGTGAGCACCTGGTTCGGCCGTTCCAGGAACGCCGACAGCAGCGCGAACTCGCCGCTGGTCAGCGGCACGTCCGCGCCGTCGCGTCCGGTCAGCCGCCGCGTCTCGGGACACAGCGCCAGCCCGTCGAACGCGAGCAGCGCCCCGCTCGCCTCCGCGGTGCGCGAACGGCGCAGCACCGAGCGCATGCGCGCGAGCAACTCGCGCAGGTCGAAGGGCTTGGTGACGAAATCGTCGGCGCCCAGCTCCAACCCGACCGCGCGCTCGGTCGATTCGCCGCGGCCGCTCACGATGATCACCGGGCCGGCCCAGCGCATGCGCAGTTCGGTCATCAGCGCGAGGCCGTTGCCGTCCGGCAGCCCGAGGTCCAGCAGCACCAGGTCGAACGATGGCGCCTGCATCGCCTGCCGAGCGCTCGCGCCGTCGGGGGCGATCGCGACATCGAAGCCCTGCCCCGCGAGATAACGGCGCAGCACGAATCCGACGTCCGGATCGTCGTCGACGACCAGCACGCGGGTCGCGGGGGGAGTGGAGTCTGCTGTCGGTGCCATACCCGGGAGCGATACCGCCGGCGCTCCGCCAGCAAAGCACCAAACCCCGGGTCCTGCAACACCCCGTTCAATGCGAAGGCGGAAAGCCCTCGAACATCCGCGTCACCGCGCTCTGCACCGCCATGTTCACCTTCTCCGGCGAATCGGGGATCGGGCCCTCCGCCGAACCGCGCCAAACTGCCCGCCGGGTGCGGGTGTCGAACATGTCGAGCACGAAGCTGCCGGTGGTGTAGGTCGTGATGCGGGTGTCGGGATAGACGCCGGGGCCGTTCCACTCCTGCTGCCAGTTCCAGCCGCGCCAGTGCGGGCCGTTGTAGAAGGTCTCGACGGTCTGCTTCTCGCGCGTGGCGACGTTGCCGACCAGCGCGATGTCGGCGGCGTCCGCGTCCACCCGCGACCAGCCCTTGGCCGCGAGCTCGGCGTCGATCGCGGCGAGCAGGCGCTGCTTGACCAGCGGATTGGTGATCGCAGGTTCCTGCTGCCAGGCGTAGGTGCCGTACCTGGAGAAGTCGACCGCCGGATCGTGGTCGGTGCGGACGAGCGGCCGGGTCGCGCAACCGGCGACGGCGGCGAGCAGGAAGACGGCGAGGATGGGGAGGCGCTTCATGCCGGACTCCGGGGACTGTGCAACGGCAGCGTAGGCACGCTGCGTCCCGGGGGCATTGACGCAAATCAACCTTCCGGCCCGGCTCCACGCTATGGTGCCTGCGCCGAGCACAGGAGCCCTGCCATGACCGATCCGTCGCGCTCCACCCGCGCCCCGCTCTCCCATCGCGAATGGCATCGCGCCGACCGCATCGGCTGGCTACGCGCCGCCGTGCTCGGCGCCAACGACGGCGTGATCTCCACCGCGAGCCTGATGATCGGGGTCTCCGCCTCTGGCGCGGGCCCCGGGGCGGTCATGACGGCCGGCATCGCCGGCCTCGCAGCCGGCGCCATGTCCATGGCGGCCGGCGAATACGTGTCGGTGCAGTCGCAGGCGGACACCGAGCGCGCCGACATCGCCAAGGAAGCGCGCGAGCTCGAGACCCAGCACGACCTGGAACGGGCCGAGCTCGCGGGCATCTACCGGCGGCGCGGGCTGGACGCGGCGCTGGCACAGCAGGTCGCCGACCAGCTCATGGCGAAGGACGCGCTCGGCGCGCACGTGCGCGACGAACTCGGCATCACCGAAACGCTGCGCGCCCGCCCCATCCAGGCGGCGCTCGCGTCGGCCGCGTCCTTCGCGACCGGGGCGATGATCCCCGTGCTCGCGACGGTCGCGGTGCCCGACCGCCCGGCCGTCACGATCGGCACCACGGTCGCCGCGCTGTTCCTCCTCGGCGCCGTCGCCGCGGGCGCGGGCGGGTCCTCGCCGCTGAAAGGGTCCCTGCGCGTGGCGTTCTGGGGCGGCCTGGCGATGGGGATCACGGCGCTGGTGGGCCGGCTGTTCCACATCGCCGCCTGAACCGCGCCCGCGCAGCCGGGCTTGACCTTCCCCCCGCGTCAACCTGCACGCTGGGCAGCCGCATCGGCGCCGGATCGACATGAACGCCCCGCAAGTCCCGCCATCGCCTTCCCGCCGCCGCTTCGTCCAGGGCCTCGCCGCCGCCGGCGCGCTCGCCGGCGTCGGCGGCGCCTGGCCGCGCAATGCGTGGGCGATGGGCACCGCCGCGCAGCCGGGCGTGCTCGCGGGCACGCGCTTCGATCTGGCGATCGGCGAAACGCCGGTGGATTTCACCGGGCGCGTCGTCCCGGCCATCACCGTCAACGGCAGCCTGCCGGCGCCGGTGCTGCGCTGGCGCGAGGGCGACACCGTCGAGCTGCGCGTCGCCAACGCGCTGCCCTCGGGTTCAGTGCACGGCGACACGACGTCGATCCACTGGCACGGCATCGTGCTGCCCGCGGCGATGGACGGCGTGCCGGGACTCAGCTTCGACGGCATCCGGCGCGGCGAGGCGTACCTGTACCGCTTCCAGGTGCGCCAGGGCGGGACGTACTGGTACCACGGCCATTCGGCGATGCAGGAGCAGGCGGGCCTGTACGGCGCGCTCGTGATCGATCCGCTCGCACCGGAGCCGTTCCGCTACGACCGCGACTACGTGGTGCTGCTCTCGGACTGGACCGACATGGCGCCCGCGCGCCTGCTCGCGCGGCTGAAGAAGATGCCGTCCCACGACAACCTCTACCAGCGCACGCTCGGTGATTTTGTGCAGGACGCCAGGCGCGGCGGGTGGCGCGCCGCGCTCGCCGACCGCGGCGCCTGGGGCCGGATGCGGATGACCCCGACCGACCTGTCCGACGTCAACGGCAACACGTATACGTTCCTGATGAACGGCACCACTTCGCTGGGCAACTGGACCGCGCTGTTCCGCACCGGCGAGAAGGTGCGCCTGCGCTTCGTCAACGGCTCTGCGATGACCCACTTCGACGTGCGCATCCCCGGGCTGAAGATGACCGTGGTCGCGGCGGACGGCCAGTACGTGCACCCGGTGTCCGTCGACGAGTTCCGGATCGCCGCCGCGGAAACCTTCGACGTGATCGTGGAGCCTGCCGGCCAGGACGCCTTCACCATTTTCGCGCAGGACATCGGCCGCACCGGCTGGATCAGCGGCACGCTCGCGGTGCGCGAAGGCCTGCGCGCGCCCGTGCCGGCGCTCGATGCGCGCCCGATCCTCACGATGGCCGACATGGGCCACGACCACGGGGCGTCCAGCGGAAGCATGCCCGGCATGGACCATGCCGCCATGGGTCACGACATGTCCGCGATGCCGGGCATGCAGGCCCACCCGGCCAGCGAATCCGGCAATCCCCTGGTGGACATGCAGACGATGATGCCGAAGCCGCGGCTCGAGGATCCCGGCATCGGCCTGCGCGACAACGGCCGCGTCGTCCTCAACTACGCGATGCTGCGCACGCTGGGCGGCGATCCCGACGGCGGCGACCCGACGCGCGAGGTGGAGCTGCACCTCACCGGCCACATGGAGCGCTTCTCCTGGTCGTTCGACGGCAAGCGCTTCGCGGATGCCGACCCGCTCCGCTTCAACTACGGCGAACGGCTGCGCATCGTGCTCGTCAACGACACGATGATGACCCACCCGATCCACCTGCACGGCATGTGGAGCGACCTCGAGGACGAGGCCGGCGGCTTCCACGTGCGCAAGCACACCATCGACATGCCGCCGGGCACCCGCCGCAGCTACCGGGTGCGCGCCGACGCGCCGGGACGCTGGGCCTACCACTGCCACCTGCTCTACCACATGGAAACCGGGATGATGCGCGAAGTGCGGGTGGAGGCATGAGCGCGCGGCTGTCCCCGCGGCGCCAAGCCGCGGGCGCCGTCCTCGCGCTCGTCGCGCTGGCGGCGCCGGCCGCCGCGATGGCGCAGCACCACGCCCACGCGGCACCGGCGGCCACGCCCGCGCCGGCGCCCGGGAACACGCCGCCGTCGGCGGCCGCGCACGCGATGCACGACGACGCCGTCTTCGGGACCCTCCTGTTCGACCACCTCGAAGCCGGCGGCGGCAGCCAGGCCTGGAACCTGCAGGGATGGCTCGGCACCGACCTCCATCGGCTCTGGCTGCGCAGCGAAGGCGAGCGCCGCGACGGGCGCCTCGACCATGCGGACGTGGAGCTGCTGTACGGCCGCCCGGTCTCCCCCTGGTGGGACCTGCTGGCCGGCGTGCGCCACGACACCGGCGCGCACGGCGCCCGCGATTTCCTCGCGATCGGCGTGCAAGGCCTCGCGCCGTACAAGATCGAGGTCGCGGCGACGGCCTACCTGGGCAGCTCCGGCCGCAGCGCCGCGCGCGTGGAACTGGAATACGAGGCCCGGCTGACCGGCCGCCTCGCGCTGCAGCCGTCGATCGAGGCCAACCTGTACGGGCGCGCCGATCCCGCGCGCGGCACGGGCGCGGGCTTGTCCACCCTGGAATCCGGGTTGCGCCTGCGCTACGAGTTCACCCGGCGTTTCGCGCCCTACGTCGGCGTGGTGCGCGAGCACGCGTTCGGCGGAACCGCCGATGCCCGCCGCGCGGCGGGCGAGCCGGCCGCCGACACGCGTGTCGTGGCCGGGCTGCGCACCTGGTTCTAGCGACGCGGCGGCTCGCGCAGGCGCCCGGAGGCAGCCCCGGAAACGACGACGCCCGCTTGCGCGGGCGTGTCGGAAGTGGCGTCCCCACGGGGATTCGAACCCCGGTCGCTACCGTGAAAGGGTAATGTCCTAGGCCTCTAGACGATGGGGACGTTGAACGAAACGTGCGCTTGTCGCGCGATCCTGCGAAAACGATCCAGCGAAACCGTGGTGGAGCCAGCCGGGATCGAACCGGCGACCTCCTGCATGCCATGCAGGCGCTCTCCCAGCTGAGCTATGGCCCCACGGGCTGGAAAGCGCGAAATTCTAGCGGCGCGCCGACGCCCGCGCAAGCGTTGCGGCGTTCATGTCCGCGGAAGACGCCCACGCCGGCGCTTCGGGGGGTTCCGCCCGGCGCAGCGTCGCCACGCCGTGGCCGCCCTCGGCCAGGTAGTGCAGCCACTTGCCGAGGAAGGTGTTCATGCGCAGCCGGTGGTCCACCAGCCGCGCCGGCGGCGGGAACATGCCCAGCACGTCCTGCCAGCGCCGGCCGACGTAGCAGTGCGTGGCCTCGACCTGGCGCGCATCGTGGTACAGGCGCAGCCAGGCCGACGGATCGGGCTCGCCGGTGACCGGATCGCGCAGCGCGTACGTCAGTCGCATCTCCGTGGTGTAGGCATGTTGCGCGACGACGTCCAGGCGCAGGTCGAGGCCGTCGCCGATGCTCGACGCCCACGCGCCTTCGCCGAGGTCGGCCGGTTCGAAGAGGCGCACCAGCAGGTCGTGGTTTTCCGCATACAGTCCCATCAGCCAGCCGAAGCGGCTGAGGCGCGGGATGCGTTCGATGCGGCCGAGGACGGGTGCCATGGCCCGATGCTACACGCGCATCCGCGCGCGCGGCAGCATTGACGCGACGTGTCGGCGGGCATACGTTAAGGCGGCTAGAACATCTCGCGGTTCAGCCCCAGCACTTCCAGCACCCGGCTCGAGATTTCCTCGATCGACGCGTGCGTCGTGCTCAGCATCTGGATCCCCTCGTTGCGCAGCAGCTCTTCGGCTGCGGCGACCTCGCGCTTGCAGGTGTCCAGCTGCGCATAGCGCGAATTCGGGCGGCGTTCCTGCCGGATCTGCTGCAGGCGCACCGGGTCGATGGTCAGCCCGAACAGCTTCGCGCGGTGGGGGCGCAGCTTCGGCGGAAGGCGGTCGGAGTCGAGGTCTTCCTCGGTCAACGGGTAGTTGGCGGCGCGCACGCCGTGGTGCAGCGCCATGTACACGCAGGTGGGCGTCTTGCCCGCGCGCGACACGCCCACGAGGATCACGTCCGCCTCGCTGTAGTCCATGCTCACGCCGTCGTCGTGGGCGAGCGCGTAGTTCATCGCGTTGATGCGGCGATGGTAGGCCTCGAAGTCGACCATGCCGTGCGCGCGCCCGACCTGCGATTGCCGCTGCATGTTCAGTTCGCGCTCCAGCGGCTCGATGAAGGGCGCGAAGATGTCGAGCATCAGCGCCCCGCTCTCCGCGAGGGCGGCGTTCAGCGCCGGATCGACGCAGGAATTCACCACCACCGGGCGCAGGCCGTACTCGACGCCGGCCTGCCGGATCTCCTCCGCCGCGGCCTGCGCCTTCTCCACCGTGTCCACGAACGGCAACCGGTCGGTGACGAAGCGGATGTTCGCGAACTGGGTGAGGAGGCTGTGGCCGATGGTTTCGGCGGTGATGCCGGTGCCGTCGGAGACGTAGAACACCGGGCGCAGGTCGGGCATGGCGGCTCCAGTTCGGCCCGCCGGGGGCCATGGGGTCTGGTCGGGTTGCTAAAATAGCCGAAACCCCGCGGAGTCCCCCCTTTGAGCGCCCCCGCCAAGACCGACAACATCCTGTGGCTGCACCACCTCCGCCTGGCCGACCTGGCCCAGGTCGGCGGCAAGAACTCCTCGCTCGGCGAGATGATCGGGGAGCTGTCCGGCCTCGGGGTGTCGGTTCCCGGCGGCTTCGCCACGACCGCGGATGCGTTCAAGGCCTTCGTCGCGCACAACGACCTGCACCATCGCATCTACGACCGGCTGGCCAGCCTCGATGTCGAGGACGTGCCCGCCCTCACCCGCGCGGGCGCCGAGATCCGCGGCTGGGTCATCGACGCGCCACTGCAGCCCGAACTCGACCGCGACATCCGCGAGGCCTACGCGACGCTCTGCGCGGAGGCCGGCGGCAGCGATGTCGCGGTCGCCGTGCGCTCCTCCGCGACCGCCGAGGACCTGCCGGACGCCTCGTTCGCGGGCCAGCAGGAAACCTTCCTCAACGTGACCGGCGCCGACGACGTCGTGCACAAGGTCAAGGAAGTCTTCGCGTCGCTGTACAACGACCGCGCGATCGCCTACCGCGTGCACCACGGCTTCAAGCACGAGGACGTGTTCCTGTCCGCGGGCGTGCAGCTGATGGTGCGCTCCGACATCGGTGCCTCGGGCGTGCTGTTCACGCTGGACACCGAATCGGGCTTCCGCGACGTGGTGTTCATCACCGCCAGCTACGGCCTGGGCGAGATGGTCGTGCAGGGCGCGGTGAACCCGGACGAGTTCTACGTCTACAAGCCCACGCTGCGCGCGGGCAAGCCGGCGATCCTGCGCCGCTCGCTGGGCGCGAAGCAGCTGCGCATGGTGTACTCCGACCAGCCGGGCGAGCGCGTGCGCACCGAGGAGACGCCCGCGGAGCTGCGCGCGCGGTTCTCGATCGACGACGCCGACGTGCAGGAACTCGCGAAGCAGGCGCTGGTGATCGAGCAGCACTACGGCCGGCCGATGGACATCGAGTGGGGCAAGGACGGCGCCACCGGCAAGCTCTACATCCTGCAGGCGCGCCCGGAAACGGTGAAGTCGCGCGGCCACGCCACCCAGGTCGAGCGCTACACGCTGGGCAAGCGCGGCGACGTCGTGGCCGAGGGCCGCGCGATCGGCCAGAAGATCGGCAGCGGCGTGGCGCGCGTGGTGCGCTCGCTCGACGACATGAACCGGGTGCAGCCGGGCGACGTGCTCGTCGCCGACATGACCGACCCGGACTGGGAGCCGGTGATGAAGCGCGCCGCCGCCATCGTCACCAACCGCGGCGGCCGCACCTGCCACGCGGCGATCATCGCCCGCGAGCTGGGCGTGCCCGCGGTCGTCGGCACCGGCGACGCGCTGGACCGCATCACGGACGGCACCGAAGTCACCGTGAGCTGCGCGGAGGGCGACACCGGCTACATCTACGCCGGCGCCCTGCCCTTCGAGCGCGCCACCACCGACCTGGGCAACATGCCGCCGGCGCCGCTCAAGATCATGATGAACGTGGCGAACCCGGAGCGCGCGTTCGACTTCGGCATGCTCCCCAACGCCGGCATCGGCCTGGCGCGGCTGGAGATGATCATCGCCAGCCACATCGGCGTGCACCCGAAGGCGCTGCTCGAGTACGACCGCCAGGACGCGCCGACGAAGGCGAAGATCGACGCGCGCATGGCGGGCTATGCCGGCCCGGTCGAGTTCTACGTCGACCGCCTCGCCGAAGGCATCGCGACGATCACCGCGTCGGTCGCGCCGAAGCCGGTGATCGTCCGTCTCTCCGACTTCAAGTCGAACGAGTACGCCAACCTCATCGGCGGCGCGAAGTACGAGCCGCACGAGGAGAACCCGATGATCGGCTTCCGCGGCGCCAGCCGCTACGTCGATCCCTCGTTCAAGGACGCCTTCGCCCTCGAATGCCGCGCGGTGAAGCGCGTGCGCGAGGACATGGGCCTGGACAACCTGTGGGTGATGATCCCGTTCGTGCGCACCCTCGACGAGGGCCGCAAGGTCGTCGAGGTGCTGCGCGGGAACGGCCTCGTGCAAGGCGAAGGCGGCCTGAAGATCATCATGATGTGCGAGATCCCCTCCAACGCGCTGCTCGCCGAGGAGTTCCTGGAGATCTTCGACGGTTTCTCGATCGGCTCCAACGACATGACCCAGCTCACCCTGGGCCTGGACCGCGATTCGGCGATCGTCGCCGGCCTGTTCGACGAGCGCGACCCGGCGGTCAAGAAGATGCTGTCGATGGCGATCTCCACGGCGCGCGCCAAGGGCAAGTACATCGGCATCTGCGGCCAGGGGCCGAGCGACCACCCCGACCTCGCGCAATGGCTGATGGAACAGGGGATCGAGTCCGTGTCGCTCAACCCCGACACCGTCGTCGACACCTGGCTCGCCCTCGCCAGGGCCAAGTCCGACGCCTGACCAAAAAAGCTGAAGCCCTTTCAGGGGCCGGCGAGATCGGCCATGTGGCGGCGGTAGTGGCGCAGTTCGGCGATGGAGTCGCGGACATCGCTGAGCGCGGTGTGCGCGGCCTCCTTGCTGACGGCCGAGAGCACGTGCGGGGCCCAGCGCCGCGCGAGCTCCTTGAGCGTGCTGACGTCCAGGTTGCGGTAATGGAAGTGGCGCTCCAACGCCGGCATCTGCCGGTGAAGGAAACGGCGATCCTGGCAGATCGAGTTGCCGCACATCGGCGAGGCGCCCGCGGGCACCCACTCGCGCAGGAACGCCAGCGTGCGCGCCTCGGCCTCGGCCATCGGCACGCCTTCCTCGAGCACGCGCCGCCACAGGCCCGACTTGCCGTGCTGGTTGCGATTCCAGTCGTCCATGGCCTCGAGCGCCGCGAGCGGATGCGCGATCGCGAGCTCGGGGCCTTCGGCGAGCACGTTGAGCTGCGAGTCGGTCACGACGGTGGCGATTTCAAGGATCGAGTCGCGGCCGGTATCGAGCCCGGTCATTTCCAGGTCGATCCAGACCAGCCGGCCCTCTCCATTGCCGTTCGTGCTGCCCATCCGTGATTCCTTTCGCCGTGCGGCGTTCCGAAGCTTCGCTTGCCACGGCGATGATACCGCCGCGCGCGCGAAGCGCCCATGCCGCAGCCTACGCCGGCGGCTTCCCGCGCTTGCGCCTGAAGTAGGCGCTGAGGCGCTGGCCGGCCTCCGCGCCGAGCACCCCGCCTGACACCTCCACCCGATGGTTGTGGCGCGGATCGACGAGCAGGTCGAACACGCTGCCGGCGGCGCCGGTCTTCGGGTCGGAGGCGCCGTACACGACGCGCGCCAGGCGCGCGTGCACCATGGCCATCGCGCACATGGCGCAGGGCTCGAGGGTCACGTAGAGCGTGCACCCCACCAGGCGATGGTTGCCCAGCGCCCTGCCCGCCTGGCGCATCGCCACCACCTCGGCATGCGCCGAGGGGTCGCGCTCGGCGATGTTGCGGTTCCAGCCCTCGCCCAGCACCGCGCCATCGGGCCCCAGTACCAGCGCGCCGACCGGGATCTCGTCGTCCTCGCGCTCCGCCCGCTCCGCGAGCGCGAGGGCGCGCGCCATCCATTGCTCGTCGGTCGCCGGGGAGTCCGTGGCCACGGGTCGAGGCGTCATTCCCACTCGATCGTGGCGGGAGGCTTGCCGCTGATATCGTAAACTACGCGAGAAATGCCGCGCAACTCGTTGATTATTCGATTGGAAACCCGACCGAGAAAATCGTACGGCAAATGCGCCCAATGGGCGGTCATGAAGTCGATCGTCTCGACGGCGCGCAGCGCAACGACCCACTCGTAGGCACGCGCGTCGCCGACCACGCCGACCGACTTCACCGGCAGGAACACGGCGAATGCCTGGCTGACCCGGTCGTACAGGTCGGCCGCGCGTAGCTCCTCGATGAAGATGTGGTCGGCCCTGGCCAGCAGCTCGGCGTATTCGCGCTTCACCTCGCCGAGGATGCGCACGCCCAGGCCCGGGCCCGGGAATGGATGCCGGTAGACCATCGCATGCGGCAGGCCGAGCTCGACGCCCAGGCGCCGCACCTCGTCCTTGAACAGTTCGCGCAGGGGTTCGACCAGGCCGAGCTTCATGTCCTCGGGCAGGCCGCCGACGTTGTGGTGGCTCTTGATCACGTGGGCCTTGCCGGTCTTGCTGCCGGCCGACTCGATCACGTCGGGGTAGATCGTGCCCTGCGCGAGCCACTTCGCGTTCGACAGCTTCGCGGCTTCCTCGTCGAAGATCTCGACGAACAGGTTGCCGATGACCTTGCGCTTGGCTTCGGGGTCGGAGATCCCTTCCAGCGCCTCGAAGTAGCGGTCGGCCGCGTCCACGCGAACGACCTTGACGCCCATATGCTCGGCGAACATCGCCATCACCTGGTCGCCTTCCTGCCAGCGCAGCAGGCCGGTGTCCACGAACACGCAGGTGAGCTGGTCGCCGATCGCCTTGTGCAGCAGCGCGGCGACGACGGACGAATCCACGCCGCCGGACAGGCCGAGGATCACCTCGTCGCTGCCGACCTTCGCGCGTACGCGCGCGACCTGGTCCTCGATGATGTGCTCGGGCGTCCACAGCGTCGCGCAGCCGCAGATGTCGACGACGAAGCGCCGCAGCAGCGCCTGCCCCGACCTGGTGTGCGTGACCTCTGGATGGAACTGCACGCCGTACCAGCGCTTCGCCTCGTTCGCCATCGCCGCGACCGGAATGCGGTCCGTGCGCGCAGTGACGGTGAAACCCGGCGGCGCCTCGGACACGTGGTCGCCGTGGCTCATCCACACGTCGAGTCTGGGCGGCGAACCCGGATGGTCCTTCAGGCCCTCGAACAAGGCGTCCTGCGCGACCAGCTCGACGGTGGCGTGGCCGAACTCGCGCTGGTCGGCGGCCTCGGTCGCGCCGCCGAGCTGCACGGCCATCGTCTGCAGGCCGTAGCAGATGCCGAGGATCGGCAGGCCCGAGTCGAACACCTGCTGCGGCGCGCGCGGCGCGCCCGGCAGCGTGGTGGATTCCGGGCCGCCGGACAGGATGATGCCCTTCGCGCCGAACGCGGCGATGTCGGCCGGGTCGTGGTCCCAGGCCCAGATCTCGCAGTAGACGCCGAGCTCGCGGATGCGGCGGGCGATCAGCTGCGTGTACTGCGCGCCGAAGTCGAGGATGAGGATCCGGTCGCTGTGCAGGTCGGTCATCGGGGGCCTCAGCCGGCGCGGTAGTTCGGCGGCTCTTTCGTGATCTGGACGTCATGCACGTGGCTCTCGCGCGCGCCCGCCGCGGTCACCTTCACGAACGACGGCTTGCTGCGCATCTCCTCGATGCTCGCGCAGCCCACGTAGCCCATCGAGGCGCGCAGGCCGCCGGCGAGCTGGTGGACGACGCCGCCGAGCGGGCCGCGGTACGGCACGCGACCTTCGATGCCCTCGGGCACGAGCTTGTCGGCGTCGGCCGAGTCCTGGAAATAGCGGTCCTTCGAACCCTTTTCCATCGCGCCGAGCGAGCCCATGCCACGGTAGCTCTTGTAGCTGCGCCCCTGGAAAAGTTCGGTTTCGCCGGGCGATTCCTCGGTGCCCGCGAAGAGGCCGCCGACCATCACGGTGGAGGCGCCGGCGACGATCGCCTTGCCGATGTCGCCCGAGTAGCGGATGCCGCCGTCGGCGATCAACGGGATCCGATCCTGCAGCGCCTCGGCGACCATCGAGATCGCGGTGACCTGCGGCACGCCGACGCCGGCCACGATCCGCGTGGTGCAGATCGAACCCGGGCCGACGCCGACCTTCACCGCGTCCGCGCCGGCGTCCATGAGCGCCAGCGCCGCGTCGCCGGTGACGATGTTGCCACCCACCACCTGCAACTGCGGGAAGCGCTTCTTGACCCAGGCGACCCGCTCGATCACGCCCTGCGAGTGGCCGTGCGCGGTGTCAACGACGACCACGTCGACGCCCGCGGCGGCGAGGGCCTCGATGCGCTGCTCGGTATCGCCGCCGACGCCGACCGCGGCGCCGACCAGCAGGCGCTCGTGCGCGTCGTACGCGGCGTTGGGGTTGTCCTGCTTCTTCTGGATGTCCTTGACGGTGATCAGGCCGCGCAGCTCGAAGCCGTCGTTGACCACCAGCACCTTCTCGATGCGGTGCTTGTGCAGCAACCCGAGGACTTCGTCGTCGGACGCGCCTTCCTTCACCGTGACCAGCTTGTCGCGCTTGGTCATGATGTGGCGCACCGGATCGTCGAGCTTCTTCTCGAAGCGCATGTCGCGGCCGGTGACGATGCCGACCAGGTGCCCGTCGCCGTCGACCACCGGCACGCCCGAGATGTTGCGCGCGCGGGTGAGCTTGAGGACCTCGCCGATCGTCGTCTCGGGGCCGACGGTGAACGGCTCCTTGATCACCCCCGCCTCGAAGGTCTTGACCCGCGCGACCTCGGCGGCCTGGCGTTCGGCGCTCATGTTCTTGTGGACGATGCCGATGCCGCCGAGCTGCGCCATCGCGATCGCGAGCCGCGCTTCGGTCACCGTGTCCATCGCCGAGGACACGAGGGGAAGGTTCAGGCGCAGGCCGCGGGTCAGGCGCGTCGCGAGCGAGACGTCGCGCGGCAGGACGGTGGAATGCGCGGGGACGAGCGAGACGTCGTCGTAGGTGAGCGCTTCAGCCTGGATGCGGAGCATGGCCGGTCCCGGAGAGGATGAAGCGCGTCATTGTAACGCGTCGGAGGCCTCCGCGGCTTCCAGGGTGTTCTGCATCAGCGTCGCCACGGTCATCGGGCCCACCCCGCCGGGCACCGGGGTGATCCAGCTGGCGCGCCGCGATGCCGCCTCGAACCCGACGTCGCCGACGAGGCGCCCGTCCTCGAGCCGGTTGATGCCCACGTCGATGACCACGGCCCCCGGCTTGACCCACTCCCCGGGGATCAGCTCGGGCCGGCCCACGGCGACCACCAGGATGTCGGCGCCGCGCACCGCCGCCTCGAGCACGGCGGGGGGCGTGAACTTGTGGCAGCTGGTGGTGGTGCAACCGGCGATGAGCAGTTCCAGCGCCATCGGCCGGCCGACGTGGTTGCTGACGCCCACGATCGTGGCGCTCTGCCCGCGCACCGGCCGGTCGGTGTACGCCAGCAGCGTGGTGATGCCCCGCGGCGTGCACGGCCGCAGGCCGAACTGGCGCAGCGCGAGGTGGCCGACGTTCTCGGGGTGGAAGCCGTCGACGTCCTTGCGCGGGTCGATCCGCTCGATCAGGCGGCTGGCATCGGCGATGCCCGGCAACGGCAGCTGCACGAGGATGCCGTGGATCGCGGGATCGGCGTTCAGCCGGTCCACCAGCGCGAGCAGCTCGGCTTCGGAAGTGCCCGCCGGCAGGTCGAAGTCGTGGGCCTGGATGCCGACCTTCTCCGCGGCGCGGCGCTTGTTGCGCACGTAGACCGTCGACGCGGGATCGCCGCCCACCAGCACCACCGCCAGGCCGGGCCGCGGCTTGCCCGCCGCGACGCGCGCATCCACGCGGGTGCGCAGCGAATCCAGCAGGTCCTCTGCGATGCGCTTGCCGTCCAGGATGCGGGCCTGCCGGCCCGCCTGGGGGCTTGCGTCGAGGCCTGCCTGGGAAGCCACGGGGTCGGTCATGCGGTCGGCCGGGCGCTGCGCTACAGTCGGAACAGTCATTATCGCCTACCGGACGCCGTACGACACCGCAGTGCCGCCGCCATGACCGATCCAGACGCCGAAACCCCGCACATCGAGGCCGCCGTGTTCCGCCGCCTGCGCCGGCACCTGCTCGAGGCGCGGCCGGACGTGCAGAACATCGACCTGATGATCCTTGCGGGCTTCTGCCGGAACTGCCTCGCCGACTGGTACCGGGAGGCCGCGGCGGAACGGGGCATCGCGATGGGCCGCGACGAGGCGCGCGAGGCCGTCTACGGCGAGCCGTTCGCGGACTGGAAGGCACGGCACCAGCGCGAGGCGACGCCCGAGCAGCTGGCCGCATTCGAGCGCAGCCGGGGCGGCTGAGCCCCGTTACGAGGGGAGACGAGCATGGCGATCCAGGGGCAGTGCCCGAAATGCGGCCACCGCGTGCTGCACGTCAATGTCGAGCAGGTGGTGGGCGTCGTCGACGGCGAGAGCAAGGCGCGGATCCTGAGTTACAGCTGCATCCACTGCAATGCCGTGCTCGGGGTGCAGATCGACCCGCGCTCGCGCCCGCGGCCGAAACGCCGCGGCGAATCCCCGCCCCCGGCGTGAGTCGCGTCAGCCGGCGCAGAAGCGGGCGTAGTCGATGTAGCCGGGGAACGGCGTCCCGGGCGCGCACACCACGCACTGCGGATCCGGCGCGAGCCGCGTCTCGCGGAAGCGCATCCCCAGCGCGTCGAAATGCAGCAGCCGGCCGGCCAGCGGCTCGCCGATGCCCAGCGCGAGCTTGATCGCTTCGGTCGCCTGCAGCAGGCCGACGACGCCCGGCAGCACGCCGAGCACGCCGGCCTCGCTGCAGTTCGGCGCGTCGGCCGCTGCGGGCGGCTCGGGGAACAGGCAGCGGTAGCAGGGCCGCGCACCGCGCGCGCGCCCCGCATCGAACACGGACACCTGGCCTTCGAACCGGTGCACGGCACCGTACACGAGCGGCTTGCCGAGCTTCACGCAGGCATCGTTGAGCAGGTAGCGCACCGCGAAGTTGTCGGCGCCGTCGACGACGACGTCGACGCCCTCGAGCAGGCGCTCCACGTTGCCGCTGTCCAGGCGTTCTGCGACGGCGTCGATGCGCGTGCGCGGGTTCAGCGCCGACAGCGTCGTCGCCGCCGACGCGACCTTGGGCAGGCCGATGCGCGCTTCGGCGTGCAGGACCTGGCGCTGCAGGTTGCTGCGCTCGACGCGGTCGTCGTCGACGATGCGCAGCGTGCCGACCCCGGCGGCCGCGAGGTACAGCGCCGCCGGCGAACCGAGGCCGCCGGCGCCGAGCAGCAGCATCGTGGTGGCCGCGAGCCGCTGCTGGCCGGCGAGGCCGACTTCCGGCAGGCGCAGGTGGCGCGAGTAGCGGTCGAGGAAGTCGTCGTCGGCGTCGGCCTGCGTGATCGGCAGCCCGGCGGCGGCCCACGCGCTGGTGCCGCCGGCGACCGAGGCGAGGTTGCGGTAGCCGTGCGCGGCCAGCGCCTGCGCCGCGAGCATCGAGCGACGGCCGCTCTGGCAGATCAGCAGGATCTCCGCGCCGGCATCGGGCGGGGGCAGGAACGCGCCCGGCTCGGCTTCCAGCGCTTCGCGCGCCACGCCGGCCGCGCCCTCGGCCATGCCGAGCGCGCGCTCGTGCGCCGCGCGCACGTCCACCAGCAGGGCGCCGGCCCGCTGCCGCGCGCGAGCCGCAGCCGGCTCGATTTCGGGGATCCGTGCAGCCTCGTCCATGCGCCGATTATCGCCCTTCCGGGCGCCGGCGCGCCGGCCGCGCGCGGCGCTTTCAATAAGGCAGCACGTCCACGGGCGCACCGGCCGGATAGTCGCGCGCGCCGGCCTCGAGCACGACGAGCGCATCCGAGTCCGCCGCGGCCCGCATGCGGTGCGAACCGTCCGCGGGATTCGGCTCGACTTCGAGGCGGCCTTCGGCGTCCTGCCGCAGCCGCCCGCGCAGGAATTCGAGGCGGTCGTGCGCCTTGCGCCAGGGGGACGCCAGCCGTGCGCGCCAGCGCGGCCGCGGCAGCGCCCTGCCCTGCATCCGGTCGAGCAACGGGCGCGCGAGCGCGAGATACGTGGCCAGCACCGATACAGGATTGCCCGGCAGGCACAGGAACAGCGCATCGCCGAGCCCGCCGCCGCCGGCGAACAGCACCGGCATGCCGGGCTTCATCCGCACCTTCCAGAAGTGCACCGCGCCCTCGGCCTGCAGCAGCGCCGGCAGGTGGTCCTTCTCCCCGGCCGAGACCGCGCCGCAGGTGATCACGACGTCGAACGCGTGCCCGGCGTGGCGCAGCGCGGATTCGACCTGCGCCGGATCGTCCGGCAGCGTCGGCCATGCGACCGGGTCGAGGCCGTCGGCGCGCAGCAGGCCCATCAGTTGCACACGGTTCGAGTTGTAGAGCTGGCCCGCCGCGAGGGGCAGGCCGGGTTCGACGAGTTCGTCGCCGGTGGTGAACACCGCGACGGTCGGGCGGCGCGCGACCTCGATGTCGGCGAGGCCCTGCGACGCGGCCAACGCGATCCGCGCCGGGGTCAGCGGCGCGCCGCCCGCCAGCACGATGTCGCCGGGGCGGGTGTCTTCGCCGGCGCGCCGGACGTGCTGCCCGGGCGACGGCGGCACCACGATCGCCACCTGCACGGCGTCCAGTCGCGTGTTCTCCTTCATCACCACGGTGTCCGCGCCTGCCGGCAGCGGTGCGCCGGTGGTGATGCGCACGCAATCGCCCGCTGTGACGGACAGGTCGAGGTCGCGACCGGCGAACTGTTCGCCCACCAGGCGCAACACCGTGCCTTCGCCGCGCAGGTCGGCGTGGCGCAGCGCGTAGCCGTCCATGGCCGCGTTGTCGAACGGCGGTTGCGCGACCGTCGCCACGACGTCGCGCGCCAGCACCGTGCCGTGCGCGCGGTCGAGCGCGAGGCGCTCGACCGGCATGCGATGGGCGTCGGCGACGCGCTCGACGATGGCCAGTGCCTCGTCGAACGGGATGCGCGTCGGGAAGGTCGTCTGCTGCGGCATGCCAGGGATCCGGCTCAGGCGTCGATGCCGGCGGCCGCGAGGTCGCCGGGCGTGTTGAGGTTGCCGAAACGCGCATCGGCGAAGCGCACGCGCGCCATGCGCAGGCGCGACTGCAGCGCATGCACCGCATGGTCGCCCGATGCCAGCGCCGGGCCCAGCCCCGCGCGCAGCGCGTCCACCCGCCAAAGGGCCACCAGCGGCTGGGGGCCGTCGTCGTCCTCGGCCCAGGCGCCCCCCGCGCCTGCCGCCCGCAGCGCGGGCAGCAACCCGTCGGGGATGGCGGCCGCGTCGACGGGCACCGTGAGCAGCCAGGGTGTCGTGCATGCCGCGGCCAGCGCGTCGAGGCCGCCGAGCGGCCCGATGCCGGCGATGCGATCGGGCACCATGCCCAGGCCGTGCGCCCGGTAGCGCGACGGTTCGCCGTTGGCGCTCACCAGGACCGCGTCGACGCCGGGCCCCAGTTGCCGCGACAGCCCCAGCACGAGCGGCACGCCGGCGCGCTGCAGCCAGGCCTTGTCGCGGCCGCCCAGCCGGCTGGCGCGGCCGCCGGCGAGGATGCCCAGCGTCGTGCCCGGCGCGGCGTTCACTTCCCGCGCTTGGCGTGGCGGATCAGCCGCTTCTTCTTCGCGACCTGGCGTTCGGTGAGGACGTTCTTCTTGTCCTTGTACGGGTTGTCGCCTTCCTTGAACACGAAGCGCACCGGCGTCCCCACCAGCTTGAAGCGCTTGCGGAAGAAGTTCTCGAGGTAGCGCCGGTAGCTTTCGGGCAGCGACGACAGGCGATTGCCGTGGACGACGAAGGTCGGCGGGTTCTCGCCGCCCGGGTGCGCGAAGCGCAGCTTCGGCGCGTGGCCGCGCACCACCGGCGGCGGATGCGCCTCGATCGCCGTCTCCAGCGACCGGGTGACTTCCGACGTGCCGAACTTGCGGGTGGCCGACGCGTGCGCGCGATGCACGGCGCGGAACAGTTCGCGCAAACCGGAGCCGTGCAGCGCGGAAATGCGCACCGCCTCGGCCCAGTCCACGAAGGCGAGCTTGCGGCCGAGCAGCGCTTCCGTCTGTCGGCGCTGGTAGTCGCTCTGCCCGTCCCACTTGTTGACCGCCACGACGAGTGCACGGCCGGCGTCGAGCACGGCACCGAGCACGCTCGCGTCCTGTTCGGTCACGCCCTCGCCGGCGTCGAGCAGGATCACCGCGACCTGGCACTGCTCGATCGCCTGCAGCGTCTTGACGATCGAGAACTTCTCGACCGCCTCCTCGACCTTCGACCGGCGCCGCAGCCCGGCGGTATCCACCAGCCGGTACTTGCGACCGTCGCGCTCGATGTCGGCCGCGATCGAGTCGCGCGTGGTCCCGGGCACGTCCGAAGCGATCATCCGTTCCTCGCCGAGGATCCGGTTGACCAGCGTGGACTTGCCGACGTTCGGGCGGCCGACGAAGGCGATGCGGATGCGCTCCGGATCGTCGTCGAGGACCTCGGCATCGCCGCTTTCGGGCAGCGCGGCGAGCACGCGCTTCAGCAGTTCGTCGACGCCCTGCCGGTGGGCCGCGGACACGGCGAGGACGTCGCGGATGCCGTAGCGCGCGAACTCGTTGCGCGCGGCCTGCGCGTCGATGCCGTCGACCTTGTTGACGACGAGGAACACCTGGCGCGCGGACCGCCGCAGCCAGGCGAGGATGTCGTCGTCGAGTGCGGATGGCCCTTCGCGCCCGTCGACGACGAACAGGATCAGGTCGGCTTCCTCCGCGGCGGCGCGCGACTGGCGCGCGGTGGCGCCGGCCAGGCCTTCGTCGCTGCCGGCGATGCCGCCGGTGTCCACGACCACGAAGGGCCGCGACTCGTCGAGCCGGCAGACACCGTAGTTGCGGTCGCGGGTGACGCCCGGCGCATCGTGCACCAGGGCGTCGCGGCTGCGCGTCAGCGCATTGAACAGCGTCGACTTGCCGACGTTCGGGCGGCCGACAAGGGCGACGAGTGGAAGCATGCGCGGCTCAGGGCGAGACGCGCCAGGCGCTCAGGCCGCCGCCGGTGTCCTGCACGACGAGGAGGCCGTCCGCGACCACGGGCTGTCCACGGATCGGCTCCTTGCCGGCCTTCGCGCGGGCGGCGAACGCGCCGTCCTCGAGCCGCAGCCAGTGCAGGTAGCCCTCGACGTCGCCGACGACGGCGTAGTTGCCCTGCACGACCGCCGCGGACAGGTTGCGGCGCGCCAGCGCCGCCTGCTGCCACAGCGCACTGCCGTCCGACTTCGCGAGCGCCCAGACCGTGCCGCGGGGATCGCTGACCACGACGCGGTCCGGGCCCACGCCGACCGCGCCGGCACCGCCGGCGTCGTGCGACCACAGGGGCCGGCCGCTCGGGCCGTCGATCGCCATCGTCTGGCCCTTGTAGCTGCTCGCGTACAGGGTGGAGCCTTCCAGTACCGGGGTGCCGTCGACGTCGGCCATGCGGTCGAGTTCGTTGCGGCCTTCGCCGCTCGACACCGTCTGCTCCCACAGCTGTCCGCCGCTCGCGAGCGAGACCGCGGTGAGCGAGCCGTCGTCGTTGCCGATCAGCGCGCCGCCGGGCACCAGCAACGGCGAACCGTTGCCGCGCACCGTCAGCGTCGGCGTTTCCTTCTCCCAGAACCAGCGGCGCTCGCCGCTGGCCGCGTCGAAGGCGGTGACGCGGCCGTCGATCGAACGCACCAGGACCATGCCCTGGCCGACAGCGGGCGCGGCGAGCACTTCGGTGCCCACCTTCGCCTTCCACTTTTCCGCGCCGGTCACCGCGTCGAGGGCGAGCACGTCGCCTTCCGGGCCGCCGACGACGACCAGGCCGTCGCCCACGCCGGGACTGCCGGCAATGCCGAGGCGGTGGCCGTCCTTGTCCTTCTTGTCCTCGTGGCGCCACACCTGCTTGCCGGTCTGCAGGTCCCAGGCGCCGACGCCGTCGGTGCCGGCGGCATAGACCCGGCCGTCCGCGACGGCGGGGGCCTGGCGCGCACCGAGGCGCGCCTCGCCCTCGCCCACGGAAGCCGACCAGACGCGCTCGGCCTTCGCGGTGGGAGTGAAGTCGGTCAGCGGCGCCGGCTGCAGCTGCTTGCCGTTCCTGCCGGCGAACCAGCCGCTCACGGTGCTGCAGCCGGCCAGCGCCACCACGGACGCGAGCAGGAGGATGACGCCGGCGCGCATGGACGCGCCGCGATGACGCTGCGGACGGGCCATCAGCTGCGCGCCCCCGCGCCGGCCGGCGTGCCGCCGACATCGATGAGCTTGAGCTCGACCACGTTGCGCATCGGCGAGCCGACCGCCAGGCCCGCCAGCGCTTCGCCATAGGCCGCGCGCGCCTCGGCGCGCTGGCCCAGCGCCGCGTAGGCGTCGCCGCGGATGGCGGCCGCCAGCGGCGCACCCTTCGCGTCGGCCAGCGCCGCGATCGCGTCCTTCGGCTTGCCCGCGTCCACGAGCAACTGCGCGAGGCGCTGCTTCGCCACCGCCGCGAGCTCCGGATCGCCCGCCTCCAGCGTGCGCAGCGTGGCGATCGCCTCGTCGCGCTTGCCGGCGTCGACCTGCGATTTCGCGAGCGCCATCGCGCCGAGCGCGTGATAGGCGCTGCCCTTCGGCAGCGCCGCGAGCCGTGCCTTCGCGACGTCGGTCTTGCCGGACTGGAGCGCCTCGGCCGCCGCCTGGAAGTCGTCGCCGGCCTGCACGCGCTTGTGCACGCGCTGCTGGCTCCACCACTGCCAGCCGAGGATCAGTGCCAGGCCGACCAGGATGCCGGTGAGGATGCCGCTGCCGTTCTCGCGCAGCCAGCCGCGGACGCGTTCGCCCTGTTCGTGTTCGTCGAGAAGATCGTCGATTGCCATGCAGCCGCCATTGGGGGGTTGGACGGGACTCGCGGCCGCGAGTCGTCAGTCGGCGGCAGGCGCGAGGGAACCGTCAGAGGATACCGTAAAGCGCGCGACGTTCGCGCGGAGATAAGGGGCGAGGTCGGTGTCCCGGCCGCGGCTGCTGACGCGCACGGCGCCGGCATTGCCGAGCACCACGGCCTCGACTTCGCCGGCGGCGTACGTGCGCCGGTCGCCCGCGTGCATCAGGGCCTGCTCCAGCACCCGGCCATCGGGCCCGACCACCTGGGCCCAGCTGTCGCCCTCGAATTCCAGCGCCAGCGCGGGCGCCTCGCGCGGCGGCAGCGCGGCGAGCGAGGCGACCAGCGGATGCGGGCCGTCGGCGCCGGCAACCGCCGGCGCCGTGCGATGCGGCACC
>JANINR010000085.1 GCA_024508915.1 Lysobacteraceae bacterium | reverse complement strand
GCGTCTGCGCCGGCGGATGCCGTCGTGGACGCGGTCGCGGCAGGAGCGTCGCCCGCGGCGGCCCCGCGTGCGTCCTCGCGCGCCTTGCGGGCCGCCTCGTCGCGCGCGATCGCGGCGACCTCGGCATCGCTCATCGCCACCTCGTCCGCCGGCAGCAGCGTGTAGAAGTCGTACTGCGTGCCCTTCGGCTTGGCGGCCGCGGCCTTGTCGCCGGCGTCCGCGGCATCGGTGCCGTCGTCGGGGACGATCGCGTCGTCGGCCACCGTCGCCGCCGGTTGGGCGTCCGGATTGGGCTTGGGCCGGAAGAAGCCGTCGCCGTCGCCGCCGCTGAAGAGCCGCGGCACCGCCAGCACCACGAGCACGGTGAGCACGACGCCCAGCACCAGCCAGGCCCAGCCGGGCAGTCCGCCGCGGTGGCCGGAATTGCGTCGCGCCTGCGACTTGCCGCGCTTTGCTGCCACTCGTCTCGCTCCTTACATGCTTTCCGGCGCGGACACGCCGATGAGGTCCAGCCCGTTCGCCAGCACCTGGCGCGTCGCCTGCGCCAGCGCGAGGCGCGCGTTGCGCACGCCGTCGTCGTCGACGAGGAACTGGTGGTCGTTGTAGTACGACTGGAACGCCTGCGCCAGCTCGTGAAGGTAAGCCGCGACGAGGTGCGGCTCGAGATGCTCGCCGGCCGCGGCGACGACGTCCGGCCAGCGCGACAGCGCCGTCACCAGCGCGTGCGTGGCGCCGTTCTCGAGGTCGAGCGGTTGCGCGAGGCCGGCCTTCGGGTCGTAGGTGAGGCCGCGCTCGCGCAGCTGGCGCCACAGGCCGCAGATGCGCGCGTGCGACAGCTGCACGTAGTACACCGGGTTGTCGAGCGACTGCGAGCGCGCCAGGTCGATGTCGAACGTGAGCTGCGAGTCGGGCTTGCGCGCCAGCAGGAACCAGCGCGTCGCGTCGCGGCCGGCTTCCTCGACCAGGTCGCGCAGGGTGAGGTAGCTGCCGGCGCGCTTGGAGATCTTCACCTCCTCGCCGCCGCGCATCACCGTCACCATCTGGTGCAGTACGTATTCCGGCCAACCCTGCGGGATGCCGCAGTCCAGTGCCTGCAGGCCGGCGCGCACGCGCGCGAGCGAGCCGTGGTGGTCGGCGCCGAGCTCGGTGATGGCGCGCTCGTAGCCGCGCTGCCACTTCGACAGGTGGTACGCGACGTCCGGCACGAAATAGGTGTACGTACCGTCGGACTTGCGCATCACGCGGTCCTTGTCGTCGCCGAAGTCGGTGGTGCGCAGCCACAGCGCGCCGCCTTCCTCGTAGGTGTGGCCGTGGGCGACGAGCTCGCGCACGGTCTCCTCGACCTTGTCGTCGGCGTACAGCGACGACTCGAGGAAGTACACGTCGAAGGACACGCCGTACGCCTCGAGGTCCGCGTTCTGCTCGCGGCGCAGCCAGGCCACGGCGAAGCGGCGGATCGCGTCGAGGTCGCCCGGGTCCTTCGCGCCGGTGACCGCATGGTCCTCGAACGAGACGGTGTCGCCGCGCAGGTAGCCCTGCGCCACGTCGACGATGTAGTCGCCGCGATAGCCGTCCTCCGGCCAGCCGGCGTCGTCCGGCCCCTTGCCCAGCGCGCGCGCCTGGACCGACCTGGCGAGGTTGTCGATCTGCGCGCCGGCGTCGTTGTAGTAGAACTCGCGCTTGACGTCCCAGCCGTTGGCGTCGAGCACGCGCGCGATGCAGTCGCCGATCACCGCGGCGCGGCCGTGGCCGACGTGCAGCGGGCCGGTTGGGTTGGCCGACACGTATTCGACGCCGGCGCGGCGGCCGCGGCCCGAATCGTTGCGGCCGTAGCGCCCGGCTTCGTCGAGGATGGTCCGCAGCTGGCCCTGCCAGGCGCTTTCCGACAGGCGGAAGTTCAGGAACCCGGGCCCCGCGATCTCCACCGCCGCGATCGCGTCGCTCGGCGGCAGCGCGGCGACCAGCGCCTGCGCGAGCGCGCGCGGGTTCGACTTCGCCGGCTTCGCGAGCAGCATCGCGACGTTGCTGGAGAAGTCGCCGTGGCTGCGCTCCTTCGGCCGCTCGACCACGAAGTCGGGGGTCTCGACATCGGCCGGCAGCGTGCCCTGCTCGCGCAGCGCGGCGATGCCCTGTTCGACGAGTTGGCGGACCAGGGTGCGGAGCGTGGTTTTCACGGTCGGGAGGCGGGATTCAACGGATCCGCATTGTAGCCGGAGCGAACAGCCGGGGCAGGCCCGATGCGTCCGTGAAGGCGCCTCACACCCAGCCGCGGGCCGCCAGCGACACCGGTGGACCGTCGCCGACGACGAAGTGGTCCAGCAGGCGGATGTCGACCAGCGCGAGCGCCTGCTTCAGGCGCGCGGTGACCGCGCGGTCGGCAGCGCTCGGCTCGGCGCTGCCCGACGGGTGGTTGTGGCCGACGATCACGGCCGCGGCGTTGCAGGCGAGGGCGCGCCGGACGACTTCGCGCGGATGCACTTCGGCGCCGTCGACGGTGCCGCGGAACAGCTCGTCGAAGGCCAGCGAGCGATGGCGCGTGTCCAGGAACAGTGCGGCGAACACTTCGCAGGGTTGCGCGCGCAGCCGCTGCGCGAAATAGCGGCCGGCGACGCCAGGATCGGTCAGCGCCTCGCCGCGCTCGAGCGCCGAGGCGAGGTAGCGGTCACACAGTTCCAGCGCCGCGGAGAGCTGGCACGCGCGCGCCGGGCCCAGCCCCGGCAGCGCGGCGAGTTCCCCCGGGGTGCGCTCGAGCAGCGCCCGCAGCGGGCCGTGTTCGGCGAGCAGCGCGCGGGCGGTCGCCACCGCGTCCTGCCCGCGCAGCCCGGAACCGAGGAAGATCGCGAGCAGCTCCGCGTCCGACAGGATGGCGGCGCCGCGAGCCACCATCTTTTCGCGCGGGCGTTCGCTGGGGGGCCAGTCGCGGATCTGCATGGGCGGGGGCCGGGAACGAGGGGAAGACGATTGCAGCAGGCAGCGGGGCGCGACGCCGTCGGGAGCGGCAGGGGGTTCGGGTAAGCTGGACGCCGGTTCGCATGTAGGGAAACTTCGGCGATGGGCGCGAGCGCTGGCGGGGCGGGCACGGGACTGGCGGGACGCCGCGTGCTGCTGTGCGTGACCGGCGGCATCGCCGCATACAAGGCCGTCGAACTGGCGCGCCGGCTGGGCGACGCGGGCGCGCAGGTCCAGGTCGCGATGACCGAGGCGGCGACGCGTTTCGTCGGCGCGCAGACTTTCCAGGCCGTCACCCACCGCGCGGTGCGCACGTCGCTGTGGGATGCGTCGGCCGAAGCGGCGATGGGCCACCTCGAACTCGCGCGCTGGGCGCAGCAGGTCGTCGTCGCCCCGGCCACCGCCGACGCGATCGCGAAGCTCGCGCACGGTTTCGCCGACGACCTCGTCGCCACGCTCTGCCTCGCCACCGAGGCGCCGATCGCGATCGCCCCGGCGATGAACCACCGCATGTGGCGGCATCCCGCGACGCAGGCGAACGTGGCCACGCTGCGTTCGCGCGGCGTGCAGGTCATCGGCCCGGAGGACGGGCCGCTCGCCGAGGGCGAATCGGGCCCGGGCCGGCTCAGCGAGCCGGAAGACATCGTGGCCGCCCTCGCGGCGAGTGCCGGCGGCGGCGCCGGACACGCATGAACGCAGCCGCGCCGCTCGCCGGTCGCCGCTTCGTCGTCAGTGCCGGCCCCACCTTCGAGGACATCGACCCGGTGCGCTACATCGGCAACCGCAGCAGCGGCAAGATGGGCTTCGCGATCGCCGCGGCCGCCGCGCGCGCCGGCGCGGACGTGGCGCTGGTCGCCGGCCCCGTGCACCTGGCGACGCCGGAGGGCGTGCGGCGCGTCGACGTACGCAGCGCCGTGCAGCTGCGCGACGCCGTGCTCGCCGCGTTGCCCGCCGACGCCTACATCGGCGCCGCCGCCGTGGCCGACTGGACACCGCGCGCCGCCGCGCCGCACAAGCTCAAGAAGCGCGACGGCGAGGACACGCTCACGCTCGAACTCGTCCGCACGCCGGACGTGCTCGCGGACGTCGCTTCGCACGCAACGCTGCGGCCGCGTCTCGTCGCCGGCTTCGCCGCGGAGACCGAACAGCTCGACGCCAACGCGCGCGCCAAGCTCGAGCGCAAGCGCGTCGACCTCGTCGCCGCCAACCTCGTCGGCACGCCCGGCACCGGCTTCGAGTCCGACGACAACGCGCTCGTCGTGTTCGCGCGCGACGGTTCCACCCTGACGCTCGGTCCGGCGCCCAAGCGCGCGCTGGCCGAGGCCCTCGTCCAGTTGATCGCGGAGCGCCTGGCCTGATGCAACGCACCCTGCAAGTGAAAGTGCTCGATCCGCGCTGGGGCGCGGAATGGCCGCTGCCGGCCTACGCCACCGACGCCAGTGCCGCGTTCGACCTGCGCGCCGCGCTCGACGCGCCGCTGGTGCTCGCGCCCGGCGATGCCGCGCTGGTGCCCTCGGGACTCGCGATCCACCTGGCCGACCCGGCGCTGTGCGCGCTCGTGCTGCCGCGTTCCGGGCTCGGCCACCGGCACGGCATCGTGATGGGCAACGGCACCGGCCTGATCGACGCCGACTACCAGGGCCCGCTGCTGATCAGCGCGTGGAACCGGGGCGCCGCGCCCTTCACCATCGCGCCCGGCGACCGCATCGCCCAGCTGCTGGTGCTGCCGATCGTGCGCGCCGCGCTCGAGGTAGTGGATACTTTCGAGGAAAGCGCCCGAGGCGCCGGCGGCTTCGGCCACACCGGCGTGCGCTAGCCCAGGGGTTGGAGACGCCATGACCGAGAAACGACTGCGCCTGTCGGCCGCCCAGCTGCGGCCCCTGCTCCCGATCGCGGCGATCGCGCTGGCGGCGATCGCCGCGTGGCTCGCCTGGACGGGATTCCAGCAGCTGCGCGACGCGCAGCGCGGCCAGGCGCTGCAGCAGGTGCGCGACATCGTCGCCCAGGGGACGGCGCGTTCGCTCGCGCAGCAGCAGGCGCGGCTGCGCGACCGGCTCGCCCTGCCGGCGGTGCAGTCGGCGCTGGCC
>JANINR010000084.1 GCA_024508915.1 Lysobacteraceae bacterium | reverse complement strand
CGGCGCACCCGCGGGCCGGGCCGGGGTCGCCGTCGCCGGCGACGCTGCCGGCGCTGGCAGCGCCGCGAGGGCCAGGGCCAGGGCCAGTCCGATGCGCAGTGGGTGCGAAGTCACGGCCGCGTCCGTCGCTCAGTCGTTCGACCAGGCGCCGTCGCGCTCGATGTCGCGCGCGCAGTCGTCGACGTCTTCCTGGGTCATGTCCGCGTAGGGGCGGAACTCCGGCACCGCGGCCGCGAGCTTGCGCTGCGCGTCGAGCAGGCCGGGCAGGCGCGTGCAGATGACCTTCGCCTCCTGCTTGAGCGCGTCGGCCTGCGCTTCGATGCGGGCCTTCATCTTTTCCTTGTCGCCGCCGCCGAACACCGTGCCCAGCGCCTCGGTCACGGCCGTGCCGGCGAGGTCGGCGCCCTTCGCGCCGATCGCCATGCCGGCCTCGGCGACGCCGATGAGCTGCTCGCGGTACGCCAGCAGCATGGTCCGCTGCGCGGCGGTGACCGGCACCGTCTTCCCGTCGACGACCAGGTCGCCCTTCGGGGTGATCGCGGCGTCCGGGAGATCCTTGCCGCTGCCGCCGTAGCGGCGGCCGTTGACGTTGACGTCGATGCCGGGGCCGTGGCCGATGCTGATGTCCTTGTCGCGGAGTTCGGCGCGCGCCTTGGCGATCTCGCGCTCGACCTGCTTGCCGATCATGGACGTGGCCTTGGTGGCCTCGGCCGCCGCCTTCGATGCGGCGTCGGCGACCGGGCCGGCGGCGGGTTCGGGCTTCTGCCCGCAGCCGGCGAGCGGCAGTGCCGCGAGCGCCAGGGCCAGGGATGCGATGCGGAGGTGGTTCATGGCGGTTCCCCTTGCGATGTGGTCGGCGGCGGCCGGCGGGTGCGGGCCGCCGCCATCGTTCAGTTGTCGTCGCGCCAGCGGCGCAGGCGGATCGCGCCGAAGATCATCGCCGCGCCGGCGGCGGCACCGATCCAGAGCTGCGGCGTGGCGAAGATGTGGTACGCGGTGCCGATCGAGGTCAGGCGGCTGAAGGTCTCCGGCCCGTGCATCAGGCCGTCGGCGGCGGGGTTGTAGGGCATCCAGCTGCCGGGGACCAGGCTGCCGAGCGCGCGGCCGACGATGTTCTTCCAGAACCAGCCGGGCTGCAGGTCGAACAGCTGCATCAGGTCGAACCAGGTGACGAAGATGCCGGCGAACACCGGGATCATGATCGCCCACAGGAACGGCTTGCTCTTCGCCCAGGCCGAGCACAGCAGGAGCCAGCCGGCGGTGGGCAGCGCCCAGGCCGCGTACACCGGGACCATCGCGATCATCTGCGCAGCGACCGCCAGCGGGCTCGCGGGGCCCCAGACCAGCTTGAGCGGGTTGCCGCCGTGCAGGAGCACCGCGCCGCTGACGACGAGCAGGAAGCCGATCATCGTCGCGAGCGCCGCGACCACTGCGATCGCCGGGGCCACGAGCAGCGCGCTCGCCACCTTCGACAGCACGGTCTCGCCGTCGGACAGCGGCAGCGATTTCCAGAACAGCACGCTGCGATCCTTGCGGTCGTCGTACAGCGCGCCGAGGCAGTAGAAGAACGCCACGAACGCGAGCACGATGAACGGCCAGCTCGACGCCATGAACAGGCTCGCGTCGATGCCCTGGCCGAGCTTGGCCATGTCGGCGGCGTCCATGTTCGAGGTGAGCGCAGCGAGGTCGATGCCGCTGACCTGGATGCCCTGGCCGTCGATCTGGAAGTTGCCGTTGGCGCGGCGCGCGGCCATCTCGCCGACGCCGAAGCCCATCAGCGAGAGCAGCAGGAAGATGCCGCCCGCGACCAGCGGCGCCCAGAGGAAGCCGCCCTTGTGCTCCCAGTACTCGCGGCGGAGCAGGAGCCGGAACTTGTGGGTGGAATGGGTGGGGGCGTTCATGCGTAGGTTCCCTTCATCGTGGCGACGAACAGGTCGGCCAGGCCCGGCGTGCGGGTCTCGCCGAGCGGGGCGAGGCGCTCCCGCGGTACGGAGTCGAACAGCATCACGGTCTTGCCGAAGGGCAGGGCGCGCTCGTCGACCGGCTTGAGCTCGCGCGCGGCCTGCACGCGGTCGGCGTCGACCAGCACCTCGGTGTAGCGCTCGCCCAGCGTCTCCATCGGCGCCGCCAGGACCATGCGGCCGTCGCGGATGAACATGACGTCGGTGAGGATGTGCTCGACCTCCTCGACCTGGTGGGTGGTGATGAGGATGGTCTTCTCCTCGTCGAAGTAGTCCTCGAGCAGGCGCTGGTAGAACTGCTTGCGGTAGAGGATGTCGAGGCCGAGCGTCGGCTCGTCGAGCACCAGCAGCCTGGCGTCGATGGCCATCACCAGCGCCAGGTGCAGCTGCACGATCATGCCCTTCGACAACTCGCGGACCCGCAGGTTCGGCTTGAGCTGGGTGTTGGCGAGGAAGCGCTCGCAGCGCGCGCGGTCGAAGCGCGGATGCACGCCGGCGACGAAGTCGATCGCCTCCGAGACCCGGATCCAGCGCGGCAGCACCGCCACGTCGGCGATGAAGCAGACGTCGTTCATCAGCTCGTCGCGCTGCGTGCGCGGATCGCGGCCAAGCACGTCGAGCGAGCCTTCGAACGGGACCAGGCCCAGGATCGCCTTCAGCGCCGTGGTCTTGCCGGCGCCGTTGGGGCCGATCAGGCCGACGATGCGGCCGGCGGGGATCGAGAAGTCGGCGTTGTCGAGCGCGACCTTGTTCTTGTAGGCCTTGCGCAGGCCGCGCGCGGTGACGACGTTGCGGGTGTCGGTCGCGTTCATCGCTGGCCTCCGGCCTTGAGCAGGTCCTCGGCCATCAGGCCCAGGCGCTGGATGCGCTCGAGCACCAGCGGCCATTCCTCGGTGAGGAACCGCTGGCGCTCGCTGGCGAGCAGTTTCTTCGACGCTTCTTCTGTCACGTACATGCCAAGTCCCCTGCGTTTTTCGACGAGCGCCTCGTCCGCCAGTTCCTGGTAGGCGCGCGACACGGTGATCGGGTTGAGCTGGTATTCGGCGGCGACCTGCCGGACGGAGGGCAATGCGTCGCCCGGCTTGAGTTCGCCCTCGAGCATCATCGCGATCACCCGCTCCTTGAGCTGGCGGTAGATCGGCGCGCCGTCGTTCCACTGGATCGGGCTCATCGCTCAGCTCCCGGTTGCACGGCGCAGACCCTGCGCGATGGAGAAATAGGGAAGGGCGATCGCGGTGCGGGCGCGGCGGGCGTGGCTGGCGCGCGCGGCGCCGGCGTCGTCGCCCGCGTCGGCATCGAGCCCGGTCGCGTCGGCCATGCCGGCGGCGTCCGCCTCCTGGGTGGCGGAAGCGACGATCGCGGCGAAGTCCGGTTCGACCGGCCGCGGCGGCGCACCCGCCAGCAGCATCAGGCCGAGCACCGCGGCGGTCGCCGAGAGCGCGGTCATCGTGTGCTGGAGCTTGCGGTTCATGGGGGTGGTCCTGCGCTGGGGTAACTGGTGTTGTATGCAACTATAACACCAAAACACGCCCGGTCAAGCGCTGCGGCCCCAACTGATGGCAGGGGGGCGGCGTTGCCCCGCCGGCCCCCGTCCCGCGACAATGGCGGCGATCCGCCCGGCGCGCCGCGCCGGCGACCACAGGAGCCCCGCATGACCTTGTTCGCGCGCGCCGCCGTCGCGCTAGCCCTCGCCGCCGCCGTCATCGGCGCCGGCCCCGTCCGCACCGCCTCGGCCCAGGACCGGACCCGCCTGGAGACCGATCGCGACAAGGCCAGCTACATGGTCGGCATGGACGTCGGCAAGTCGCTCGCGCCGGTGGGGCCCGACCTCGACCTCGCGGCGCTGCAGCGGGCGATCCGCAATGCGATGGACGGCGGCAAGCCGCTCCTGTCGCAGGAACAGGCGCAGGGCGTGGCGCAGGCGTTGATGGCGCGCGCCGGCGCGCGCAGCGGCCAGGCCCCGGCGGGAACCCCGGAACCGGCGCTGGCGAAGGACCAGGCCTCGTATCTCGTCGGCGCGGACATCGGGCGACGGCTCGCGCCCATCGCGGAGGAGATCGACCTCGCGGTGATGATGCAGGGCCTGCGCACGTCGCTCGCCGGCGGCGCGCCGCTGCTCGGCGAGGCCGAGGCGAACGCGGTGCGCACCGCGTTCTCCGAGCGCATCAGCGCCGGCATGCAGGCGCGCGCGGCCGAACAGGGACGCAAGAACGCCGCGGAAGGCGAAGCGTTCCTGGTGAAGAACAAGCTCGAGAAGGGCGTATTCACCACCTCGTCCGGCCTGCAGTACATGGTGCTGCGGCAGGGCAGCGGGCAGCGCCCGGGTCCGACCGACCGCGTGCGCGTGAACTACCGCGGCACGCTCCTGGACGGCACCGAGTTCGACAGCAGCTACGCGAACGGCGCCCCGGTCGAATTCGGCCTGGATCGCGTCATCCCCGGATGGACCGAGGGCCTGGGGCTGATGCCGGTGGGCAGCAAGTACCGGTTCTGGATCCCCGCATCGCTCGGCTACGGCGCCCAGGGAACTCCCGGCGGCCCGATCGGGCCCAACGCGACGCTGGTGTTCGACGTGGAGTTGCTCGGGCTCCCGCGCTGAACCAGCGCACACATCCCATCCGCCATGATCCAGGCGCGCGCCCGGCGCGCGCACAACGGAGCCACAGCATGCAGACGTTCCCCCGAATCGCCGCGACCGCCCTGGCGGCCGCTCTCGTCCTTGCCTTCGCCGCGTGCAAGCCCGGCGAAGGCGGCGCCGCCAAGCCCGCGGCCGATGCCGCCGCGGCGAAGCCGGACAAGGACGCCGTCCCCGGCCTGCCGACCGAGAAGGACCGCAACAGCTACATGGTCGGCATGGCGCTGGCGCGCCAGTTCGAGCCGATGAAGGACCAGCTGGACATCGACGTCGTCGTGAAGGCGCTGAAGGCGTCCCTCGCCGGCGAGAAGACGCTCCTGACCACCGAGCAGGCGCAGGCCATCGGCGAGAAGTTCCAGCAGCAGGTGCAGCAGGCGCAGATGCGCAAGATGGTCGAGGCCGCGCAGGGCAATGCCGCCGAGGGCGAGAAGTTCCTCGCCGCGAACGCGAAGAAGCCGGGCGTGCAGACCACGGCATCGGGGCTGCAGTACCAGGTGCTGCAGGCGGGCAACGGCCCGAAGCCGAAGCCGACCGATACCGTGCGCGTGAACTATCGCGGCGCGCTGCTCGACGGCACCGTGTTCGACGATTCGTCGCAGCATGGCGGGGCGGCCACGATCCCGTTGTCGCAGGTGGTCCCGGGGTGGCAGGAAGGCATCGCGCTGATGCCGGTCGGCAGCAAGTACCGCCTCTGGATCCCGTCGAAGCTCGGCTACGGCGAGACCGGCACGCCCGGCGGCCCGATCCCGCCGAACGCGACGCTGGTGTTCGAGGTCGAACTGCTGGGCATCGGCGCGCAGGAGAAGTAATGCGCGTCGCGATCTTCGGCACCGGATACGTCGGCCTCGTCACGGGCACCTGCCTGGCCGAGGTCGGCCACGACGTCGTGTGCGTGGACGTGGACGCGGCCAAGGTCGACGGCCTGAACCGCGGCGTCGTGCCGATCTACGAACCCGGGCTGTCGCCGATGGTGAAGGCGAACCACGCCGCGGGCCGGCTGCGCTTCACCACCGACGCGGCGGCTGCGGTGGCGCATGGCGACCTGCTGTTCATCGCGGTCGGCACCCCGCCCGACGAGGACGGCAGCGCGGACCTGCAGTACGTGCTGGCGGTGGCGCGCACCATCGGCGAGCACATGGCGCGCCCGGTCGTGGTGGTGGACAAGTCGACGGTGCCGGTCGGCACCGCCGACAAGGTGCGCACGGCGATCGCGACGACGCTGGCGGAGCGCGGCGCGGACATCGCCTTCGACGTGGTGTCGAACCCGGAATTCCTGAAGGAAGGCGCCGCCGTCGACGACTGCATGCGGCCCGATCGTATCGTCGTCGGCGCCGACAACCCGGCGGCGGTCGAGAAGCTGCGCCGCCTGTATGCGCCGTTCAACCGCAACCACGACCGCATCGTGGCCATGGACGTGCGTTCGGCCGAGCTGACCAAGTACGCGGCGAACGCGATGCTGGCGACCAAGATCAGCTTCATGAACGAGATCGCCAACATCGCCGAGCAGGTCGGCGCCGACGTCGAGCAGGTGCGCAAGGGCATCGGCTCGGACCCGCGCATCGGCTGGCACTTCATCTATCCCGGCGCCGGCTACGGCGGCTCCTGCTTCCCCAAGGACGTGCAGGCGCTGGCCATGACCGCGCGCCAGCACGGCATGCAGCCGCGCCTGCTCGACGCGGTGGAGGCGGTGAACGAAGCGCAGAAGGGCCACCTGTTCGAACTCGTGCAGCGGCATTACGACGCGGGCGAGGACGAGGGCGTGCGCGGGAAGACGTTCGCGGTGTGGGGGCTCGCGTTCAAGCCCGATACCGACGACATGCGCGAGGCGTCCAGCCGCCGGCTGCTCGCGCAGCTGTGGGAAGCCGGCGCGACCGTGCGCGCCTACGATCCCGAGGCCGGCGGCGAAGCCGCGCGCATCTTCGGCGCGCGCGACGACCTGGTGCTGTGCGACTCGGCCGCCGCGGCGCTCGAGGGCGCGGATGCGCTGGTCGTGGTCACCGAATGGAAGCAGTTCCGCAGCCCCGATTTCGCCGCGCTGAAGGCGGCGCTCGGCGACGGGGTGGTGTTCGACGGCCGCAACCTCTACCACCCGGAGGAAGTCGAGGCCGCCGGACTGGCGTATTACGGCATCGGCCGCGGGCGCTCGGTGGCGGTGCGCGCATGAGCGGCGGCGAGCTGCTGGAGCAGCGACTGGTGGAACTGGAAACGCGCCTTGCGTTCCAGGAACACGCGATGGGCGAGATCAGCGATGCGCTCGCCGAGACGCGGCTCGAATCCGCGCGCCTCGCCGAGCTCCTGCGCCGGGCGCTGGAAGACCTGAAGCTGGCCCGCGGCGACCTGATGGCCGATCCCGCGAGCGAACCGCCGCCCCCGCATTACTGATGCCTCCCGCACGATGAGCGATTCCCTCCGCGACCAGTTGCTCGGCCTCGGTTTCAAGCCGCCGCCGAAGCCGGAGCGCAAGCCAGAGCGCAAGCCGGACCGCAAGCCCGAGCGCAAGCCCGACGCCCGGCGCGCGCACGCCAAGCCGCCGGTCCGCGACCCGCGCAAGCCGCGTGCGCAGGGCGACATCGACCTGGCGAAGGCGTACGCGATCCGCGCGCAGCGCGAAAAGGACGAGCGCATCGCAGCCGAACGCGCGAAGCAGGAGGCCGCGCGCGAACGCCGCGAAGCGCGCGCGCGGCTCGGGCAGCTGCTGCAGGGCAAGGCGCTGAACGACCCGGCCGCGGACATCGCCCGCCACTTCGAGTACGGCGGCAAGATCAAGCGCATCCACGTCAACGCAGCCCAGCTGCGTGCGCTCAACGCGGGCGAACTCGGCGTCGTCCAGCTCGACGGTCGCTACCTGCTGGTGGATGCCGCGACGCTGGACATGGCGGCCGCGACGTTCCCGCCGTCGGTCGCGCTGCGCGTCGATCCCGACGCGCCCGCGGCGGACGATCCCTACGCCGACCCGAAGTACCAGGTCCCCGACGACCTCGTCTGGTAGCTAGTCGGGGTCGTAGTCGAGGTTCGGCGCGAGCCAGCGCTCGGCTTGGCGCAGCGGCACGCCGCGGCGCCGCGCGTAGTCGGCGACCTGTTCCTTCGACACGCGCCCGACCACGAAGTACTGGCTGCCCGGATGGCTGAAGTACCAGCCTGAGACCGACGCGGCCGGATACATCGCCATGTGGTCGGTCAGCGTGATTCCCGTGTTCGTCGTCGCGTCGAGCAGCCGGAAAAGCGTCTCCTTGCCCGTGTGGTCGGGGCAGGCGGGGTATCCCGGCGCCGGGCGGATGCCGCGGTAGCGCTCCGCGATGAGCGCGTCGGCGTCCAGTTGTTCGCCGGGCGCGTAGCCCCACAGTTCGGTGCGCACGCGCTGGTGGATGCGCTCGGCCAGCGTTTCGGCGAGGCGGTCGGCGAGGGCCTTCAGCAGGATGGCGTTGTAGTCGTCGTGGTCGGCCTGGAACCGCGCGATGTGCGGTTCGATGCCGAGGCCGGCGGTGACCGCGAATCCGCCGATCCAGTCGCGACGGCCGCTGTCCTTCGGCGCGATGAAGTCCGCGAGGCAGAAATCCGGGCGCTCGGGCGGCTTGTCGGCCTGCTGGCGCAGGAAGTGCACGGCGGTCCCGTCGGCGCGCGAGCCGTCGAAGACCATCACGTCGTCGCCGACGCTGTTCGCCGGCCACAGGCCGACGACGGCGCGCGCGGTCAGCCACCGGCCGCCGACGATCTCCCGCAACATCGCCCGGGCGTCGTCGAACAGCTCCCGCGCCTGCGCGCCGACGACCGCGTCGTCGAGGATGTCCGGGTAGCGCCCCGCCAGTTCCCAGGCATTGAAGAACGGGCCCCAGTCGATCAGCCCGACGAGCTCTTCGAGCGGATAGTCGTCGAACACCGTCAGGCCCGGCCGCAGCGGTTCCGGCGGCACGTAGTCCGCCCAGCCGCCGTCGAAACGCTGGTTGCGCGCGTGCTCGAGCGATACCAGGCGCTTGCCTCCGTCCCGGTTGCGGTGGCGCTGGCGGATCTCCGCGTAGTCGGCTTCGTTGGAGGCGACGAAGGGTGCCCGCAGTTCCGGCGACACCAGCGACTGGGCGACGTTCACCGCGCGCGAGGCGTCCTTCACCCAGATGGTGGCGGCCTCGTAGTGCGGGTCGATCTTGAGCGCGGTATGCGCGCGCGAGGTCGTCGCGCCGCCGATCAGCAGCGGGATCGCGAAACCCTGGCGCTGCATCTCGCGCGCCACGTGCGCCATTTCCTCCAGCGAGGGCGTGATCAGGCCGGAGACCCCGATCATGTCGGCGTTCTCGGCCTTCGCGGTGTCGAGGATCTTCTGCGCCGGCACCATCACCCCCAGGTCGACGACCTCGAAGTTGTTGCAGGCCAGGACCACGCCGACGATGTTCTTGCCGATGTCGTGCACGTCGCCCTTGACCGTGGCCATGACGATCTTGCCGTTGGACTTGCCGGTGTCGCCGGTGCGCAGCTTCTCGGCCTCGATGTACGGCAGCAGGTGCGCGACCGCCTTCTTCATGACGCGCGCGGACTTCACCACCTGCGGCAGGAACATCTTGCCGGCGCCGAACAGGTCGCCGACGACGTTCATGCCGTCCATCAGCGGGCCCTCGATCACGTCGAGCGGGCGGGCGGCCTGGCGCCGCGCCTCTTCGGTATCGGCTTCGATGTGCGCATCGATGCCGTGCACCAGCGAATGGGTCAGCCGCTCGTGGACTGGGCCGTCGCGCCATGCCAGCTGTTCCGCGCCCGCGCCCCCGCGCTCCCGCTTCCCGCCCTTGAACCGTTCCGCGATCTCGAGCAGGCGCTCGGTCGCGTCGCGGCGGCGGTTGAGCACGACGTCCTCGACGCGTTCGCGCAGTTCGGGGTCGAGGTCGTCGTAGAGGGGCAGGGCGCCCGCGTTGACGATGCCCATGTCCATGCCGGCCGCGATCGCGTGGTACAGGAAGACCACGTGGATGGCCTGCCGCACGGGTTCGTTCCCCCGGAACGAGAACGACACGTTCGAGACGCCGCCGGACACGTGGCACAGCGGGAAGCGCCGCTTGAGCTCGCGCGCCGCCTCGATGAAGGCGACGGCATAGCCGTCGTGTTCCTCGATGCCCGTGGCGATCGCGAACACGTTCGGGTCGAAGATGATGTCCTCAGGGTCGAACCCGGCCTCGCGCGTCAGCAGGTCGTAGGCGCGCGCGCAGATGTCGACCTTGCGCTCGGCCGTGTCGGCCTGGCCCTGCTCGTCGAAGGCCATCACCACGACCGCGGCGCCGTAGCGCTGCACGAGCCGCGCCTGGCGCAGGAACTCGGCCTCGCCTTCCTTCATCGAGATCGAGTTGACGATGCCCTTGCCCTGCAGGCACTTGAGCCCGGCCTCGATCACCGCGAACTTGGACGAGTCGACCATCACGGGGACGCGGGCGATGTCGGGCTCGGCGGCGATCAGGTGCAGGAAGCGCACCATCGCCGCGGCCGAATCGAGCATGCCCTCGTCCATGTTGACGTCCAGCACCTGCGCGCCGCTCTCGACCTGTTGCCGCGCGACCGCGACGGCTTCGTCGTAGCGATCCTCCATGATCAGCTTCTTGAACTTCGCCGAGCCGGTGACGTTGGTGCGCTCGCCGACATTGACGAAATTCGAATCGGGCGTGACGACCAGCGGCTCGAGGCCGCTGAGCCGCGTGTCGGGGGCGAGGCGCGCGCTCATGCCGCGACCGCCCGCGCCGGCTGAGCGCGCGGGGCCACGCCGGCGACGGCGGCGCCGATCGCGGCGATGTGTTCCGGCGTGGTCCCGCAGCAGCCGCCGACGATGTTCAGCAGCCCGGCGCGCGCGAATTCGCCTAGCACGGCGGCCATGTCCCCGGGTGTTTCGTCGTAGCCGCCGAACGCGTTCGGCAGGCCGGCGTTCGGGTGGCAGCTGACCAGCGCATCGGCGACCCGCGACAGGACGTCGACGTGCTGGCGCAGGTCCCTCGCGCCCAGCGCGCAGTTCAGCCCGATGGACAACGGCCGCGCGTGCCGCACCGAGTACCAGAACGCCTCGGCGGTCTGGCCGGACAGGGTGCGGCCGGAGGCGTCGGTGATCGTTCCGGACACCATCACCGGCAGGCGCCCGCCCGCCGCCTCGAACGCATCGTCGAGGGCGAACAGCGCGGCCTTGGCGTTCAGCGTGTCGAACACGGTTTCGACCATGAGGATGTCCGCACCGCCCTCGATGAGCCCGCCGGCCGCCTCGCGGTAGGCGTCGGCGAGCTCGTCGAAGCTGATCGCGCGGAAGCCGGGGCGGTTCACGTCGGGGCTGAGCGACGCCGTTCGGCTCGTGGGCCCGAGCACGCCGACCACGAAGCGCGGCTGCGACGGGTCGCGCGCCTCCGCGTCGTCGCAGGCCGCGCGCGCCAGCGCGGCGCCTTCGCGGTTGAGCTCGCGCACAAGGTGCTGCAGGCCGTAGTCCGCCAGCGAAATCGAGGTCGAGTTGAAGGTGTTGGTCTCGACGAGGTCGGCCCCGGCATCGAGGTAGGCCGCGTGGATGCCGCGGATGATGTCCGGGCGGGTCAGCGTGAGCAGGTCGTTGTTGCCGCGCTGGTCGCGGCCCTCGCAACCGCAGCCGGGTCCGTGCGCATGCACGCCCGCGGGCTGGCCATCGCCCGGCGCGGGGGCGGAGAAGGATTGCGCGTCGTAACCCGCTGCGAAACGCGCGCCGCGGTAGTCGGCTTCCTCGAGCGCGTGGCGCTGGATCATCGTGCCCATCGCGCCGTCGAGCAGGAGGATGCGGCGGGAGAGTTCGGCCCGGAGCCGTGCGACGCGTTCCGGGTGGCGCCAGGGGAGGGCGTTGTTCAAGGCTTGCGTCCGATCAGGGAGACGACTTCGAAATGCGGCGGGCGCCGCTCGCGGGTCACCGTCTCGCTGGACAGGAGTTCCAGGCCGGCCTTGTCGATGAAGCGGCGCAGTTCCTTCACCCCGAATCCCAGGTTGACGTGGCCGTAGGCCTCGACCGCGGCCCGGTGCGCGTGGCGGGCGAGGCTGGACAGCAGCAGGCGGCCGCCGGGGCGCAGCACGCGCGCCGCCTCGGCCACGGCCTGCGCGGGGCGCGCGGCGTAGGTGAGGGCGTGCATCAGCACCACGAGGTCGAAGCTGGCGTCGGCGCAGGGCAGGGCATGCATGTCGCCCTCGCGGACTTCCACGTTCGGGAAGCGGCGCAGGCGTTCGGCGGCGGCGGCCACGACCTTCGGGCTGGCGTCGATGCAGACGTAGCGGCCCGAGTGCGGTGCGAGCAGCTCGGCGAGCACGCCGTCGCCGGAGGCGATGTCGAGCACGTCGCCGGGCTCGAGCAGCGGCAGGGCGGAGCGCGCCAGCGCTTCCCAGGTACGACCGGGGGAATAGTGGCGCTCCATGTCGCCGGCGACGGAGTCGGCCCAGTTCTGGTCGGCCGCACGCATCGCCAGGACGCCCGGCACGCGCTCGGCGTCCTGGCGCAGCAGCGGATCGTCGCTGCCGTTGCCGATCGCGTGCCAGAGCGCGCGTTGCGCCGGATCCAGCGCGGCTTCGTCGAAGCGGTAGTAGGCCGACACGCCGGCGCGGCGGTCGCGCACCAGGCCGGCTTCCTTGAGCTTGGCCAGGTGCGTGGACACGCGGGGTTGCGCCAGGCGGGTGATGGCGGAGAGTTCGGCCACGGTGAGCTCCTCGCCTTCCAGCAGCGAAAGCAGCCGCACGCGGGTGGCGTCGGCGAACACCTTGAGGCGGTCGGACCAGCCTTCGAGGTCCATCAATCTCACCATCGCGATACAGAGATGGACAGTGTCCGCCGCCGTCCGGCCGGGGTCAAGCCCGGCCGAGGCTGACCCCGCGCGGCGCCGGGGCTACAATTGCGTTTTCATTCGCGCGGGAGCGGCCGTGGATCTGCGTTTCACCGACGAACAGCTGATGATCCAGGACGTGGCGCGCCGGATCGCGCAGGAGAAGATCGCCCCGAGTGCCGAGCACCACGACCGCACCGGCGAATTCCCGCTGGAGAACATCCGCCTCCTCGGCGAGAACGGGTTGATGGGCATCGAGGTGCCGGCCGAGTACGGCGGCGCGGGCATGGACCCGGTGGCCTACGTGCTGGCGATGGTCGAGGTGGCCGCGGCCGACGCCGCGCACTCGACGATCATGTCGGTCAATAATTCGCTGTTCTGCAACGGCATCCTGACCCACGGCACCGAGGCGCAGAAGCAGAAGTACGTGCGCGCCATCGCCGAGGGCGCCGCGATCGGCGCGTTCGCGCTGACCGAGCCGCAGTCCGGTTCCGACGCCACCGCGATGCGCTGCCGCGCGGTGAAGCAGGCCGACGGCACCTTCGTCATCAACGGCAAGAAGAGCTGGATCACCTCCGGCCCCGTCGCGAAGTACATCGTGCTGTTCGCGATGACCGACCCGGACAAGGGCGCGCGCGGCATCACCGCCTTCGTCGTCGACACCGGCAAGCCCGGCTTCCATCGCGGCAAGACCGAGCCGAAACTCGGCATCCGCGCCTCCGCCACCTGCGAGATCGAGTTCATCGACTACGTCGCGCAGGCCGACGAGGTGCTCGGCGAGGAGGGGCACGGCTTCAAGATCGCGATGGGCGTGCTCGACGCCGGCCGCATCGGCATCGCCTCGCAGGCCATCGGCATCGGTCGCGCCGCCTACGAGGCCACGCTGGCCTACGCGAAGGAGCGCAAGGCCTTCGGCCAGCCGATCGGCGCGTTCCAGATGACCCAGGCGAAGATCGCCGACATGAAGTGCAAGCTCGACGGCTCGCTGCTGCTGACGCTGCGTGCGGCATGGCTGAAGGGCCAGGGCCAGCGCTTCACCACCGAAGCCGCCATCGCCAAGCTGACCGCTTCCGAAGCCGCGATGTGGATCGCGCACCAGGCCGTGCAGGTCCACGCCGGCATGGGCTACTCGAAGGAAATGCCGATCGAGCGCTATTTCCGCGACGCCAAGATCACCGAGATCTACGAGGGCACCAGCGAGATCCAGCGCCTGGTCATCGCCCGCAACGAAACCGGGCTGCGCTGAGCCGAACGCCGTGCGCGTCCCCGAAAAACCAACGCTGTCGAACTCATCCCTTCGTTTCTGAACAAACGGGGCCCGCGCTTGTGCACGGGCCCTTGTCGCATCCGGACCCAGGACACCATGACCACGCCGAAGAAGAAACCCGCCGCCGCCAGGCCCGCCGCCGCGCGCAAGCGCACCGACGTCGCGACCCTCCCGGGAGGCGTTTCGATCGAGCCCATCCTGGCGGCGCTGCGCAAGCGCGCGCCCAAGGCCGCGCAGGCGCAGGCGGAGGCGTTCGCGCGCGTCTTCTACCGGCGCATGACGGCCGACGAGATGGCGCACCACAGCCCCGCCGGCTGGGCCGAACTCGCGTGGGACTTCCTCGAGCTGGCGCAGCGGCGCAAGCCCGGCACGGCCGAGGTCCGCGTGTTCAACGCGAGCCGCTCGCAACAGGGCTGGGAGTCGCCGCACACCGTCGTGCAGGTCGTCAACGACGACATGCCGTTCCTGGTGGATTCCGTGACGATGGCGCTGGCCGACCAGGGCATCGGCGTCCACGTGCTCGGCCACCCCGTGGTGAAGGTCGAGCGCGACCGGGCTGGGCGCCTCGTGGCGGTCGGCGCCGAAGCCGGCGAGAAGGCGCGCGGCGAATCGCTGATGCACCTCGAGATCGACCGCCAGTCCGCGGCGGCCATGCCCGCCATCGCGGCGTCGATCCAGTCGGTGCTGCAGGACGTGCGCGCGGCGGTGTCCGACTGGGACGCGATGCGCGCGAAGATGCTGGAGGTCGCCGACGACCTGGCCACGCGCCGCATGCCGGTCGGCGACGCCGGCCGCGCGGAGGCGCAGGCATTCCTGCGCTGGGCCGCGGACGACCACTTCACCTTCCTCGGCTATCGCGAGTACGACGTGGTCCGCAAGGGCGGCAGCGAGCTGCTGTGCGCGGTCGGGGAGTCCGGCATGGGCCTGCTGCGCGGCAAGGAGAAGGGCAAGGCCCGCGACCTGAAGACGCTGGCCGCGCACTACATGCCGCAGTCCGGCTCGGTGGACGCGTTGATCCTGACCAAGACCAACGCCCGCGCCACCGTGCACCGCCCGGGCTACATGGACTACATCGGCGTGCTGAAGTTCGACAAGGACGGCCGCCCGGTCGCCGAGCAGCGCTTCCTCGGCCTCTACACCTCCAGCGCGTACAGCCGCCGCCCGTGGGAGATCCCGCTGGTGCGCGAGCGCCACGAGCACGTGATGCGCGCGTCCGGCCTCGCGCCGACCGGCCACAGCGGCAAGGCGCTGCGCCACATCATCGAATCGCTGCCGCGCGACGAGCTGTTCCAGTCCAGCGAGCAGGAGCTGCTGCGCACCGCGACCGGCATCCTCGGCCTGCAGGAGCGCGTGCGCAGCAAGCTGTTCCTGCGCCGCGACCGCTACGGCCGCTTCTGGTCGGCGCTGGCCTACATCCCGCGCGACCGCTTCAACACCGAAGTCCGGCACCGGATCGAGGACATGCTCAAGCACGGTCTGGGCGGCGACGGCATCGACACCACCGTGCAGGTGGGCGAGTCGCCGCTGGCGCAGCTGCACATGATCGTGCGCCCGCGCTCGGGCGAGGCGGCGGAAGGCGTCGATGTCGGCGCGCTGGAAGCGCAGCTGGCCGAGATCGTGCGCAATCGCCAGGACGAACTGCGCGAGCATCTCGTCGCCTCCGAGGGCGAGGAGCGCGGCCTCAAGCTCGCCAACCGCTGGGGCCGTGCGCTGCCGGCCGGCTACATCGAGCAGGCGGGCGCGGCGGTCGCGGCGGCCGACGTGAAGTGCCTGTCGTCGCTGCGCGACGCGGCCGACCTGCGCATCAGCCTGTACCGCAAGGACGGCGATGGCGGCCTGCGCCTGAAGTTCTACCGCCTCGGCCACGACATCCCGCTGTCGGATGCGCTGCCGATGATGGAGAACATGGGGCTGCGCGTGATCACCGAGCATCCCTACCGGGTCGAAGTGGACGGCACGGACGGCGGCGTGGTCGCCTGGATCCAGGACTTCGAGGTCGAGGCGGCGCGCGCCGACCTCGACGTGGAGCGCCTGGACGCATCCTTCGAGGAGGCGTTCGGGCGGGTGTGGCGCGGCCAGGCCGAGAACGACGGCTTCAACCGCCTGATCCTCGGCGCGAACCTCGCCTGGCGGCAGGTCGCGGTGCTGCGCGCGTACGGCAAGTACCTGCAGCAGGTCGGCGTGCCGTTCTCGCAGGCGTACGTCGAGGAAACGTTCAATCGCTACCCGCTGCTCGCGCGGCTGGTGGTCGAGCTGTTCGAGGCGCGCTTCCACCCGGCGACCGGCAGCGAGGGCAAGGCCGAGGTGAAGCGCGGCCAGGACTCGCTGGCGGCGCAGCTGCACGCGCTGGCCGGCGACGACGCCACCCGCGCGCTGCTGCAGCCGGTGATCGATGCGCGCGCCGGCGAGCGCGCGCGCCAGGTCGAGGCGACGCGCGCGGCCCTCCTGGGGTTGCTCGACCGCGTCGCCAGCCTCGACCAGGACCGCATCCTGCGCAGCTTCATCGGCTGCATCGACGCGACGCTCCGCACGAGCTACTACATCCAGTACGCGCTCGACGAAGGCGGCTCCGGCGTGCGCGCCGACGGCGGCCCGGCCGACTACATCGCGTTCAAGCTCGACTCGGCGAAGGTCCCCGACCTGCCGAAGCCGCGCCCGTACCGCGAGATCTGGGTCTGCGGCCCGCGCGTGGAAGGCGTGCACCTGCGCTTCGGCCCCGTCGCGCGCGGCGGCCTGCGCTGGTCCGACCGCCGCGAGGACTTCCGCACCGAGGTCCTCGGCCTGGTCAAGGCGCAGATGGTGAAGAACACCGTGATCGTGCCGGTCGGGTCGAAGGGCGGGTTCTTCTGCAAGCAGTTGCCCGATCCGTCGGTGGACCGCGACGCGTGGTTCGCCGAGGGCGTGGCCTGCTACAAGCGCTTCATCAACGGCCTGCTCGACATCACCGACAACCTGGTGGACGGCAAGGTCGTGCCGCCGGCGAACGTGGTGCGCCATGACGGCGACGACCCGTACCTGGTGGTCGCCGCCGACAAGGGCACCGCGACCTTCTCCGACATCGCCAACGGCATCGCGCAGGCGCACGGGTTCTGGCTCGACGACGCGTTCGCCTCCGGCGGCTCGGTCGGCTACGACCACAAGGGCATGGGCATCACCGCGCGCGGCGCTTGGGAGTCGGTCAAGCGCCACTTCCGCGCCATGGGCCGCAACAGCCAGGCCGAGGACTTCACCTGCGTCGGCATCGGCGACATGTCCGGCGACGTGTTCGGCAACGGCATGCTGCTGTCGAAGCACATCCGCCTGGTCGCCGCGTTCGACCACCGCCACATCTTCATCGATCCGGACCCCGATGCGGCGTCTTCGTTCAGGGAACGCCAGCGCCTGTTCAAGCTGCCGCGCTCGTCGTGGGCCGACTACGACGCGAAGCTGATCGGCAAGGGCGGCGGGGTGTTTCCGCGCAGCGCCAAGTCGATCCCGCTGTCGGCGCAGGCGAAGGCCGCGCTCGGCATCGATGCGGCGGTGGAGGCGATGGCGCCCGCCGAGCTGATGAGCGCGATCCTGAAGGCGCCCGTCGACCTGCTCTGGAACGGCGGCATCGGCACCTACGTCAAGGGCGCGTCGGAGACGAACGCCGACGTCGGCGACCGCGCCAACAACGCGCTGCGCGTCAACGGCGGCGACCTCCGCTGCAAGGTGGTGGGCGAGGGCGGCAACCTGGGCTTCACCCAGCTCGGCCGCATCGAGGCGGCGCTCGCCGGCGTGCTGCTCAACACCGACTTCATCGACAACTCGGCCGGCGTCGACACCTCCGACCACGAGGTGAACATCAAGATCCTGCTCAACGGCCAGGTGCAGGCGGGCAAGCTCAAGCTGCCCGAGCGCAACAAGCTGCTCGCGTCGATGACCGACGAGGTCGCCGGCCTCGTCCTCAACGACAACTACCGCCAGAACCAGGCGCTGAGCCTGATGGAGCGGATGAGCCTGGCGCGCCTGGGGTCCAAGCAGCACTTCATCCGCACGCTGGAATCGCAGGGGCTGCTCGACCGGCAGATCGAATACCTGCCGTCGGACGCGGAGATCGCCGACCGCAAGGCGCGCGGCATCGGCCTGACCCGGCCGGAACTGGCCGTGCTGCTGTCGTACTCCAAGCTGGTCGCGTTCCAGCAGCTGCTGGACTCGGACGTGCCCGAGGATCCGTACCTGTCGAAGGAGCTGGTGCGCTACTTCCCCGAACCGCTGCAGGCGAAGTACGCCAGGGCGATGGAGCAGCACCGCCTGAAGCGCGAGATCATCGCCACGGCGGTCACCAACTCCACGATCAACCGGATGGGCGCGACGTTCCTGCTGCGCATGCAGGAGGACAGCGGCCGCTCGGTGGGCGAGGTCGCCAAGGCGTTCACGATCACGCGCGAGACGCTGGACGCGCGCGCGCTGTGGGCCGGCATCGACGCGCTGGACGGCAAGGTCCACGAGTCGGCGCAGGTGGACGCCCTGCAGGTGATCTGGAACCTGCAGCGCTCGTTCACGCGCTGGCTGCTGTCGCGTCCCGGCGCGATCCCGGACATCACCAGCGCGGTCGACCGCTACCACGGCGGCTTCGCCGACATCCGCTCGGGCGAGAACATCCTGCCCGACGCGATGCGGCCGGCCTACGAGGCGAGCATCGCCGCATGGAAGGCGAAGGGCATCGGCGGCGACCTCGGCGGCCAGCTGGCGGCGCTGCCCTACCTGGAGCCGTGCGCCGACCTGATCGAGCTGGCGCGCGAGCGCAAGCTGCGCCCGGTGGAAGTCGCCAAGGCCTACTACCGCCTGGCCGAGGCGCTGAACCTGCCGTGGCTGCAGGGGCAGATCGACGCGCTCAAGGTCGACGGCCGCTGGCATGCGGTCGCGCGTGGCGTGCTGCGCGACGAACTGGGCGCGCAGATGCGCATCCTCACCGGGCAGGTGCTGTCGATGCCGGGCAAGGACGCGGCCGCGAAGGTCGCGAACTGGCTCGCCCGGGACGATGCCTCGCTGCGCTTCACCATGGCCATGCTCAACGAGCTGGCGGCGCAGAAGTCGATGGACTACCCGACCGCGTCGGTCGCGGTGCAGCGCCTGTCGCAGCTCGCCTCGCGCGGCTGACGAGGGCGCCGGGATTCGGTTAGAGTCGGGGCGATGAGCGCCCCGACCGCCGGCCTGCCCGAAGCCCCGCGCATCGCCTTCCTCGCCAGCCCCGCGGACGGCGCGCAGGGCGCGCTGGAAGCGCTGCAACGCGCGCACGGGACGGCGTCGCCCGAAGAGGCCGACGTGCTCGTCGCGCTGGGGGGCGACGGCTTCATGCTGCAGGTGCTGCATCGCCATGGTGCGCTGGGCAAGCCCGTCTACGGCATGAAGCATGGCGGCGTCGGCTTCCTGATGAACCACTACCGCGCGGACGACCTGCTGCGCCGGCTGCGCGCCGCGGAGCCCGCGGTGCTGAGGCCGCTCGAGATGCTGGCGCTCACCGAATCGGGGACGAGCACGGGTTCGCTCGCGTACAACGAAGTGTCGCTGCTGCGGCAGACGCGCCAGGCCGCGCACATCGGCATCGACCTCAACGGCAAGCCCCGCCTGGACGAGCTGATCTGCGACGGCGTGATGGTCGCCACGCCTGCCGGCAGCACGGCCTACAACTATTCCGCCCACGGCCCGATCCTGCCGCTGGGCTCGCGCGTGGTGGCGCTCACGCCGATCGCCGCGTTCCGCCCGCGCCGCTGGCGCGGCGCGCTGCTCAAGGCCGACACGGAAGTGAAATTCCGCGTGCTGGACCCGTACAAGCGCCCGGTCAGCGCCACCGCCGATTCTCACGAGGTGCGCGACGTCGTCGAGGTGACGATCCGCGAAGCCGCCGACCGCACGGTGACGCTGCTGTTCGACCCGGAGCACAACCTCGAGGAACGCATCCTCGCCGAGCAGTTCGTGGCCTGAGGGTCACCGATGCCTTTCCTGACCGCCAGCTGGATCCTCGGCTTCGCCTGCGCCTGGCTGTTCTTCGCCATGGGCCGGCACGAGGCGCGAAACGGCGACGCCGCCGATCACGGCATGTGGTGGGCGCTGGCCTCGATCGTGATCACCGTCGTCGCGATCCAGGGCCTCGGGGCCGGCGCGCTGCTCGTGCTCCTCTGCCAAGGGCTGCTGTACGTGGCCATCGCCGTCGCCCGGGTGCTGCTCGAGAAAAAGTAGCGACGGCGCCGGCGCCGTCTCAGGCGGCGGGACGGGCGTGGGCGATACTGCGCGCATGGACCCCATCGCGCCGCCCAGGCCCCTGGCCATCCGGCCGTTGACCATTGCGATCTCCTCGCGGGCGCTGTTCGACCTGGAGGACAGCCACGTGCTGTTCGAGCGCGAGGGCATCGCGGCCTACCAAGCGTTCCAGCGCGAGCGCGAGGACGAGGCGCTCGCGCCGGGCATCGCCTTTCCGCTGGTGCGCAAGCTGCTGGCGCTGAACGCGCTGGCGTCCTCGGGGGCCTCCGATGGCGAGGGCGCGCCGCGGGTCGAGGTGATCCTGCTGTCGCGCAATTCGTCCGATACCGGCCTGCGCATCTTCAACTCGATACAGCACCACGGTCTGGACATCCGCCGCGCGGCCTTCACCTCGGGCGCGCCGACCTGGCCGTACGCGACTTCCTTCGGTGCCGACCTCTTCCTCTCGGCCAATCCGGAATCGGTGCGGCGGGCACTCGAACACGGCGTGGCCGCTGCCACCATCCTGCCGTCGCCGGCGCCGGCGCACCGGCACGACCAGCTGCGCATCGCCTTCGATGGCGACGCGGTGATCTTCGGCGACGAGAGCGAGCGCGTGTCGCGCGAGCAGGGCGTCGAGGCGTTCGGGCGGCACGAACGCGAGTTCGCCCGCGAGCCGCTGTCCGGCGGGCCATTCCGGAACTTCCTCGACGCGCTGCACCGCCTGCAGGCCGCTTTCCCCGCCGACGAAGCGTCGCCGATCCGCACCGCGCTGGTCACCGCGCGCTCCGCGCCCGCGCACGAACGCGTGATCCGCACGCTGCGGGAATGGGGCGTACGCCTTGACGAAGCGTTGTTCCTCGGCGGCCGCGACAAGGGGCCGTTCCTCGAGGCCTTCGGCGCCGACATCTTCTTCGACGATTCGGAGCACAACATCGCCTCGGCGCGCGACCACGTCGCGGCCGGCCACGTCCCGCACGGCGTCGCCAACCCGTAGGTCGAGCCGGGGTCGGCCCTAGGTGCTGCGGATGGGCACCGAACCCGCGTCTTCGCCCTCGGCGTACGCGACGACATGGTCGCCCGTGCGCTGGAACACGAGGTCGACGCAGCGGTCGCCCACGCCAAGTCCGCGGACGGCCACGCGATCGACGCCGAGGGGCAGCCTCGGCCGGTGCACGCGGATTTCGCCGGCGCGTCCGTCCACGTCGACGCCCAGGCACGCCTGCAGCAACATGAAGGCCGAGCCCGCAGCCCAGGCCTGCGGCAGGCAGGCGACGGGGTAGGAAACGGGCGTGTTGCCGTGCTTGCGCGGAAAGCCGCAGAACAGTTCCGGCAGGCGCATGTCGAAGTGCGTGGCGGTCTGGAACATCGCCCGGAACAGCCGGAGCGCGCCATCGCGGTCGCCGCCGCGGGCGATGCCGGCGGCGCACAAGGCGGTGTCGTGCGGCCAGACCGAGCCGTTGTGGTAGGACATCGGGTTGTAGCGCGCCTCGCCCTCGGCGAGGGTACGGATTCCCCAGCCGGTCGCGAACGCCGGCGACAACAGGTTCGCCGCCACGCGCGCGGCGCGCTCCGGCGTGGGCAGGCCGGTGTAGAGCAGGTGCCCCGGGTTGCTCGTTCGCACCCGGCACAGCGCGCCCTCGCCGTCGATGGCGATGCCGTAGTAGCCGGCTTCGGGCATCCAGAACCGGGCCTCGACCGCCGCCTGCAGCCGTCGCGCCCGCTGCCGCCAGCGTGCCGCAGGCTCGGGCTCGCCGCGCAGCCGGGCCAGCGCCGACATCGCCTGCAGCGCCGCGAAGGCGTAGCCCTGCACTTCGACCAAGGCGATCGGCCCGTCCGGGATGCGACCGTCGGCATGGAAGACGGAATCGCTGCTGTCCTTCCAGCCCTGGTTCGCGAGGCCGCTGTCGGCCCCGCGCGCGTAGTCGAGGAAGCCATCGGGATTGGCGTCGCAGGTCCGTTCGATCCAGGCCGTCGCGGCGAGCAGGGCAGGCCACAGCCGGTCGACGAACGCCAGGTCGCCGGTGCGCCGCGCATGCGCGCCGGCGAGCATCACGAACAGCGGCGTCGTGTCCACGCCGCCGTAGTAGAGCCCGAACGGCAGTTCGCGCAGCGCGGCCATCTCGCCCTTGCGCGTCTCGTGCATGATCTTGCCGGGCGCGGAGTCCATGAAGGCCGACGCTTCGTGCGCCTGGTGCTCGGCGAGGAACGCCAGCACGCCGCGTGCCAGGCCCGGGTCGAGCCAGAGCACCTGCAGTGCGGTGACCACTGCGTCGCGCCCGAACGGCGTCGAGAACCAGGGGATGCCGGCGTAGGGATAGGGCCCCGTCGACAGGTCGCTGGTCAGCAGCGCGAGGTCCGCGCGCGAGCGCTCCATCCAGTCGCCGAACAGCGGCCCCGCGCTGCGGATGCGCGCGCCGCGCGCCGCACGCGCGCGCATGCGCCGCCGGGCGTGCGCCGCCGCGCTGCGATAGCGGGCGAGGGAAGGCGGCTCCTGGGGCGCGAGACCGACTTCGATGAAGAGGTCGTCCTGCGCGCCGGCTTCCAGAAGCAGTTCGAACCGCGCACCATCGGCATCGATCGACGCCGGCGGCCGCGAGAACGACACGACCGAATGCCGCACGCGCCCGTCGAGCCCGCGGTACGAAAACGCGAGCCGGTCGTGCGATGCGTCCACCGGCAGCAATTCGCCGCGCGCCGGCCGCACGCAGCCGCGGACCTCGAACATGTCGCGGAAATCGGCCGCGTAATCGAAGCGCAGCGGCACGCGCACCGGGCCGAGCCCGTAGTTGTGGAAGCGCAGGCGCTCGTAGAGGCGATTGCCGCTGAGGAAGCGCGTGCGCACCACGTGCAGCAGCCCGGAGGGCATCGGGTCGACGCCGAGCGGCGGCAGGGGATGGTTGGTGAGGTGCGCGACGAAGAACACGTTGTCGCGCGTGACCGCGGCGCTCAGCATCTCCGGCCGCGTCCCCGCGATGCGCAGCCGCGCCTGCGAAAGCAGCCGGGTATCGTCGTGGAAGAGGCCGTCGCTGTCGCCCTCGATGTCGCCGTAGGCGTTCGCGACCAGGAAGCTGTCGCCGTCCTTCAGGACGTGGGTGGTGAACGACGCCGCCGTGGCCGCCGGTTGCACGTCGCCGGTCCGCGGCGCTGGCGGCGGGGCGCTGCCGGGCCCGGCGCCAGCGCCGGCACCGGTACCGGCGATCTCCGCGGCCGGGACGGCCTCAGGCGAGGCGCCGGGTGCAGCCGCCTTCGATGGGGAGGTGTTGCCCATACAGGTCCTCGTAGCGGCGCGCCATCGCGATCGCCGAGAAGCGGCGTTCGAACGTGGCGCGGATGCGCCGCCGGTCGTAGCCCACGACTTCGCGTACCGCCTCAGCGGCCGCTTCGAGATCGTCGACGATGCGGCCGGTGACGCCGTCCTCGATCACTTCCGGGACGGAGCCGCAGTTCCAGGCGACGACAGGCGTGCCGCAGGCCATCGCTTCGATCATCACGAGCCCGAAGGGTTCCGGCCAGTCGATGGGGAACAGCAGCGCCGCCGCGCCGCCGAGGAACGTCGCCTTGTCGGCGTCGCCGATCTCGCCCACGAACTCGACCAGGGGATCATCCAGCAGCGGCTCGATGCGTTCGCGGAAGTACTGGCGGTCGGCATCGTCCACCTTCGCCGCGATGCGCAACGGCATGCCCGTGGCGCGCGCGATCGCGATGGCGCGGTCCGGGCGCTTCTCCGGCGAGATCCTGCCGAGGAAGGCGAGGTAGCCACCGCCCGCCTCGCCGCTGCTGAAGGGAAACAGCGATTCCGGCAGGCCGTGGTGCACGGTGCCGCGCCAGTTCGCGAAGCGCAACGGCCTGCGCTGGTGGTCGGAAATCGACACCAGCGGATAGCGCGGCCAGCGCCTGTAGGCGTCGGCCAGGTCCTTGAGGTCGAGCCGCCCGTGGAGCGTCGTGACCGACCGGTTCGCCCAGTCGGTGAACATCGGGAAGTGCAGCAGGTCGACGTGGAAGTGGAGGACGTCGAACTCCTGGGCGCGAGCGCGGACCTCGTGCAGCATCGACAGGTGCGCCGCGAGGTCGGACTTCAACGGCGCGGGATCCATCCGGATCGCGCGGTCGCGGCAAGGCACCAGGCGCGCGCGCGTCTGCGAATCGGCGGAAGCGAACAAGGTGACCTCGTGCCCGAGCTCGACGAGCGCGTCGGTCAGCCAGGCGACGATGCGCTCGGTGCCGCCGTAGAGCGGCGGCGGCACGGCTTCGCACAAGGGGGCGATCTGGGCGATCTTCATGGAATGGCCGGTTTCGTGGGGAACGACGGCCTCGCGGCGTCGATGCCACGCTATCGGGCGGACCGTGCAAGCCACGTGCAAGCGCGCCACGCGCGCCGCGACGTTCAGGTCGGCGGCAGCCGCACGTCCACGAGCTTCCAGCGCATTCCCTCGCGTCCCAGCACGAACACCACGGGCCGCCCCGCGTCGTCGTGCACCGTCGCCGTGAAGCGCGACAGGGACTCGTAGCGATACTCGGCGTCGTGGAACGGACGGGGCTCCGGCACGGACGGATCCGGCGGCGCCACGTCGCCGACGGCCGCGCGCCAGGCTGAACGGCCCTGTACCAGCGCCGTCAGTCCCAGCGGGTTCGCGAGGGCGTCGACGGCCACGCTGCCCGCGCCGGTCGCTGCGCGGATCGCGAGCGCGCCGAGCAGGCTCGATTGCGTCGCGGGACCGGCCGCGCGCACGATCCGGTCGGCGAACTGGCGCTTCAGGCTGGCACGAAGCGCGGGGAAATCGACCTGTGCGGCGAGCGCGGCCGCGTCGTCGGCCTCGATCGCGCTGCGGATCGCGCGGACCGCCAGCCAGGGCCCGGCGGCGACCCAGGCCGCGGCCACGAGCAGCAGCGCGAGCAGGACGACGGCGATCTTCTTCATTGGGCTCCCCGCGGCGAGGCGGCGTCAGAACTCGAGATCCAGCGCAGCGCAAAGATAATCCACGAACGGCGCCAGCGCCGTGAGGTCGCGCTCGATCGCCTGGCGCAGGCGCGGTCCCGCCATCGTGTCGTCGTCGACGCCGCGCCAGGCGGTGAAGTTGCGGCGGCGCAGGTCCTCGATGAACGGGAAGTCGGGCGGGAAGCCGTGCGGGTTGCGCACCAGCATGTCGTCCGACCCGAGGTCGTAGCGCTTGCGGAACGCGGCCGCGTGCGCGGCGCGCTCCCAGCCGGCGGGGTTCTCGAAGATGAACTGGCGGACCTTGCGCTGCGTGTGCGTCTCGGGGTGCCACAGGCCGGCCCCGACGAAACACCCGTCGGGTTCGAGGTGGACGTAGAACGAAGGGGCGGCGACTTCGCGCCGCCGCTCGTGGAACAGGCGCGCGCCCTGCCAGCCCTTGTAGGGCGTCTTGTCGCCGGAGAAGCGCGTGTCGCGCTGGATCCGGAACATCGATCCCCCGACCGCGCGCGGATCGGAGCGGTAGTGCGGGCTGATCGCTGCGAGCGCCGGCTGCAGGTCGCCGAGCAGGCGCTGGAACGGCGCGCGGACGTGGGTTTCGTAGTCGCCCTTGTGGGCCTGGAACCACGCCCGCTCGTTGTGGCGGGCGATGCCGCGCAGGAAGGCGAAGGACTTCGGGCTGAAGTAGGCGCTCATTCCGCCATTGTAGGCGGCGCCGCGAGGCCGAGCTGCGCGCGCCAGGCGTCGAGCTGGTCGAGCAGGGCGAGCTTCGCGGGATCGCCCGCGTGCTGCGCGCGCGATGCGGCGAGGTCCGCCCCGAAACGCGCCAGGTCGGGCGAAGCCAGCGCGGAGCCCGGGGCCAGGCGCGCGTGGCGGAAGGCATCCCAGCGCGCGCGCTCCGCCGTCGACAGCAGTTCCGGCCAGTTGCGCGCGCGATAGCGGAACAGCAGCTCGTCGAGCCGCGGGTCGGAAAATCCGAACGCCTGCGAGCCGAGCAGGTGCGGCGGCGTGCCCCGTACCTGGGCGCAGCGGCGGCGGTCGGCGTCGGACAGGAAGCCGTCGTAGAGGGAGGCGTCCGGGTCGGCCGGCAGGCGCTCGCGCTCCAGCGCATGCACGCGCCGGATCTTTTCCGCGAGCGCGGGCCCGGCCGCGCGCAGTCGGGCCGCGCGCGCCTCCACGGTGGCGCGATCGATGCGCAGCCGTTCGAAGTCGCCGTCGCGGAGATGGTGCCAGGCCACCAGCGCCGGGCTGCGGTTGAGGTGCACTTCCTTCAGCGCGATGCGCTCGACGCCCTCGGGCAACGCGTCCCGGCGCACGAACAGGCGCGTGGCGATGGCCTCGGCGTCGAGGTCGAGCACCTGCGCCGGATCCGCGTCGAGGTCGAACACGATCACGCGCCCGTCGTAGCGCGGATGGCGCGCGAGCGGCACGACCGCGGCCGCGCACAGCCGGGCCGCCGGATAGCGCTGCGAGACGTGCAGCACCGGCGCCATCGCCACGGGATCGAGCAGGCTGCCGGCATGGCGCTTGTCGCGCAGTTTCAGCGCGTACTCCCAGAACCTGGGCTGCGCGGCCCGCAGCAGCCGCGCGAGGCCGACCAGCGCGCGCACGTCGGAGAGCGCCTCGTGCGCGTCGCCCTCGCGCACGCCGTTGGCCAGCGCCAGGTGCTCGAGCCGGAACGACGGGGTACCGTCCTCGCGCAGCGGCCACTGCAGGCCGTCGGGTCGCAGCGCGTGCGCCATCCGCATCACATCGAGCAGGTCCCAGCGGCAGTTGCCGTTGCGCCACTCGCGTTCGTACGGGTCGTGGAAGTTGCGGAAGAACCCGTTGCGCACGAACTCGTCGTCGAAGCGCAACGAGTTGTAGCCCAGGGTGCAGGTGCCGGGCCGCGACATCGCATCGGCGATCCGGGCGAACGCCTCGGCCTCGTTGACGCCCTCGCGCAGCGCACGTTGCGGGGCGATGCCGGTGATCAGCGTGGCCACCGGCGAGGGCAGCAGGTCGTCCGCCGGGCGCACCATGAAGTCGATCGGCGATTCGACCTCGACCAGCGCTTCGTCGGTGCGGATCGCGGCGAACTGAGCGATCCGCGAGCGTTGCGGATCGGCGTCGAAGGTCTCCAGGTCGTAGAACAGGAAGCTGCCGCTCATGCTGGCGGCATCCTCGCAGGCGCCCGGCTCACGGGCTGCGACTCACGCCGGCGCATCGGCCAGCGGCGCGAGCAGCCGCTCGACCGCGGCGTCCGCCGCGGCCCAGTCCACCCCGTCGAGCGAACGCAGGCCGCGCGTCGCTTCCACCAGGATCCCGCGCTGCACCTCGCTGCGCGCGTGCGCGACGGCGTACGGGATGCGCATGAACGTCACCATCGCGTAGTGCGGCACGAAGCGCGCCGGATGCCGCGCCTGCAGCGCCTGCTCGAGCTCGCGCTGCAGGAGGAAATCCGGGTCGTCGACCAGGTCGCGCATCTCGATGTAGTTTTCCAGCGCCATGGCCTGGATCGCGCGTGCGTCCGGGAGCCGCTGCGCCTGGAACGCGGCGAAGGCGCCCTCCAGCGTCGGCGCCGCCGCGATGTGGTCGGCCAGGGCGACGCAGTCCTCGAAGGCGCAGTTCATGCCCTGCCCGTGGAACGGCACCATCGCATGCGCGGCATCGCCGAGCAGCACCGCCTGGCCGCCGAGGTGCCAGCGGTCGAGGTAGAGCGTGGCGAGCGTGCCGGTCGGGTTCGCTTCGAAGTCGCGCTCCAGCGCCGGGATCAGGGGCAGCGCGTCGGGGAAATCGCGCTCGAACAGGGCGCGCGCGGCAGCCGCGTCGGCGACGGCATCGAAGTCGGGGTCGCCGCTGCCGTCCGCGTGCAGTGCCATGAACAGCGTCACCGTGAACGTGCGTTCGTCGTTCGGGAGCGCGATGCACATGTAGCGGCCGCGCGGCCAGATGTGCAGCGCGTTGGGCTCGATGCGGAAGCCGCCATCGGGGGCGGGCGGGATCTCGAGTTCCTTGTAGCCGTGCGCCAGCCACTCGGTGCGTTCGCCGAGGTCCGCGTGGAGGGCCATCCGCGCGCGCAGGGTGGAACCGGCGCCGTCGCAGCCGAGGAGGGCGTCGAAGGCATGCACGTGGTCCGCGCCGTCGCCGCGGAACGAGGCGACGCCACGGCTGAAGTCGACGTCCGCCAGGCCGCGGTCGAAGTGCAGCGTCGCGCCGGCGGCTTCGGCCGCGTCGAGCAGCGCGATGTTGAGCTCGCCGCGGCTGACCGACCAGATCACCTCGCTGTCGTCGCGGCCATAGCGCTGCAGGTGCACCTGCCCGTGCAGCGGGTGGACCATGCGGCCGCGCATCATCACCGCGCGTTCCAGCACCGCGGCGTCCGCCCCGGCCTGGCGCAGCGCATGCAGGCCGCGTTCGGCGAGCGCGAGGTTGATCGAGCGGCCGCCGGCATAGCCGTGCAGGCGCGGGTCGCCGCGACGCTCGAAGACCTCGACGCGCCAGCCGCGCTGGGCGAGCAGGGTCGCCAGCAGCGTGCCGGCCAGGCCCGCGCCGACGATGGTGAGCGAACCCGTCGGCTTCATGCGCCTGCCTCGCGCCACGCCTCGACGCCGCGCACGAAGCGCAGGATGTCGGCGTGGCTGTTGTACAGCGGGGCGGGCGAGATCCGGATCACGTCCGGCTCGCGCCAGTCGCCGACGATGCCGTTGCGCTCGAGGAATTCGAACAGGGCACGGCCGCGCTCGCGTCCGCCGGCGACACGCAGCGACAGCTGCGCGCCGCGCTGCGCGGGATCCGCAGGCGTCAGGATCTGCAGCGTGCCCGCGAGCCGCTCGCGGATCAGCGCTTCGAGGTAACCGGTCAGGCGCAGCGACCGCTCGCGCAAGGCGCCCATGCCGCCGGCGCGCGCGAACAGCGCGAGCGAGGCGCGCAACGGCGCCAGCCCCAGGATCGGCGGATTGCTGAGTTGCCAGCCCTCCGCGCCCGGCGTCGGCACGAACTGCGGGCCCATGCGGAAGCGCGACGCCTGGTCGTGGCCCCACCAGCCGGCGAGCCGGGGCCGGTCGGTGCGGGCGTGCCGCTCGTGCACGAAGCACCCGGCGACCGCTCCCGGCCCCGAGTTCATGTACTTGTAGTGGCACCACACCGCGAAGTCGGCGCCGTCGTCGTGCAGGCGCAGCGGCAGGTTGCCGACGCCGTGGGCCAGGTCGAAGCCGATGATCGCGCCGGCGGCGTGCCCGAGCCGCGCGATCTCCGCGAGGTCGAAGGCCTGGCCGGTGCGATACTGCACGCCCGGCCACACGATCGTCGCGATGCGCGGTCCGTGGCGCCCGATCGCGTCGGCGATCGCGGCCATCGAGAACGTGCCGTCAGCCGCGTCCGGCTCGACCTCGACCAGATCCGAGGCCGGGTCGAAGCCGTGGAAGCGGACCTGCGACTCCAGCGCATAACGGTCGGACGGGAATGCGCCGGCTTCCATCAGGATCGCAGGACGCTCGCGCGTGGGCCGGTAGAAGCTCGCTAGCATGAAGTGCAGGTTGGCGGTGAGCGAATTCATCGCCACCACTTCCGCCGGTTGCGCGCCGACCACCTCCGCGAGCCCGTCGCGCACGAGCGCGTGGTAGGGCATCCACGGCGCGGGCTCGCGGAAATGGCCCTCCACCGCCTCGCCGGCCCACTTGTCCATCACCTCGTCGACGACGGCGCGTGTGCCCTTCGGCTGCAGGCCGAGCGAGTTCCCGCAGAAATAGGCCTGCTCGGCGCCCGCGTGGCGCGGCAGGTGGAATTCGTCGCGCAACGCGGAGAGCGGGTCGGCAGCGTCGAGCGCGCGGGCGTGTTCGTCGGTGGCGGGCGTGCTCATGCGGGCATGCTCATGCGGGAGTGCTCATGCGGGAGTGCTCATGCGGGAGTGCTCACGAGAAGCGGGATTCGGGCAGTCCCAGCCATTCCAGGGCCGTGCCGTGGTAGAGCCGCTCGCGTCCCGGGATATCCAGGCCGAGCGCGTCGATGCCGGCGCCCGGGACCTGTTCGCCGAGCGGGAACGGATAGTCGGTGCCGAGCATCACCCGGTCCACGCCGCAGACGTCCAGCAGGTAGCGCAGCGCGCGCTCGTCGGCGACCCAGGAATCGAAATACAGCCGCTGCAGGTACTCGCGCGGGTTGCGCGGGTTGTCGGTGGCGACCAGGTCGGGGCGCATGTTGAAGCCGTGCTCGATGCGGCCGATGGTGTAAGGGAAGCTGCCGCCGCCATGCGCGAGGCACACGCGCAGCCCGGGCAGGCGCTCGAGGACGCCGCCGAACACGAGGCAGCACGCCGCGCGCGACTGTTCGGCGGGCATGCCGACCAGCCAGGGCAGCCAGTACTTGGGCATCGAGTCGGTGCCCATCATGTCCCAGGGGTGCACGAGGATCGCCGCGCCGAGGTCGCTGGCGGCCTGGAAGAAGTCGAACAGCTCGGGCGCATCGAGGTTCCAGTTGCCGCCGCCGGGCGTCTCGACGTGCGAACCGATCTGCACGCCCTGCAGGCCGAGCTGGTCCACGCAGCGCTCGAGTTCCTGGATCGCCAGCCGCGGCGACTGCATGGGCACCGTGCCGATGCCTGCGTAATGGCGGGGGTGGGCGCGGCAGGTCTCGGCCATGTGGTCGTTGAGCGCCTGGTGCAGCGCCAGCGCCTGGTCGGCCTTGGCCCAATAGCTGAACATCACCGGCACGGTGCTGATCACCTGCACCTGCACGCCGAAGCGCGCGTAGTCCTCGATCCGCTCCTCCGGGTCCCAGGTCTTGGGCCAGATCTCGCGGAAGAACTTCCCGTCCTTGTAGATCCGGTGGCGGCCGTCGTCGCCGTGGTGGATCACGGGGAAACGCGGGTCGCCGTAGCGCGCGGCGAGGTCGGGCCAGTCGCGCGGGAGGTAATGGGCGTGGACGTCTATCTTGAGCATCGTTGCAGTTTAACCAGCCGGCGACGCGGCCGCGGCCGCGGGTCGCACCAGGTAGGCGAGGGTATCGACGCTGTCGGCGATCCGGTCGCAGGCATCGGCGACGGCAAGGGCGACCGGGTCGCCTGCCGCGACCGCCGCGGCGAGCGCGTGCGCCACGTGCCTCTCGCCGGGTCGCAGGGACCCCGCCGGGGCCGCCGCCGCGTCCCCGAGGCTTGCGGCCACGGCGCGCAGCATCGCGTCCGCCTGCACGGCGAAGTCCTCCAGCGCAGGCAGCGGCGGAAGCCGGGCGCCGTCGAGCTGCAGCGCCTCCATCGCGACGCCGGCGCGCACCAGGCGGCTGGCGTTGGCGAGCAGGGCTTCGGCGCGCTCGATCTCGCGCACGGAACGCTTGCCGCGCGGCTCGGCGCGCAGGCGTTCCAGCGAGGCCTGGGCGTTGGTGCGTGCGCGCCGGGCGGCGGCGCGGGTTTCGGCGAACTCGGCGCGGCGCCCGGCGAACACCGCCCCGAGGTGCGCCCGATAGGCGTCCACGACGGCGGCCAGGGACGCCCGGGTCCGGCGGCTTTCCCATGTCGGCCACAATGCGTAGGCGCACAGGGCCAGCGCGCTGCCGGCGAGCGTGCCCACCACGCGCGCCTGCATCGCGTCGGCGGGCGCCATGCCGCGGAACGTCAGCAGGACCACCACCATGCCGGTCAGGAAGGCGACGCCGATGCCGTAGTTGACCGTGGCGGTGAGGCGGAAGCCGATGCACAGAGCGGCGAGCAGCAGCAGGCGCAGCGCGGCGTCGCCCATGGCGTAGTGGGCGAGCAGCGAGGCCAGCAACAGGCCGGCGAGCGTTCCGGCCACGCGCAACGCGCCGAAGCGCAGCGTGCCGCCGAAATCGGGCTTGAGCACGATGGCGGCGGTCATCGGGATCCAGGCGCCGTGCGGCACGGCGAGCGCGCGCTCCGCGGCGGCGGCGATGGCGACGCAGGTCGCGCAGCGCAGGGCATGGCGGAAGGCGACCGAGCCGCGGTCCAGGTTGGCGCGCAAGGTCGGCAGCGCCGCGGCGGTGCGCAGCACGCCCGGCAGCCGCGCGTCGGCGCGTTGCGCCGCCGCCTCGCCGCGGCTGCTCGCCTGCGGTGCGTTGCGCAGCAGCGAACGGAGCTGG
>JANINR010000083.1 GCA_024508915.1 Lysobacteraceae bacterium | reverse complement strand
GCTTCCAGCAGCGCGCGCCGCGGCGCCACCGCGCCGCCCGCGAGCTGCAGCCGCAGCAGCGCTTCGATTCCCGCGTCGTCGCCCGGCCGGTCCATCCGCCAAGCATCGGGCCGGAACGAAGACGGCGCCCTCAGGCGCCGTCCCGTCGCTGCGTCGGGGTTTGCCCCGGCGCGTGTGCCCGCTTCCGCGCGTCAGTACGTCGCGTCGGGATGCTTCAGTTCGTAGCCCACGCGCGACGGCTTCACGCTGTCCATGACCAGCGCATAGCTCACCTTGTCGAAGGTGCGGAACACCATCACGTGGCCGGCGAATTCGTCGGGCAGCCGGGTGCGGCCGCCCGGGAAGATCCAGCCTTCGGTCATGTCCGGCGCGTACACGCGGTCGACGATCGCGGAACCCGGACGCCACACCGAGAACACGGTGCCGTTGTCGATGCCCTCGCGCTTGCCGACGGACAGCGCCACGACATCGTGCGGGCCACCGGTGGTCAGCATGTCCGACACCGCCAGGATCTTGGCGCGGCCGTACTCGAACGACTGCGCCGGGACGTGCGGGAAGAACTGCAGGTCGTAGCCCTCCGCGCCGGCGGGCACGATGCGGTCGCCGACGCGCACGTCGCGCGAGTCGCCCTCGATCAGCAGCGTGGAAGCCTGCGCGCCGTTGCCCTCGCCGCGGGTCACCACGGCGTTGGCGACGCGCACCATCTCGTAGCCGAGCGTGTCGCGGCCCGAATCCATGATCATCGCGCCGTCCCAGAAGTGCGCGCTGTCGAGGATGACGCTGCCGCGGTAGTCGAGGTCGTCCTTCTGGAACAGGTCGCAGCAGCCGTCGGTGCGGTCGCGGTGGGTGTAGCGCTGCATCGGGCGGAGGATCGCCACGCGCTGGCCCGGCGCCATCGCCAGCTCGGCGGCGTACGCGATCTGCCCCTGGCCGCCGCGCAGGCGGTCTTCCTCCAGGGCGACGACGTAGGGCAGGCGGCGGAACTCGTCGACGACGCGCAGGTCCTTCAGGAAGGGCCGGACCGCGTCGAGCGGCACGCCGGTGACCGGCGCTTCGACGCGCGGGCCGGGTTCGACGACGGCCTGCTGCACGCGGTCGAGGTAGGCCAGCGAGATCACGTCGCCGGGGTAGATCAGGTGCGGGTTCGCGATCTGCGGGTTGGCCTGCCAGATCTCCGGCCACAGCCACGGCTTGGGCAGGAACCGGCCGGCGATGTCCCAGAGGGTGTCGCCCTTCTTCACCACGTAGGTGTCTGGATGGTCGCCCCGCAGGTCGGCGGCGACCGCCCACGTGCCCGCGACCAGCAATGCGGTGGCCAGTACGGTCCGCCAGCGCAGGCGCCGGCCCCGCGGCTGCGGGCCACGCGTCGAAACTTCACGAATGCGCTCAGGCATTGCGGCCATGTCCCCGCTCCCCTTGGGAAAACCCCGCCTTAACCGACCCGATAATGCGCGGGGATCGCGGCCCGGCGCAAGCCGTCGGCGCTATAATTGCGGCCTCCGTCGACACTCCGTGTCCGCGGATGTGACCGCCGCCTCCCTTTTTTCCCGCCATGGCCCTGCTCCCGATCCTCGAGTTCCCCGATCCCCGGTTGCGCACCCGCGCGGCGCCGGTCGATCCGGCGTGGCTGGCCCTGCCGGAGACCCAGCGCCTGCTCGACGACATGTTCGAGACGATGTACGCGGCGCCGGGCATCGGCCTGGCCGCGAGCCAGGTGGACGTGCACAAGCGCTTCATGGTCATCGACGTGACCGAGGAGCACGACCGGCCGCTGGTGTTCGTGAACCCCGAGATCACCGCGCGCAGCGGCGAGCAGGTGTACCAGGAAGGCTGCCTGTCGGTGCCCGGCATCTTCGCCGACGTGACCCGCGCCGATGCGATCACCGTGGCCGCGCTCGACCGCGACGGCAAGCCGTTCGAACTGCAGGTCGACGGGCTGCTGGCGGTCTGCATCCAGCACGAGATGGACCATCTCGAAGGGAAGCTCTTCGTCGACTACCTCTCGCCGCTGAAGCGCGAGATGGTGCGCAAGAAGCTGGCGAAGGCGCGGCGTTCCGCCGCGTGAAGCCGCCGGCGGGCGGCCCGTTACCCTTTCCCCCATGAGAATCGTCTTCGCCGGAACGCCGGAATTCGCCGTGCCGTCGCTGCGCGCCGCCGCGCAGCGCGGTGAAGTCGTCGCGGTGTACACGCAGCCGGACCGGCCCGCGGGCCGCGGGCGCGGGCTGCAGGCGTCGCCGGTGAAGCTCGAAGCCGTGCAGCGCGGCATTCCCGTGCTGCAACCGGAGACGCTGCGCACGCAGCTGTCGCGAGATGCGCTGCGCGCGCTGCAGCCGGACCTGATGGTGGTCGTGGCCTACGGCTTGCTGCTGCCGCAATCGATCCTCGACATCCCGAAGCATGGCTGCTGGAACGTGCACGCCTCGCTGCTGCCGCGCTGGCGCGGCGCGGCGCCGATCCAGCGCGCGATCGAAGCGGGCGACGCCGAGACCGGCGTCTGCCTGATGCAGATGGAGAAGGGCCTGGACACCGGCCCGGTGCTGCTGTCGCAGCACACGCCGATCAGCGTCGCCGAGACCGGCGGCGAACTGCACGATCGCCTCGCGGTGCTCGGCGCGCAGGTGCTGTCCGACGGCCTCGGCCTGCTGCGCGCCGGCATGAAGCCGGTCGCGGTGCCGCAGCCGGACGCGGGCGCGACCTACGCCGCCAAGCTCGACAAGGCCGAAGCGAAGCTCGACTGGACCCGGCCCGCCGAGGCGCTCGCGCGCAAGGTGCGTGCGTTCCAGCCGTGGCCGGTCGCCGAGGCGCAACTCGACGGCGAGCGCGTGCGCATCCATGCCGCCGAGGCGCTGCCGCTCGCGCACGGCGCACCGCCCGGGACCGTGCTGCTGGCGCGGCGCGAGGGCATCGACGTCGCCTGCGGCGAGGGCGCGCTGCGGCTGCTGCGCGTGCAGCGCGAAGGCGGCCGGCCCGTCGCCGTCTCCGATTACCTCAACGCCCGCCCGCTGGCGGGCCGGGCGTGAGCCCGCGCAAGCCTGCACCTGGCGCGAGGGCCGGCGGTTCCGGCAGCGACGCCGCCGGTGTCGCGGTGCGCGTCGCGGCCGCGCGCACGCTCGACGCCGTGCTGCACGACGGGCGTTCGCTGAAGGCGCAGCTTGCCCAGGCGTTGCCGGCGCTGCCCGATCCGCGCGACCGCGCCCTGCTGGAGGCCATCGTGTTCGCCGCGCTGCGCGCGCACGGACGCTATGCCGCGGCCCTGGCGCAGTGGATGCCGAAGCCCCCGGGCCGACGTGACGGCGCATTGCGCGCCCTGCTGTACGCCGGCTTCGCCCAGCTCGAGGCGTTGCGCCTGCCCTCGCATGCAGCCGTGGCGGCGACGGTGGAGGCGGCGCGCACGCTCGGGCGCGCGCACCAGGCGGGACTCGTCAACGCGCTGCTGCGGCGCGCGCTGCGCGACGGGCTGCCGGCGGGCGCGCTCGACGCGGCCTGGCCGGCGTGGCTGCTGCAGGCCTTGCGCGAGGACTGGCCGGAGCATGCGGACGCCATCGTCGCCGCATCCTCGCGGGAAGCGCCCGCGTGGCTGCGCGCGAACCGCCGCGTGCTCGCGGTCGAGGCCCTGCGCGCGCAACTGGCGGCCGAAGGCGTCGACGCCTCCGCGTCGCCCGCCTGTCCGGACGGCCTGCGCGTCGACGTCGCCCCAGCGGTGCCGTTCGCGTCGATGCCGGCCTTCGCGTCGGGTGCGTTCTCGATCCAGGACGGCAGCGCCCAGCTCGTCGCCGATGCGCTCGCCCCGCCGCCGGGCGGCCGCGTGCTCGATGCCTGCGCGGCGCCCGGCGGCAAGGCCGCCCACCTGCTGGAGCGCGATCCGGCATTGCGGCTGCTCGCGCTCGACGTCGATGCGGTGCGGCTCGAGCGCGTGCGGGCGACGCTCGCCAGGCTCGGCCTCGAAGGTCCGGGCGTGCGCCTGCGCGCCGCCGACGCCGCAGAGCTCGCGCACTGGTGGGACGGCGCGCCCTTCGACGCGATCCTGCTCGACGCGCCGTGCAGCGCGACCGGCGTCGTGCGCCGCCATCCCGACATCCTGCTGCATCGGCGCGCGAGCGACATCGAAGCGCTCGCCGCCGTGCAGGCGCGGCTGCTCGATGCGTTGTGGCCGGCGCTCGCCGCCGGCGGCACGCTGCTGTACGCCACCTGCTCGCTGCTGCGGCGCGAGAACGACCGCCAGGTCGCCGCCTTCCTGGCGCGCACCGCGGACGCGCGGCTGGCGCCGCTCGACGATCGCTTCGGCCACGCGGTCGACGTGCGCGGCGACGACGGCGCGCCCCTCGGCCAGGTCCGCCAGCGCTTCCCCGGCGAGGACGGCATGGACGGCTTCTTCTACGCGCGCATCGCGAAACGCTAGGGCCGTATGATCGTGGCCATGCCCACGACCCGCGTCGCCCGCGAGACCTGGCTGTTCTGGCTGCTGGCCGCGCTCGTGCTCGCCGCGGGCCTCGGCCTGCGCGATCCCTGGCCCGCCGACGAGCCGCGCTTCGCGCTGGTGGCGAAGCAGATGGTCGAGAGCGGCGACTGGCTGTTCCCGCACCGCGGCGCCGAACTCTATTCGGACAAGCCGCCGTTGTTCATGTGGACGCAGGCGGCGGCCTACCTGCTGGTCGGGAGCTGGCGCGTCGCGTTCCTGCTGCCGTCGCTGCTCGCCGCGCTGGGGACGCTCTGGTGCGTGGTCGACCTCGGCCGGCGCCTGTGGACGCCGCGCGTCGGGCTGTACGCGGGCTGCGCGCTGCTGTTCGCGCTGCAGTTCACGTACCAGTCGAAGAAGGCGCAGATCGATCCGCTGGTCACCTTCTGGATCACCCTGGGCAACTACGGGTTCCTGCGTTTCCTGCTCGAGTCGCGCGACGGCGCGCGCGCGGAGTGGCGCTGGTGGGTGCTGGGCTGGTTCGCCGCAGGCCTCGGCACGATCACCAAGGGCGTGGGCGTGCTCGCGCTGGCGATGGTGATCCCCGGCCTGTACGCGGCGCTGCGCGGCTGGCACGGCGCACGCGCGCCGCTGCGCGACTGGCGTGCGCTGCTCGGGCCGGTGGCTTTCCTCGCGGCGGTCGCACTGTGGCTCGGGCCGATGCTGCACGCCGCGCTCGGGCACGGCGATCCCGCGTACCGCGCCTACGTCGACGACCTGCTGTTCCGCCAGACCGCCAAGCGCTACGCGGAATCCTGGGACCATCCGAAGCCGCCGTGGTACTTCCTGCAGGTGATGGCCACGATGTGGCTGCCGGCGATGCTCGCGCTGCCGTGGGCGATCCCCGCCTGGCGCCGGCGGCTGCGGCGCCGCGACGCGCGCTACCTGCTCCCGCTCGGGTGGTGGCTGCTGGCGCTGCTGTTCTTCTCGATCCCCAGCGGCAAGCGCGACGTCTACATCCTGCCCGCGCTGCCGATGGCCTGCCTGGCGCTGGGGCCGCTGCTGCCGGGCATCGTCCGCCGGCGCGGCGCGCAATGGTTGCTGGTCGCGTTCATGGGCATGTTCGCGCTGCTGGCGATCGGCGGGGCCGCGACGATGCTGCTGGCCGCGCCGAAGTTCGAAACGAAGCTGCTGTTCGAGCGCGGGCTGAGCGTCGGCCAGGCGCACGCCGGGGCCTGGCTGGTGCTGGCGATCGGCGGCTGCGCGCTCGCCAGCCTGCTGTGGTTCGGGCGCCGCCGCGCCGCCGCCGGCGTCGTCGCGATGCTCGCGGCCACCTGGGTGCTGTACGGCCTCGTCGCGCACCCGCTGCTCACCGACTCCAGTTCGGCGAAGGCGCTGATGGACGACGTCGGCCGGCGCATCGGCCCCGGCGCGCAGCTCGGCCTCGTCGGCTGGCGCGAGCAGAACCTGCTGATGGCCGACCGGCCCGCCGAGACCTTCGGCTTCAAGGCGCCGGTCGCGGAGCAGATGCAGCGCGGCATCGCCTGGCAGCGGCAGGCGCCCGGCACGCGCTGGCTGCTCGTGCAGGAAACGGCGTTGCCGCATTGCGCGCGCATGTCCGACGCGCAGGCGCTCGGCGGGGCCAACCGGCGCGAGTGGTGGCTCCTGCCCGCGTCGGCGACGGCGCCGTGCGCTATCCGCCCGGCGCCGGGCGGGCCGCCGCGCCAGGGAGATGCGCGCTGAGGCCGAGCTCGCAGCGGGTCCGCCGCTCCGCGATGGTCGAGGCCAGCAGGGCATCGTTGGGACTGGCGCCGCCTTCGTGGCGTTCCTGGTGGTGCAGGTGGAACGCGAGCGCGGCCAGCCGCACCTGGCGGCAGGCGATGCCGGCGTGCCAGGCGCGCATCGCGAGTTCCTCGTCCTCGCGGCCCCAGCCCTGCATGCGCTCGTCGAAGCCGTTGAGTCGCACGAGGTCGTCGCGCCACCAGCCCTGGTTGCAGGACTTGACCGCGCGCGGCGCGGGGCCGGCCAGCCGCGCGTAGAGGCGCGAAAGCGGCGGGATCCGCAAGGTGTGGCGCCGCCGCCGCACGCCGCCGCTGAAGAATCCGGGGCGCAGGGCCTCGCGGGCCAGCATCCGCGCGCTGAACCCGGGCTGCAGCAGCACGCGCGATCCCTGCACGAAGGCGCCGCGCCGCGCCGCGGCCAGGTGGTCGGCGACGAAGCGCGGGTGCAGGACCATGTCGCCGTCGACGAGCAGCACGTAGTCGCCGCGCGCGGCGGCGATCGCGAGGTTGCGAGACCGCGCTGCGCGGAAGCCGAGGTCCTCCTGCCACGAATGGCGCAGCGGGCACGGGCATGCGACCGCGGCCTCGTGCACCAGGCTAGCGGTCTCGGTGCCGGAACCGTCGTCGGCGACGATCACTTCATCGGGCAGGCGCGTCTGCCCCCGCACGCTCGCGAGCACGAGTTCCAGGGCCTGCGGCCAGTTGTACGTCGTCACGATGAGGCTGACCGAAGCCGGGCCGGAAGGGCGGTCGTGCCCGCGATTGGCGCCTGTCGGAAGCATGTGCATCCTCGCGTGGCCGGGCGGCCGGCCCGGCTCCATGCCGGGTCATCGATTGCGCAGCAGAGTGTATTTCCGGAACACGTAGCGAGTGTGCAGGCGATGGAACCGCCGCGCCATGGGGCCGTCCAGGAAGCCGCCGCGGAGGACGTAGTTCCGGAGCCAGTAGGCGGCGGCGTGGAGGGGGGCGGCCAGCGGACCGGCCGTGCGCCCGGCGGCGCGACGCTGGCGCGCCCACAGGGCGGCGTAGCGGTCGAGCTTGGCGGCGTACTCGTCGTCGGAGCGCGCGGTGTCGTGCTCGATCCGGGCCCCGACCGCGGCGACGCGGCGCCCGGCGAGGTCGAGGCGTTCATGGACGTTGGCCGGCAGGTAGCGCAGGTCGGGGCGGAACAGGCGCTCCACGGCTTCGCGTCCCCAGCCGCCATGGTCCAGCGGGGCGCCGAGGTAGTGGGTGCGGCGGTGCAGCCGCCAGACGTCGGCGCGTTCCACCTCGCCGCCCGCGAACAGCGCGCGCAGGCGGTCGCCGGCGCCGTCGCCGAGCCATTCGTCGGCGTCGAGCAGCAGCACCCACGGGCGGGTGGCCGCGGCGATCGCGGCGTTCTTCTGCGCGGCGAAGCCGAGCCACGGCTGGGGCACCACGCGCGCGCCCGCGGCGGTCGCCACCGCCACCGTCGCGTCGGTCGAGCCGGAATCGAGCACCACCACCTCGTCGCACAGCGCAGCGAGGCTGGCGACACAGCGGCCGATGCGGTCGGCCTCGTTCATCGCGATGACCACGCCGCTGATCGGCAGGCGCGCGCCGGCGTCCATCAATGCCGCTCCAGGTCGCGGTACGGATTGGCCTCGCCGCTTTCCGGCGGGCGCAGGGTGTAGCGCTTGTAGGTCCACTGGTACTGCGCGGGATCGCGGCGCGCGATGCGCTCGACCCCGGCGTTGAGCGCGCGCGCACCTTCGTTCGTGTCGGTGGACGCGATGCCTTCGGGCGCCGGTTCGATGCGCAGCGCGAACGCCGGCGCCGCGCCGGGCGCACCGATGCGTTCGCAGTACGCGAACAGCACCGTCGCGCCGGTGCGCGCAGCGAGCCGCGGCAGCAGGGTCATCGTCAGCGCATCGACGCCGAAGAACGGCGCGAACACGCCGTCGCCGGCCTTGGGCTGCTGGTCTGGCAGGATGCCGACCACGCCGCCGCCCTGCAGGACGCGCAGCAGGCGGCGCACCGCGCTCCCTTCCGCGGGCACCTGCTCGACGCGCGCCGCGTTCGCGTCGTCCGCGCGCACGCGGCGGAGGAAGGCCTCGCCGACCTTCGATTCCGGCGGCTTGTAGAGGATGGCCAGCGGGGTGCGCGCGGCCAGCCACTGGTTGAGCAGCTCCCAGTTACCGTAGTGCGGCGCCGCCACGATCACGCCGCGGCCCGCGGCGATCGCCGCGTCCAGCAATCCGGTGCCGTGGGTTTCCCGCAGCAGGGCGAGGTTGCGCGCGTGCGGCCGGGTCCAGAGCACCAGCGTCTCCAGCGCTTGGCACGCCGTGGTGCGCAGCACCGCGCGCTGCAGCCGCTCGCGCGCGTCCGGGTCGAGCTGCGGACAGGCGAGCTCCAGGTTGCGGCGCGCCACCCGCGATTCGCGCGCATCGAGGCGGCGCCAGAGCGCCGCCAGCGCGTCGGCGAGCGCCTGCTGCCAGCGCCATGGCAGCCGCGCGACCGCGGCGGCGAGCAGGTACAGCAGGCGGGCGGCGAATTCCGTCATCGCGCCATTGTAGGAGCCACCCCTGCAGGGCGGACCTACAATGCACGGCATGATCAGCCTGATCCAGCGCGTGAGCTCTGCGGCCGTGGCGGTGGACGGCGAGACCATCGGCGCCATCGGCCCGGGCCTGCTCGCCCTGGTGGGGGTCGAGCCGGGGGACGGCGACGCGCAGGTCGCCCGGATGGCGGAGCGGCTGCTCGGCTACCGGGTCTTCGCCGACGACCAGGGGCGCATGAACCGGTCCCTCTCCGATACCGGCGGCGGCCTGCTCCTGGTGAGCCAGTTCACGCTGGCGGCGGATACCTCCTCGGGCATGCGCCCGGGCTTCAGCACGGCCATGGCACCGGCCAAGGCTGAACGGATCTTCGCCGGACTGGTCGCCAAATGCCGGGAATCGCATGCCCGGGGGGTGGAAACGGGCCGCTTCGGTGCCCATATGGTGGTCAGCCTGGCCAACGACGGCCCGGTGACGTTCCTGCTGCGGGCGTAGAGGCCGGAAACCCCGGGCCGCTGCGTTCACGCTGTATAATGCAGGGTTCTTTCCGCCCAACATCCCCGGTGGCGCACCCCCCATGGCCAACGAACGCCAGGCTCCCCAGTCCGACATCAAGCAGCTGATCAGCAAGGGCCTGGAGCAGGGCTACCTGACCTACGCCGAAGTCAACGACCACCTGCCCGACGACATGGTCGATCCGGAGCAGATCGAAGACATCATCGGCATGATCAACGGCATGGGCATCGAGGTGCATGAAATTGCGCCGGATGCCGAGACGCTGCTGCTCGCCGGCAATTCCGGCAGCGGCCGCGAGGTCGACGACACCGCCGCCGAGGAAGCCGCCGCCACGCTGTCGGCGCTCGACGCCGAAGGCGGCCGCACCACCGATCCCGTGCGCATGTACATGCGCGAGATGGGCACCGTCGAGCTGCTGACGCGCGAGGGCGAGATCGCCATCGCCAAGCGCATCGAGGAAGGCCTCAACCAGATGCTGACCTCGCTGGCCAGCTTCCCCTGGTCGGTGCAGCTGCTGCTCGAGGACTACGACCTGCACAAGGCGGGCAAGAAGCGCCTGGCCGAAGTGGTCGTGGGCTTCAACGACCTGGTCGACGAGGAGCCGGAGCTTCCCGTGCCGGCCGTCGCGCGCGACGTCTCCGACGACGATGCCGACGCCGACGAGGAAGAGGACGACGCCGGCGATGCCGCCGAAGAGGAAGCGGGCCCCACCGGCCCGGATCCGGTCGAGGTCGCCGCGCGCATGGAGCAGATCGGCGCGCTGTACGCCAAGTTCCAGAAGTCGTACGCGAAGAACGGCGCCGGCGCCAAGCCGGTGCTGAAGCTGCGCGAGGAGATGGCCGCCATCTTCATGACGCTCAAGCTGCCGCTGCCGCTGACCGACGCCCTGGTCAAGCGCCTGCGCGACGCGCAGGGCGAAGTGAAGGACCACGAGCGCCGCATCCTCGACCTCGCCGTGCGCGTGGCGAAGATGCCGCGCAAGGACTTCCTGCGCGCGTGGGACGGCAACCAGACCAACCTCGGCTGGGTGGACGACGTCCTCAAGCGCAAGCAGAAGTGGTCGAGCGGCCTGCGCGACGTGAAGGACCAGATCGTCGCCGAGCAGGAAGCGACCATCGCGCTCGAGAAGTCGATGATGGTGTCGCTGGCCGAGTTGCGCGAGATCAGCCGCGCGATGGCCTACGGCGAAGCCAAGGCGCGCAAGGCCAAGAAGGAGATGGTCGAGGCGAACCTGCGCCTGGTGATCTCCATCGCCAAGAAGTACACCAACCGCGGCCTGCAGTTCCTCGACCTGATCCAGGAAGGCAACATCGGCCTGATGAAGGCGGTCGACAAGTTCGAGTACCGCCGCGGCTACAAGTTCTCGACCTACGCCACCTGGTGGATCCGCCAGGCGATCACCCGCTCGATCGCCGACCAGGCGCGCACCATCCGCATCCCGGTGCACATGATCGAGACGATCAACAAGCTCAACCGCATTTCCCGCCAGATGCTCCAGCAGTTCGGCCGCGAGGCCACGCCGGAGGAGCTGGCGAAGGAAATGGACATGCCCGAGGACAAGATCCGCAAGGTCATGAAGATCGCGAAGGAACCGATCTCCATGGAGACCCCGATCGGCGACGACGAGGACTCGCACCTGGGCGACTTCATCGAGGACACGAACGTCGAGTCCCCGATCGAGGCGACGACCAACACCAACCTCATGGAGACGGTGCGCGACGTGCTCGCGGGCCTGACCCCGCGCGAGGCGAAGGTGCTGCGAATGCGCTTCGGCATCGACATGAACACCGACCACACGCTCGAGGAAGTCGGCAAGCAGTTCGACGTCACCCGCGAGCGCATCCGCCAGATCGAGGCGAAGGCGCTGCGCAAGCTGCGCCATCCGAGCCGGTCCGAGCAGCTGCGGAGCTTCCTCGACATCGAGTGAGCCCGCGCGCCCCGCGATGCCCGTAGAGCCGACCCATGGTCGGCTCTTCTTTTTTCAGCGCCCGAACTGCACGTCCGCGATCCAGCGTTCCGCGCGCCGCCGCAGCCGCGTCGTCTCGTCCTCGCCGTCGAACGACACCGGCGCCTGCTCGATGCGAACCGTCGCGTCGTCGAATGTCCTGGTGTTCACCACCGCGTGGTCGCGCCCGTCGATGCGGCTGGTGCAGGCGGGCACGACGCCGCAACGCGTGCACACCAGGAACTCGGCGGTTTTCGTCTCGAAGGCGTAGCGCGAGACCGCGGCGGCGTCCTCCGCTTCGATCAGCAGCCTCGCGCCGGGGTGCGCCGTCCACACCGCGCCATGCCGGGTGCAGAAGCCGCAGGCGCAGGCGCGGCCGGGAATCGCGGCGGGGTGGCCGGGCCAGTCGAGCACGTAACGGAGGTTGCCGCAGTGGCAGCTGCCGTGCAGTTCCATGGTTTTCGCAGGGGCCGCTGCGGTGGTGCGGCCCGGGAGGATTGTAGGCCGGGTCCGGGCCGTCGCGTCGCGGCGCTGCGGCATAATTCCCACGCACGGGCCTATAGCTCAATGGTTAGAGCAGAGGACTCATAATCCTTTGGTTCCAGGTTCGAGTCCTGGTGGGCCCACCACGCGGTTTCCCGGTCCCGGCAGCACCGGCCCGGGCGATCACATTGGCATCCCGCACCCAATGGCAACCTCAGCGCCGTGGTCCAAGCGCCAGGAGCGTGCCATGGCTTCCACCGGCTTCCCCGCCCGTTCCGGGCCCCTCCACCCATTCCACGCCGCGATGCTCGCCGGCGCCGCGCCGCTGTTCGTCGGCGCGTTGCTCGCCGACTGGGCGTACGCGCGCAGCTACCAGGTCGAATGGAGCAACTTCGCGTCGTGGCTGCTGATCGGCGCGATGGTGCCGGCGACGATCGCGCTCGTTTGCGCGCTCGGCGGACTGCCCGGCCGACGCGACGATCGTGCGGGCGGACGCGCGGGCGCCAGCCGCACGCTGTACGTGCTCGTGCTCGCGGCCGCCTGGATCGCCGGATTCTTCGACGCGCTCCACCACGCGCGCGACGCGTGGGCGATCATGCCCGCGGCGCCGATCCTGTCGCTGGTCGCCGCGCTGCTGGCGTGCATCGCGACCTGGATCGGCTTCTCAACGCTGCGCCGCCCGCACGCCGACCGCGCGGGACGTGCCGCATGAACCGCACGAAACGCACGAACCGCATGACCCGCGCCCACGCCGCGTCGGCGCTCGCCGTCGCGCTTGCGTTCGCGCTCGCCGGCTGCGCGAAAGGCCCGGACCTGCAGCAGTACGGCGCGGATCCGGAGCTGCCGAAGCCCGAGCGCGGCCTGCTCCCCGACATGACGATCGCGAAGCCCGCGTCCTGGGGCGACCGCCGGCCCACCGTGCCGGCCGGCTACACGATCCGCGCGATCGCGACCGGCCTCGCGATCCCGCGCCAGACGCTGGTGCTGCCCAACGGCGACATCCTCGTCGCCGAGGGCCGCGGCGGCCACGCGCCGAAGCTCAAGCCGAAGGACGTCATCGCGACGTTCATCAAGGCCAAGGGCACGAGCCCGGTCAAGGGCGGCAACCGCCTGACGCTGCTGCGCGACGCAGACGGCGACGGCGCCTACGAACTGAAGACCGTCTTCGCTGACGGCCTCGATGCGCCCTACGGCCTCGCCCTCGTCGGCAACCACCTGTTCGTCGCCAACCAGGGCGCGCTGGTGCGCTTCGACTACAGCGACGGCCAGACGCGCGCGAGCGGACCGCCGGTCACGGTCACGGAGTTGCCGTCGGCGATCAACCACCACTGGACGAAGTCGCTCGCCGCGGGCGCGGACGGCCGCTACCTGTACGTCGGCATCGGCTCGAACAGCAACATCACCGAGCGCGGCATGGACGTCGAGGTCGAGCGCGCGCGCGTTTGGGAAGTCGATGCCGCGACGGGCGCGCATCGCACCTATGCCACCGGCCTGCGCAACCCGACCGCGCTGGCGATCCAGCCCGGCACCGGCACGCTGTGGGCGGTGGTGAACGAGCGCGACGAGATCGGGCCGAACCTCGTGCCGGATTACCTCACGTCGGTGCGCGAAGGCGCGTTCTACGGCTGGCCTTACGCGTACTGGGGACCGCATCCGGATGCGCGCGTGATGCCGCAGGATCCGGCGAAGGTCGCGTCGGCCATCGCGCCGGACTATGCGCTGGGCTCGCACGTCGCCGCGCTCGGCGTGGCGTTCTCGGTGCCGGCGATGGGCGGTGCCTTCGGCGACGGCGTCTTCGTCGGCGAGCACGGCAGCTGGAACCGCGATCCGCCGGCGGGCTACAAGGTGGTGTTCGTGCCGTTCCGTGACGGCAAGCCGGCCGGCGACCCCGTGGATTTCGTCACCGGCTTCCGCGGTGACGACGGCCTGACGCGCGGCCGGCCGGTGGGCGTCACCGTGGATCCGCGCGGTGCGCTGATCGTGGCCGACGACCTGTCCAACACCATCTGGCGCGTGGTGCCCGCGGTATCGCACACTGGAGGCAGCCCGCCGTAGGAAAGCGCCTTGCTCCAGCTCGATGCCGTCCAGACCCTGGCCCTCGCCGGCCTCGCGCTCTTCCTCGGCTACGCGCTGTGCCGCGCCATCCCGGTGCTCGGGCGCTACAACCTGCCGCCGCCGGTGATCGGCGGCCTCGTGTTCGCCGTCGTCGCCTGGATCGCGCACGGGCAGGGCACGGTCGTGTTCGCGATGGATACGACGCTGCAGTCGCCGCTGATGATCGCGTTCTTCACCATGATCGGCTTCAACGCCAGCGTGCGCCTGCTGAAGGTGAGCGGGCGCCAGGTCGTCGTGTTCCTCGCGCTGGCGTCGGTGTTCGCGGTCGTGCAGAACCTGCTGGGCATGGCGGTGGCGGTCGGTTTCGGGCTGCATCCGCTGTTCGGCGTGCTCGCCGGTTCGACCACGCTCACCGGTGGGCCGGCGACGGGCCTCGCGTTCGCACCGCTGTTCGAGCAGGCCGGCATCCGCGGCGCGGAATCGGTCGCGGTGGCGGCGGCGATGGGCGGCATCGTGCTCGGCGGCCTCGCCGGCGGGCCGGTCAGCACCTGGTTCATCCGCCGCCATGCGCTGGTCTCCCCGCGCCCGAACGACCACGTGCCGCCGCCGGAGGACGGGCCCGTAGTCGCGCTGAGCGAGGCGCAGCGCGAGTACGGCGCGCTCAAGAGCATCGTCGCGATCCTCGTCGCGATGTGGATCGGCGCGTGGGTCAGCGCAGGCATTTCGTCCACCGGCATCACGCTGCCGGCCTACGTCGGCGCGATGCTCGTCGGCGCGCTGGTGCGCAACCTCGACGATGCCACCGGCCGCATCGGCCTGTCGGTGCCGACGATCGAACTGATCGGCAACATCTGCCTGGCGCTGTTCCTGGCCGTCGCGCTGATGAACCTGAAGCTGTGGGAGCTCGCAGGGCTCGCCCTGCCGCTGGTCGTGAACCTCGGCCTGCAGCTGGCCCTGGTGGTGGCCTTCTGCGGCATCGTGTTCCGGCGGATGGGGCGCGATTACGACGCCGCGGTGATGGGCGGCGGCTTCATCGGCTTCATGCTCGGCACCACCGCGAACGCGATGGCGGTGATGCGCACGCTCGTCGAACGCTACGGCGCGGCGCCACGCGCATTCCTCGTGGCGCCGCTGGTCGGCGCGTTCTTCATCGACTTCACCAACGCGCTGATCATCACCGGCTTCATCAACGCGTTCGATTAAGGGCTTTACACATGCCGGGCTGGGGACTAGCCTGAACAGGCGCAGGCTGGCGTGGTCGCAATCCGCGATCTGTCCGGGAGTCCCGTCATGTCCGCTTCCCTGAAACCGCTGGGCCTGGCCGCGGCGCTCGTCGCCGTCGCCGCGTGCAGCCCGGCGCCGTCGGCCGCCGCCGGCAGCGACGCCGCCACCGCATCGGCCGCCGAGGTGACCGAGGCCGCGCCTGCCCCCGTCGCCACTGCGCCCTCCACGGCGGCGGATGCCGCCCCCGCGCCGGCCGCGCCGCAGCTGCAGGCCGCGATGCGCGACCTCTGGCACGGCCACATCGTCCACGCCCGCGATTACGCGCTGGCGGTGCACGCCGGCGACAAGGCCGCCGCGAAGTCGGCTGCCGACGCCGTGGTCGCCAACGCGAAGGACATCAGCAAGGCGGTGGCCGGCTTCTACGGCGACGCCGCGGGCGACGGCATGCTCGGGCTGCTCGCCGGCCACTGGGGCGCGGTGAAGGCGATGACCGACGCGCGCGCGAAGGACGACAAGGCCGCCGCGGACAAGGCCATGGCCGACCTCACCGCCAACGCGGGCGAGATCGCGAAGTTCCTCGCCGGCGCCAACCCCAACCTGCCGGAAGACACGGTCCGCGGCCTGCTGCTGGCGCACGGCGCGCACCATTCGCAGCAGGTGAACCTGATCCTGGCGGGTGACACCGCCGGCGAAGCCACCGAGTGGACCGCGATGCAGTCGCACATGGACATGATCGCCGACGCGCTCGCCGGCGCCATCGCCAAGCAGTTCCCGGACAAGGCGAGCTGAGCCCCGGTGCAGGACATCGCCGCATGACCCACGGCCTCGCCCGCTTCGGCGACACCCAGCAGCGGCTGCTCCGGCAGCTGCTGCTTTCGCGCGACGGCATCGGCGTCGAGGACCTGTGCCAGCGGCTGCACGTCAGCCACAACGCGGTGCGCCAGCACCTCACGGCGCTCACCGTGCGCGGGCTGGTCGAGCGCATCGCGCCCGTGCCCACCGGCGGGCGCCCGCAGGCGCGCTACGCGCTCACCCCGGAAGGCCGCGAGCTGTTCCCGCGCAACTACGGCGCGATCGCCGCGGCGCTGGTCGCGCAGCTGCAGGCGCGGCTCGGCGAGAACGAGGTCGGCGCGTTGCTGCAGGAGCTGGGCGCAACGGTGGCGTCGACCCAGCCGCGCGTGCAGGCCGGTTCGGGCGAGGCGCTCGCGCGCGAGCTGGCGCAACGCCTGGACGCGCTCGGCTACGAGGCGGTACCCGCGCGGCATGGCGACGACTGGCAGGTGGAGGCCTTCAACTGCGTCTTCCACGGCCTGGCGAAGCAGCACCCGCAGGTCTGCAAGTTCGACCTGGCCTACATGGAAGCCGCGACCGGCAAGCGCGTGCACCACATGGAGTGCATCGTGCGCGGCGGGCACGTCTGCCGCTTCCGGCTGAGCGAGCCGTCCCGCGCCCCCGCGTAGCCCTACAATGCGGGCATGGACGCCACGCCCGCCCTGCTCGAAACCGTCGAACACGAGACCGGCGCGTCGCCGCGCTGGACCGTGCTGTGGCTGCACGGCCTCGGGGCCGACGGCCACGACTTCGCGCCGCTCGTCCCCGAGCTCGTGCGGCGCGGCTGGCCGGCGCTGCGCTTCGTGTTCCCGCATGCGCCGGTGCGGCCGGTCACGATCAACAACGGCGTGCGGATGCGCGCCTGGTACGACATCCGCAACTTCAGCGCGGACGAACTCGGCGGCGGCGACCGCGCCGACAGCGCGGGCGTGCTCGAATCGGTGATGCAGGTCGAAGCGCTGCTCGCGCGCGAAGCGGCCCGCGGCATCCCGCCGGAACGCGTCGTCCTCGCCGGCTTCTCGCAGGGGGGCGCCATCGCGCTGTCCGCCGGCTTGCGCCGCGCGCAGCCGCTGGCGGGCATCGTCGCGCTGTCGACCTACCTGCCGATGGCGCCGCAGGCCGCGCAGTTCGCGCAACACGGCGCGTTGCGGCAGCCGGTGTTCATGGCCCACGGCAGCGCGGATCCGGTGGTGCCGACGCGCGCCGGCGAGCACAGCGCGCAGGTGCTGCGCGCGCTCGGAGTCGACGTCGAGTGGCACGCCTATCCGATGGGCCATTCGGTCTGCGCCGAGGAGATCCGCGACCTCGGCGACTGGCTCGGGCGGCGCTTCGCGGCGCCTGCGGCCGACGCGGGCTGACGACCGGGGCGCGCGCGATGTCGACGGGCCAGCACCGCCGCAGCGACGCCGCGCCCTGGCTGCCCGACCTCTGCCGCCTGCCGCGGCTGGCGACGCTGTTCGGCGTCGCCGAACTCGTCGTGCTGGTGCTGGCGCTGTCGCCCGACGGCGGCGTGCCGTGGACGCCGGTGCGTTTCGCGATCGCCAGCGGCTTCGCGCTCTGGCTCGCGCTCGCGGTCGCGGTGGTGCTGTGCACGGCGCGGCGCCCCGTCTCGCGGCTGCCGGTGCCGATCGGCTCGGCGGTGGCGCTCGCGGCTGCCTTCGCGGTGGCGCTCGCGGGCGCGGCGATCGTGTTCCAGCTGGACCGCAACCTGGGCTACGGGCTGCTGGCGAGCAGCGTCACGCTGCCGCGCTTCGCGCTCGGCAGCGCCGCGCTGGCGGCGCTGATCGCCGGCGTGGCGCTGCGCTACCTCTACGTCATCGACGGCTGGCAGGCTCAGGTGCGCGCCTCGGCGCGCGCGCAGGCCGATGCGCTGCAGGCGCGGATCCGCCCGCACTTCCTGTTCAACAGCCTCAACGCGATCATCGGCCTGGTGCGGCGCGACCCCGTCGTCGCCGAGCACGCGCTGCTCGACCTGTCCGACCTGTTCCGGGCGGCGCTGGACGCGGGCGAGGGGGTGGCCGCCTCGACGCTGCGCGACGAGGTCGCGCTGGCCGAGCGCTACCTCGCGATCGAAGCCCTGCGGTTGGGCGATCGGCTGCGCGTCGAATGGCGGCGCGACGAGCCGTTGCCGTGGACGCAGCCGCTGCCGCGCCTGGTGCTGCAGCCGCTGGTGGAGAACGCGGTGCTGCACGGCGTCTCCCGCTTGCCGGAGGGTGGCACGGTGGAGATCGCGCTGCGGGCAGAGGCGGGCATGCTGCGGCTCGCGGTGGCGAATCCGGCGCCGGCGGATGCCGCCGCCACGGAGCAGGCGGACGGGGCGGGCGGCGCGCGCCACGCGCAGGGCAGCATCGGCCATCGGCTCGCCTATGCCTTCGGCCCGCGCGCCGGGCTCACCACGACCCGCGGCCCGGGCTACTATCGCTGCGAACTCCGCGTTCCGCTGGACGCGAGCCGGTCGCCATGAAGATCATCATCGCCGACGACGAACCCCTGGCCCGCGAGCGCCTGCGACACCTGCTCGCGGAGGCCGCCGACGCGGAGATCGTCGCCGAAGCCGGCGACGGCCGCGAGGTGCTGCGGGCCTGCGCCGAGCACGAACCCGACCTGTTGCTGCTCGACATCGCGATGCCCGGCATGGACGGCCTCGAAGTGGTGCGCCACCTCGCCGCGTTCGAGCCGCGCCCCGCGGTGGTGTTCTGCACGGCCTACGACGCGCACGCGCTCACCGCGTTCGAGGCGCAGGCGATCGATTACCTGGTCAAGCCGGTGCGCGCCGAGCGGCTGGCCGCGGCGCTGGAGCGGGCACGCACCTTCGCGGCGGGCCGCGCCCACGCGTCGGCGGCGCGCGGTCGCGCCCGCTCGCACCTCTGCGCCCGGTTGGGCGGCAGCCTGCGCCTGATCCCGATCGAGGAGGTGCACTACCTCCAGGCCGAGGAGAAGTACGTGGTGGTCCACCATGCGCGCGGCCAGGACCTGGTCGAGGAATCGCTGAAGGCGCTGGAGGAGGAATTCGCCGACCGCTTCGTGCGCATCCATCGCAACTGCCTGGTCGCCCGGCACGAGCTGATGGAGCTGCGTCGCGACGGCGACGGCCACGTGCGCGCGGTGCTGCGCCATGGCGTGCATCCGCTCGAGGTCAGCCGGCGCTGCCTGCCGGCGCTCCGCAACCAGGTCCGCCTCCTATAATCACGGCATGACCGTGCTGCGCATCGCCACCCGCAAGAGCCCGCTCGCCCTCTGGCAGACCGGGCACGTCGCCGAGCGCCTGCGCGATGCGCATCCCGGCCTGCAGGTCGAGCTGGTGCCCATGAGCACGCGCGGCGACCAGGTGCTCGACCGCTCGCTGGCCGCGATCGGCGGCAAGGGCCTGTTCCTGAAGGAGCTGGAACTGGCCATGCAGCGCGGCGAGGCCGACTGCGCGGTGCACTCGCTCAAGGACGTGCCGATGGAACTCGAGCCGGGGTTCGCGCTGGCCGCGATCCTCGCGCGCGCGGACCACGCCGACGCGTTCGTGAGCAATGCCTTCGACGGGATCGATGCGTTGCCGCAGGGTGCGCGCGTCGGCACGTCCTCGCTCCGGCGGCAAGCGCAACTGCGCGCCCGCCGGCCGGACCTGCAACTGCTCGACCTGCGCGGCAACGTCAACACCCGCCTGGCGCGCCTCGATGCAGGGGAGTACGACGCGATCGTGCTGGCCTGCGCCGGCCTCGAGCGCCTCGGCTTCGGCGAACGAATCCGCGCGCGCCTCGACGCGCCGGACTGGCTGCCCGCGCCCGCGCAGGGCGCCATCGCCATCGAGTGCCGCGACGGCGACGCGACGGTGCAGGCATTGTGCGCGGCCCTCGACGACGCGGCCACGCACGCGCGCGTCTCCGCCGAGCGCGCGATGAACCGCGCGCTGCACGGCAGCTGCCACGTCCCCGTCGCCGCCCTCGCCCGGCTGGAAGACGGCGGCGCGCGCCTCGTGCTCCAGGGGCTCGTGGGTTCGGCCTCCGACGGCCGGCTGGTGCGCGCGCGGGCCGAGGGCCCGGCCGGCGCGCCCGACGCGATCGGCCTGCAGGTCGCGCGCCAGCTCCTCGACGCCGGCGCCGGCGAGTTCCTCTAGAACGCGTAGCGCAGCTGCAGCGAGCCCTGCGTCGCGGTGTCGTCCGTGGCGCTGTGGTGGCGCACGTCGACGCTGGAGCGCAGCGTCCAATTCGGCATCAGGGTGATGTCGAGCGCCATCGAGTTGCGCACGAAGGTGTCGCCGGGCCCGGTCTCCACCCGCACCTGCTGCACGAGCCGTGCGTTGTCGCCCACGCGCTGCAGCCACTGCAGGCTGCCGCGCGCGACCGGCCCGATGTGCGCGATGCCGTCGTCGGCGTAGGGTTGCAGCCGGTAGCCGCTGCCCACTTCGATCCGCACCTCGGTGTCGGGATCGCGGATCGCCTCGATGCCGTAGCGCGCGCCGAAGCGCGCGTTGCTGCCGTCGCTCGCGACCCAGTCGCGCTGGGTGGCGCGCACGCCGAGGCCGTCGCGCGCGGCGCGCAGCGGGCGCAGCATCGCGAAGGGATTGCGGCGCACCGGCAACGGCGGCGCCGGCCGGTGCCAGCCGGCCTGCAGGCACGCCAGGGTGTAGCACGGGCGCTGCAGCGATACCTGGCCGGTGGCCAGCGCGATCGCCGCCGGCACCTCGGGGGCCTGCGGGAAGGGCTGCACGAACACGGGCGGCATCAGCACCGCCAGCCAGAAGGCCGCGACCATGTCAGTAGTACAGCGTCACGACGTGGCGCGCCTGCGCGAAGAACAGCCAGCGCTCGACGAAGGCGCCGGCGAGCGCGGCCATCGCGGCGAGCCACAGCCAGGCGGCGGGCCCCACGCCGGGCACGCGGCCGATCGCGAGCACGCACAGGATCGGCAGCACCGCGAACAGGACGAGCGCCAGCCCCCGCAGGCGTTCCGCATGCCGGCGCGCCACCACGAACGCCATTTCGCGCGTGATGTAGTTCGCTTCGGTGTTCGGGCGCTCGAACACCGTGACCGTGCGTCCTGGCAGCCCCACCGCGTCGCCGCGCGCGGCCGGCAGCGCGGCCGCGTCGATCGCGCGCCAATAGTGCAGCTTCAGTGCGCCCAGCGCGGCCGCCAGGAACAGCAGCGCCTTCGCGGTGGCGGGCGAGGGCGCGCCACCGCCCGGCGTCGCGGCCAGCGCGGCCAGCAGCAGGCCTCCGCACAGCAGCGCGAACCCGAGGTAGCCCGGCAGCACCAGGCGATGGCCCCACGCCGGGATCGGCTTCAGCGAGGCGTAGATCATCGCCGTGCACGCCACCGTCGCGAGCGCGCAGGCCAGCAGGGCGAGCCCCACCGCGATGCCGCGCGCGCCCGGAACGACGGGATCGCCGGAGGCATGCGCGCCGATCATCGCCGGGAGCAGCATCGCCGCGAACAGCAGCGCCGGCACGTAGGTCAGCACCGCCGCCACGCCTTCGCGCGACAGCCACGACGTCCGCCATTGCGAGAACGCGCGCCACGCGCGCGGCGGCTTGCCCAGGTGCCAGAACGATGCGAGCAGGCCGACGCTCGCCAGCACCAGCGCCAGCAGCGTGGCCCACAGCAGGGTGCGGGGCGCGGCGGCGCCGGACAGCGCGCCCAGCGCCGCCCAGCACAGCAGGCCGTAGCCGGCGCCCGACAGCGTGGTGAAGAAGATGACGGAAAGCGCGGGATGCATGGCGGGCCTATCGGCGAAGGATCCTGTCGAGCCAGCGCAGCGGGGAGACGGCTTCGCCGGATGTCGCGGTCGTCGTCGCCTCCGCGCCTTCGCCGCCCGCGCGCCTGGGACGCGGCGGGAGGTACTGGTTGGTCGGCCGGTAGCCCAGCCCTGGCATGAGGTCGACGCCGCCGCGCGCGGCCACCAGCTTCGAGACGTCCGATTCCGGATCCCCCAGGTCGCCGAAATGCCGCGCCCGGCTCGGGCAGGCCTGCACGCAGGCGGGCTGGCGCTCGGCTTCGTCGAGGTGCTCGTTGTAGATGCGGTCGACGCAGAGCGTGCATTTCTTCATCACGCCCTCGACCGCGCTGTACTCGCGCGCGCCGTAGGGGCAGGCCCAGCTGCAGAGCTTGCAGCCGATGCACTTGTCCTCGTCGACGAGGACGATGCCGTCTTCCGCGCGCTTGTAGCTCGCGCCGGTCGGGCACACGGTCACGCAGGCCGGCGTCTCGCAGTGCAGGCACGAGCGCGGGAAATGCAGGGTGATGGCCGGTTGCGCTTCGCCGCCGCCACTGCCGCAACCGGCAGGCTCGGCGGCCACCTCGTAGCTGTGGACGCGGTTGAACCACACGCCGTCCGGCGCCTTGCCGTAGGGATCCGAGTCGGTTAGCGGGCCGGCGATGCCGCCCGCGTTCCATTCCTTGCAGCTCACCGCGCAGGCGTGGCAGCCGACGCAGGTGTCGAGGTCGATGACCAGGCCGAGCTTCTTCTTCGATGGCGGCGGCAGTGCGGTCACGGGCGTTCCTTGCGGCGCGGCGCCTCGGGCGCGGCCTGGCTGCGGAATTCTTCGTTGCGGAAGCGCGCGCCGTAGCGCAGCGGGCGCGCGTCGGCCGCGGCGTAGTCGAGCGGCGGCCACTGCGGCGCGCTGGTGCCTGCGCTGCCGGCGTCCACGCCGGCCGCCGGCCGGATCGCCACGCGCAGGTCGAACCACGCCGCCTGCCCGGTCACCGGGTCGGCGTTCGCGTAGTCGCCGCGCGGCGTCAGGTCGGAGATCAGCGGGTTGAGCAGGAAGCCCTGCCGCGATTCGGGCGCATCGGCGGACAGCCGCCACGCCTTGCTGCGCTTGCCGATCGCGTTCCAGCTCCACACCGTGTCGGGCTGCACGTTCGCGGCGAACTTCGCCTGAACGCGGATCGTGCCGTTGTGCGACGACACCTCGATCCAGTCCTCGTCGGCGATGCCGTGCCTCGCGCCGGTGTCCGGGTGCAGGTACAGGAAGTTGCGCGTCGCGATCTGCCGCAGCCACGCGTTCTGCGAACCCCATGCGTGGTACATGAACATCGGGCGTTGCGTCACCGCGTTGAGCGGGAACGCCTCGCGCGACGTCTGGTCGTGCTCGAACGGCTCGTACCAGGTCGGCAGCGGGTCGAAGTACGTCGCGACGCGCGCGCGGTCGCGCTCCGGCGGCTGCACCGGACCGTGGCCCTGCGCGGCGAGGCGGAACTTCTGCAGCGGCTCGGCGTAAAGCTGCAGCACGATCGGCGCGGTCGAGGCGACGAAGCCGAAGCGTTGCGCCCATTCGAGGTAGCCGCGATTGGCCATCTTGAAATAGCGTGCGTGCGCGGGGATCTCCTCGCGCCAGAAGTTGCCGTTGGCGATGTAGCGCTCGAGCTGCGCCGGGTTCGGCGCGCCCTTGCCGTGCGCTTCGCCTTCCGTGCCGCGCCAGCCCGCGAGCAGCCCCACGCCGGGCGCGCGTTCGTGGCGGACGATGTAGTCGCCGTAGTCGCGGTACTTCGGCGAGCCGTCGGCCTCGACCATGCCGGGCAGTCCGAGCCGCGCGCCGAGGTCCAGCAGCACCGACTGGAAACCGCGCACGTCGCGCACGCCGCCGCCGGGCACCGGCTGCGCCGCCGCATCCAGCACCGGATGCCGGATCGCGTCGGCCACGCCGTCCGCGTCGGAGATCGGCCGGTCGAGCAGGCTGATCGCGTCGAAGCGCTCGAGGTAGGTGGTGTCCGGCAGCACGAGGTCCGCGTAGGCGACCGTCTCCGACGCGTACGCATCGGAATAGATGATGCGCGGGATGCGGTATTCGCCGCTGTCGTCCTTGTCGGTGAGGAAACGGATCGTCTCGGCGGTGTTCATCGCCGAGTTCCAGCCCATGTTGGCCATGAACATCAGCAGCGTGTCGATCCGCCGCGGATTGCCGGCCCAGGCGTTGCGCAGCAGCGTGTGCATCATGCCGTGCGCCGCGAGCGGGTAGGCCCAGGAAAATGCATGGTCGATGCGGCGCGGATTGCCGTCGGCGTCGACGAGCAGGTCCTCGGGGCCGTGCACGAAGCCGAGCGGCCCGGCATCGAGCGTGCCGTCCTCGCGCCGCGCGCGCCCCGGACGGTTCGGCAGCGGAATGGGCTTGGGGTAGGGCGGCTGGTAGCGGAACGAGCCGGGCGCGTCCACCGCGCCGAGCAGCAGTTGCAGCAGGTGCAGCGCCCGGCAGGTGTGGAAGCCGTTGCTGTGCGCGCTGATGCCGCGCATCGCGTGCATCGCCACGGGGCGGCCGACCATTTCGGCGTGCTCGCGACCCCAGGCATCGGTCCACGGCACCGGCAGGGTCAGGCCGCTGTCGAAGGCGGCGGCGGCCAGCTCGCGCGCGATGCGGCGGATGGTCTCCGCCGGGATCCCGCAGCGCTCGGCCACGGCGTCCGGCGAATACCGCGGATCGAGGTAGCGCTCTGCGACCAGCTGGAACACCGGGATCGCACGCCGTCCATCCGGCAGCAGGTACTCGCCGACCACCGCCGGCGAGATGCCCGTCGCGCCCGCGTCGACCGGGCGGTCGGTGTCGCGGTCGATGCACAGCGGCCGACCTTCCGCGTCGCGCGCGAACAGCCCGTCGTCGGCGCCGCCCGGATCGCGCAGCACCAGCCAGTGCGCGTTCGCATGGCGCACCAGGAAGTCGAGGTCGATGCGGTCGCTGCGCAAGAGCTCGTGCACCAGCGCGAACGCGAACAGCCCGTCGGTGCCCGGCCGGATGCCGATCCATTCGTCGGCGATCGCGCCGTAGCCGCTGCGGACCGGGTTCACCGCTACGATCTTGGCGCCGCGCGCCTTGAGCTTGCCGAGGCCGAGCTTGATCGGATTCGAATCGTGGTCCTCGGCCACGCCCCAGAGCATCAGGTACTGCGTGTGCTCCCAGTCGGGCTCGCCGAATTCCCAGAACGAGCCGCCGACCGTGTAGATGCCGCCGGTCGCCATGTTCACCGAACAGAAGCCGCCGTGCGCCGCGTAGTTGATCGTGCCGAACTGCTGGGCCCACCAGCCGGTGAGCGCCTGCGACTGGTCGCGGCCGGTGAAGAACGCGAGCCCGTCCGGATCGTTCGCGCGCAGCGGCGCCAGCCACGAGGTCGCCAGCTGCAGCGCTTCCTCCCACTCGATCTCGCGGAACTCGCCGGCGCCGCGCTCGCCGACGCGCAGCAGCGGCTTTTCCAGCCGCGCCGGCGAATAGTGCTGCATGATCCCGGCCGAGCCCTTGGCGCAGAGCACGCCCTGGTTGACCGGGTGCGCCGGGTTGCCCTGGATGTAGCGGACGCGACCGTCCTTCAGCCACACCTTGATACCGCAGCGGCAGGCGCACATGTAGCAGGTCGTGGTCCGCACCTCGTCGCCCGGGGAGGGGGAGGTGTTGAGCGTCGGCTCGCGCATCGGGCCATTGTGCACGGCGCCCCCGGGGCGCGCCATAATCCGCCCATGGACCGCTACGAACGCATCATCGCCCTGCACCGCATCCTGCGCGGCGCCCGCTACCCGGTCACCGTGCCGCGGCTCCAGGAGGAACTTGCCTGCTCGCGCGCCACGGTCTACCGCGACCTGGCCTTCCTGCGCGACGCGCTGATGGCGCCGGTGGTCGGCGACGGCGAGGCGGGCTTCCGCTACGACCCGGCCGAAGGCGACCGCTTCGAATTGCCCGGCCTGTGGCTCAACTCCGAGGAACTGCACGCGCTGCTCGCGGCGCAGCAGCTGCTGTCGCGGAGCGGGGGCGGCATGCTCTCGAGCGCGCTGGCGCCCCTGCAGCAGCGCATCGAGAAGCTGCTCGACGAGCATTCCGGCGGCGGCAAGCGCTGGCCGGTCGAGCGCGTGCGCGTGATCCCGCATCGCACCCGGCGCATGGACGAGGCCGCCTTCCGCAGCGTGTGCTCGGCGGTGCTCGAGCGCCGCCAGCTCGCGTTCGAGTACCGCGCGCGCTCCACCGGCGAGAAGACGAAGCGCACCGTGTCGCCGCAGCGCATCACGCATTACCGCGACAACTGGTACCTCGACGCCTGGGACCACGAGCGCGAGGCGCTGCGCAGCTTCTCGGTGGACCGCATCGGCAACGCGCGCATGCTCGACGCCGCCGCGCGCGACATCGACGAGGCCACGCTCAACGAACACCTGTCCGGCAGCTACGGCATCTTCTCCGGCGCGCCGAAGGGCTGGGCGACCATCCTGTTCAACGAACGCGCCGCGCGCTGGGTCGCCGACGAGCATTGGCACTCGCAGCAGCAGGGCCGCTGGCTGCCCGACGGCCGCTACGAACTGAAAGTGCCTTACAGCAACGCGCGCGAGCTGCTGATGGACGTGATGCATTACGGCAGCGACGCGGAGATCGCCGAGCCGCCGTCGCTGCGCGAGCAGGCGCGCTCGCTGCTGCAGCTCGCATTGTCGAACTACGAGCGCTGAGGGCGCTGCCCCGATGCCCGAGCGGATGGCGCAGCCCCGCCGCGGCGAGAAGGTCGCCCTGGTCCTGGGCGCCGGCGGCGCCCGCGGCTTCGCCCAGATCGGCGTGATCGAGGCGCTGGAGGCGCGCGGCCTCGACATCGTCGCCGTGTCCGGCTCGTCCAGCGGCGCGCTGGTCGGCGGCATCTACGCCGCGGGCAAGCTGGCCGAATTCCGCGCGCAGCTGCTGCGCATGGATCGCAACCATTTCCTGCGGCTGCTCGATCCGGGCTTCGGGCTGACGGGGCTGATCCGCGGCGAACGGCTGGTGGCGGCCATGCGCGACGTGGTCGGCAACCCGCCGATCGAGTCGCTGCCGATGTCGTTCACCGCGGTCGCGGTGGACCTGCAGCGCCAGCGCGTGGTGTGGCTGCGGCACGGGCCGTTGTGGGATGCGTTGCGCGCCTCGTTCGCGATCCCGGGCCTGTTCACGCCGCACGAGGTGGACGGGCGACTGCTGGTCGACGGCGGCTTGCTGGCGCCGCTGCCGATCACCGCGACGCGCCTGTCGGGCGCGCACCGGCTGGTCGCGGTGGACATGCACAGCTGGCCCGAACGCCCGCCCGGCGAACCGGCGCAGCCCTCGCCGCCGGCCGGCGAAGCGCCGCCGGGGCACGACGGCTGGCTGGAGCGCGTCGGCGACTGGATCGGCGAGCACGTCGGCCATCGCGACGGCGAGGCCGGGGCCGAGATCCCGAGCGGCCGGACCGCGATGGGCCTGGTCGAGCTCATGTCGCGCTCGCTCGACACGATGCAGGCGCAGATCGCGCGGGTGGAGCTGGCGCTGGACCCGCCCGAGCTGGTGATCCGGATTCCGCGCGACGCCTGCCAGTTCTACGAGTTCTGGCGGGCCGAGGAACTCATCGGCATCGGCCGCGCCGAGGCCGAGAAGGCCCTGGACGCCGCCGGATACTGACGGCGACGCCTGGCCTGCGGCGCGCGCCGACGCGGCCGCGCGCCGCCCAGCGACGCCGGGCTCGGGGCGGCACGCCGCGCGAACAGCGGCGGCAACGGGAACCGATGCAGCGCCCACAGGCTCACCGCCGGCATGGCGACGAGCCAGAGCGGCCACGCTCCCAGCCAATGGCCGTAGCCTCGCGCAGCCGGCACCACCAGCACGAGCGCGATGCCGGCCAGCAGGACCTGGCGCAGCGCAGCGACCAGCCGGGGGTCGGGGAGGGAAGCGGCATCGGGGACGGCGATCGGTCGAGTCATGGCGGCGCTCCGGTTCGGATGGCCCCACGTTGCGCGCGGCCCATCTCACGGACCGCGACGGGCCGGCAGCGGCCGCGGCGGGGCACCGGTCGGCGGCGGTCTCCCCGCCGGAAATGTTAGGTTTGCGGACCGCACCCGAAGCCGAGACGCCATTCCCATGACGCCTTCGAACATCGCCGCCCGCCCGCTCGCCGCCGCCCTGGTCGCCGCCATGCTGCTGCCCGCCGCGCTGCTCGCGCCCAGGCCCGCCTCCGCGACCGGACAGCACCAGAAGGAGACCCCCTTGGCACCCCGCGCCCAGACCGCCGACGATCCCTACCAGTGGCTCGAGGACGTCACCGGCGAGAAGGCCCTGGGCTGGGCCCGGCAGCAGAACGCGCGCACCGACGCCGAGCTCGCCGCGACGCCGGGCTTCGACAGGCTGCAGTCGGACATCCTCGCCATCCTCGATTCGGACGCGAAGATCCCGGACGTCTCGAAGATCGGGGACTACTACTACAACTTCTGGAAGGACGCGAAGCACCAGCGCGGCCTGTGGCGCCGCACGACGCTCGAGGAATACCGCAAGCCCGAGCCGAAGTGGGAGACCGTGATCGACCTCGACGCGCTCAACGCCGCGGAGAACGAGAACTGGGTCTGGCACGGCGCCGACTGCCTGAAGCCGGACTACCGGCGCTGCCTCGTCGCGCTGTCGCGCGGCGGCGCCGACGCCGACGTCACCCGCGAGTTCGACCTCGCCTCGAAGCAGTGGGTCGACGGCGGCTTCTTCCGCCCGGAAAGCAAGGGCGGCCTCGGCTGGATCGACCAGGACACCGTGTACGTCTTCACCGACTTCGGCAAGGGCGCGGACGGCGAGGGCGCGATGACCAAGTCCGGCTACCCGCGCATCGTCAAGGAATGGAAGCGCGGCACGCCGATGGCCGACGCGAAGCTGGTCTACGCAGGCACCGCGGACGACATGTACATCGCCGCCGGCCACGATTTCACCCCGGGCTACGAGCGCGACCTCGTCAGCCGCACGCTCGCCTTCTACAACGACGAGCTCTACCTGCGCGGCGCCGACGGCCGGCTCGCGAAGGTCGACGCGCCGAACTCGGCGAACAAGGACGTGCACGGCCGCTGGCTGCTGCTGCAGCTGCGCGATCCGTGGACGGTGGGCGGGAAGACCTATCCCTCCGGCGCGCTGCTCGCGTCGGACTTCGACGCGTTCATGGCCGGCAAGCGCGAGTTCGCGATGCTGTTCGAGCCGACGGACAAGACCTCGCTCGAGGCCTATGCCTGGACGAAGTCGCACCTCGTGCTGAACGTGCTGGACGACGTCAAGAACCGGCTGCGCGTGCTCACGCCCGCCGCCGACGGCAGCGCCTGGGCGACGTCGGAATTCGCCGGCGCCCCGCAGATCGGCACGCTCGGCGTGCGCGCGGTCGACAGCGACGAGAGCGACGCGGTGTGGCTCACCGCCACGGACTACCTGACGCCGACGACGCTGTCGCTCGCGGACATCGGCAAGGCGCCCGAGCCGCTCAAGTCGATGCCGGCCTTCTTCGACGCGTCGAACCTCGTGCTCGAACAGCACTTCGCCACCAGCGCCGACGGCACCCGCGTGCCGTTCTTCATCGTCCACCGCAAGGGCGTCCCGCACGACGGCAAGCAGCCGACGCTGCTGTACGGCTACGGCGGGTTCGAGGTGTCGCTGACGCCTGCGTACTCCGGCATCGTCGGGAAAGGCTGGCTCGAGAAGGGCGGCGTGTACGTCGTCGCCAACATCCGCGGCGGCGGCGAGTACGGCCCGCGCTGGCACCAGGCCGCGCTGAAGCAGAACCGGCACAAGGCCTACGAGGACTTCGCCGCGGTCGCGAAGGAGCTCGCGTCGCACGGCATCACCTCGCCGGCGCACCTCGGCATCATGGGCGGCAGCAACGGCGGCCTGCTCACCGGCAACATGCTCACGCAATACCCGGAACTGTTCGGCGCGGTCGTGATCCAGGTGCCGCTGCTCGACATGAAGCGCTACAGCCACCTGCTCGCGGGCGCGTCGTGGATGGCCGAGTACGGCGACCCCGACACCTCCGACTGGGACTACATCCGCACCTTCTCGCCCTACCAGCTGTTCGATCCGGCGAAGCGGTATCCGCCCACCTTCATCTGGACCACCACGCGCGACGACCGCGTCCACCCGGGCCACGCGCGCAAGATGGCGGCGAAGATGCTCGGGGCGGGCAAGGACGTGCGCTATTTCGAGAACACGGAAGGCGGCCACGGCGCCGGCGCGACGAACGCGCAGCAGGCGCACGTCTGGGCGCTGACCTACGCCTTCCTGTGGAAGACGCTCGGCGGCGGGGACGCGCCGTGATGCGCGCGGGCCGGTGTCGTCGCGCCGCGTCCACGCGCCTGCCTGCCACGCTGCTCAACGCCCTCCTGTTCCTGTCCCTCGTCCCGACAAGCACGCTGCTGATGATCCCGACCGCCAACGCCGCCAACGCCGACCTGCCCCGCCCGCCCGACGTCGCCCGCAAGCCGCACGTGGTGCGCGCGCCCTTCGGCGCCGAGCGCCAGGACGAGTACTACTGGCTGCGCGACGACAGCCGCAAGGACCCGGCGATGCTGGCCTACCTCGGCGCCGAGAACGCCTACGCGGACGCGTTGATGGCGCCGCTGAAGCCGGTGCAGGACAGGCTCTACGACGAGATCGTCGGCCGCATCAAGCAGGACGACAGCACCGTCCCCTACCGCGAGCGCGGCTGGTGGTACTACGCGCGCTACGAGGCCGGAAAGGACTACCCGATCCACGCGCGCCGCCGCGACGCCGCCGGGATGGACCCGGTCGCCGTGCAGAAGCTCAACGACGAGGGCGCGCCCGGCGAGGAAGTGCTGTTCGACGTCAACGCCATGGCGGCCGGCAAGGACTACTTCAGCCTGGCCGACTACGAGGTCTCGCCGGACAACCGCATCGTCGCCTGGACCCAGGACGTGGTGGGCAGGCGCCAGTATTCGCTGCATTTCCGCAACCTGGAGACCGGCGAGGTCTACCCGGAAGTACTGACAAACGTGGCCTGGTACACGACCTGGGCCGACGACAACCGCACGCTGTTCTACGTCGAGAACGACCCGGAAACGCTGCTCGGCCGCCGCGCGAAGCGCCACGTGCTCGGCACGCCGGCGAGCGACGACGTGCTCGTGTACGAGGAGGCCGACGACAGCTTCTACATGGGGCTCGGCCGCACCCGCGACGACAAGTACATCTGCATCGACCTCGGCAGCACGACGATGTCCGAGTGGCGCTGCGCGCCTGCCGCCGACCCGCGCGAGTTCCGCGTGCTGGCGCCGCGCGAGCGCGACGTGGAATACGACGCCGACCACATCGACGGCCGCTGGGTGATCCGCACCAACGCGGACGGGGCGACCAACTTCAAGCTCGTCGCCGCGCCCGATGCCAGCACGTCGCGCAAGGACTGGGTGGACCTGGTGCCGCACGACGCGGACGTGTTCATCGACGGCTACGAACTGTTCGACGGCTTCACGGCCATCGCCGAGCGCTCGGGCGGGCTGGAGCGGATCCGCCTGCTGAAGCACGACGGTACCAGCGAGTTCGTGCAGGCGCAGGAAAGCGCGTACTCGATGGGGCTGGACGCGAACTCGGAGCACGACACGCCCTGGCTGCGCTACGGCTACACCTCGATGACCACGCCGGAAACGACGTACGAACTCAACGTCGCCACCGGCGAGCGACGGCTGCTCAAGCGCCAGCCCGTCCCCGGCTACGACCCGGAGCGCTACGTCACCGAGCGCCTGTGGGCGACCGCGCGCGACGGCACGCGCGTGCCGGTATCGGTGGTGTACCGCAAGGACTTCCGCAAGGACGGCAGCGCCGCGCTGCTGCAGTACGCGTACGGCAGCTACGGCCATTCCACCGACCCTTCGTTCAGCGCGACCACCGTCAGCCTGCTCGACCGCGGCATGGCCTATGCCATCGCCCACGTCCGCGGCGGCCAGGAGATGGGCCGTCGCTGGTACGACGACGGCCGGCTGCTGCGCAAGAAGAACACGTTCACCGACTTCATCGACGTCACCGATTTCCTGGTGCGCGAAGGCTACGCCGCGAAGGACCGGGTGGCCGCGTACGGCGGCAGCGCCGGCGGCCTGCTCATGGGCGCGATCTCGAACATGGCCCCGGACCGCTACCGCGTGATCCTCGCGCAGGTGCCGTTCGTGGACGTGGTGACGACGATGCTCGACCCGTCGATCCCGCTGACCACCAACGAATACGACGAGTGGGGCAACCCGGAGCAGCGGAAGTACTACGACTACATGCTGTCGTATTCGCCCTACGACAACCTCTCGGCGCAGGCCTACCCGGCCATGTTCGTCGGCACCGGGCTGTGGGATTCGCAGGTGCAGTACTGGGAGCCGGCGAAGTACGTGGCGCGGCTGCGCGACCTGGACGCCGGCGGGCGGCCGATCGTGTTCCGCACGAACATGGACGCAGGCCATGGCGGCAAGTCGGGGCGGTTCCGCCGCTATCGCGAGCTCGCCGAGATGTACGCGTTCATGCTCGACCAGCTCGGCGTGCCCGCGCGCTGAGCCGCCGCGCCCGCGTCCGTGTCCGGGCCGCGCGGGCGCGCTACACTGCCGGCATGAACAAGCCCGTCGCCTTCGCCGCCGCCGCGACCCTGTCCACCGCGTTGCTGGCGGGTTGCGGCAACAAGGGCCCGCTGGTGCGTCCGTCCGACGTCCCGCCGCCGCCGCAGGCCATGCCCGCGATGGCGCCGGCGGCGGACGACGCGACCCTGCCCGACCTGACCCCGCCGGTGCAGCCGCCGGTCACCGACGCCGTCGCGCCGGCCCCCGCGAACGGCACGACCGGC
>JANINR010000082.1 GCA_024508915.1 Lysobacteraceae bacterium | reverse complement strand
GGCGAACGCCGCCGACGCCGCGACGCAGTCGCTCGGGACCGGTCACGGAGCGCGCGAATGGGCGCCGGTGGGGGCCACCGGATTCGTGCGCGCAAGCCGCGCGCCGGCGCAGGTCAGCGCGGTCCGCTACGACGCCGCGCGTCGCCTGGCGGCGCTGGGCATCCTCCCGGATTGGCGGCACGGCGCTGGTCCGCGTCCGCAGCCGTTCCCCGCGGGCTTCGTCCCGGATCCGCCGCCGGGCTGAGGCGGGCGCAGGAACAAGCCCGCGCGGCGCCGGGGCGCCGCGCGGGCTTCCTCGTCCTGCCTCACCTCATCAGGAATCGAGCGTGCGCTCGAAATCGCGCACCTCGGTCTCCGCGCGGTCGCGACCCCAGCCGTACTGCTCCTGCAGCTTGCCGGCGAGGTACTTGCTGTCGCCCTGCTGGACGTCGAACACGTCGTCCGTGAGCTCGCCCCACTTCTGCTGGGCCTTGCCCTTCAACTGCGTCCACTTGCCGGCGATGATGTCGTTGTTCATGCGTGACGATCCTCTCGATGGGGGAAATCCGGCGCGGACGCCGGACTTCCATCATCGCGGCAATCGCGTTGCCGTCCGGTCAAGGTTTCGTTGTTCAGCAGTTGCCCTGCACGTTGTCGGTGCAGTCGTGCGCGGTGTCCTGGATCGAATCGCCGGCGGACTCGAGGTCCTTGCCCATGCCGTCGACGGTATGGCAGGCGCCCAGCGTGGCCATCATCGACAGCAGCAACACCGCAAGCAGTTTCCGGTTGGTACGCATGGAAGTCTCCTGTTTCGTGGGGCCGAGCGGCGACACGCCCTCGTGCGCTGCCATGGAATCCCGCGCGGCGTGAATACGGCGTCGATCCGGGGCGGCGGCTTCGGCCGCCGTTCAGGCGCTAGTCGCGCATCAGGGTGGATTTGCCGAAAAGGCTTTCCACCAGCTCCACGGAGACCCGCGCGGTCTCGTTGCGGTTGTCGAGCAGGGGATTCAGCTCGACGATGTCGAGCGATCCGAGGCGGCCGCTGTCGGCGATCATCTCCATCACCAGCTGCGCCTCGCGGTAGTTCGGGCCGCCGGGCACGGTGGTGCCGACGCCCGGCGCGATCGACGGGTCGAGGAAGTCGACGTCGAAGCTCACGTGCAGGTGCGTGTTCGCGTCGACGCCGGCCAGCGCCTCCTCCATCGTGCGCTTCATGCCGACCTCGTCGATGTAGCGCATGTCGTACACGTCGAGGCCGTGCTGCTTGACCAAGCGCTTCTCGCCCTCGTCGACGGAACGGATGCCGACCTGCCGCACTTGCGCCGGGCGCAGCGCGGGCGCGTCGCCGCCGAGGCGGACGAGCGGGTCGGGGCCGATGCCGCAGAGGCACGCCACCGGCATGCCGTGGAGGTTGCCGGACGGCGTGACTTCATGCGTGTTGAAGTCGGCGTGCGCGTCGAGCCACAGCACGCGCAGTTGTTTGCCGGTGTCGCGGCAATGGCGCGCGACGGCAGTGATCGAACCGATGCCGAGGCAGTGGTCGCCGCCGAGCATGATCGGCAGCCGCCCGTCGCGCAGCTCGCTGCCGACGGCGTCCATGACCGCGCGGTTCCAGGCGACGACTTCGTCGAGGTGGCGGTAGCCGTCCACCGGCGGCAGCCACGGGTTGCGCGGGCCGGGCAGGTTGCCGCGATCGGCGACATCGATGCCGCGCGCGGCGAGCGCCTCGCCGAGGCCGGCGATGCGCAGCGCATCCGGGCCCATCGAAGCGCCGCGATGACCCGCGCCGATATCGGTGGGGACGCCGATCAGGGTCACCTTCTTCGAGGCTTCGGTCGGAATGCGCGGGCTCATCGACGCTCCAGTCTGGTGCCGGCACCCGGATTCGAACTGGGGACCTACCGCTTACAAGGCGGTTGCTCTACCAACTGAGCTATGCCGGCGTGGCTGGCGGGATTCTAGCGCACCGTGCGGGGAAGCCCGCCGCGCGCAACGCGGCGCTGCGGCGGCGCGCGGCGTCCTCGCTGCCGTAGCGGCCGAGCGCGATCGTGTTCGCGTCGGCGCCGTCGCGCACGACCAGGTAATCGCTGAAACCGGCTTCGCCGATGCGCGCGGCAATGGCCTGCGCCGCATCCGCCGACGGCAACCGCGGCAGGTAGACGCGCCAGCCCGCGGCGGGCCCCTCGCCGCCCTCGCAGGCGCCGTCCGAATCCACCGTGGCCGGCACGGGCACCTGCGACGCTGTCGCCGCCAGGGGCGCGTTCTCCGGCGGCGCGTTCGCCGGCGGTGCGCTCGTCGGGGCGGCGGTGCTCGGCGTGCTCGCCGGAACGGCCGCGGCGGTGGAAGCGTCTGCCAGGTGCAACCTTGCCGCGCCCGGCGGAGGTGCGGGAGGCGGCTCCGGCGCCGGGGGCGCATGCAGCCACCACCACGCGCCCGCACCGAGGTTGAGGACGACCAGCAGGACGATGGCGGCGCGCGTCAGCATGCGTCGATTCTATGCGGCCCTACGCGGCCGCGCGCGCCCATCGCGCGAGTCCCTCGAGGACCAGCGCGGGCGCATGCACCGCGCCCGGCAAGTGCGGCAGCAGTGCGGGCGCCCCGCCGCCGTGCACCAGCAGCACGGGCGCATGCCCGAGGCGCACGGCGGCCGTATCGGCACTGCGCGCGACCAGGGCAAGCGCTGCCCCCTCGCAGCCGGAGGCGAGCGCATCGGCGGTGTCGCCGGCGAATTCCTCGTATGCGCCCCCCGCGGCCGGCAATGCAGGCGCGCGCGCATGCAACGCCGCGCGCATCAAGGCCGGCGAGGGCGCGATGCGTCCGCCGGCATGCCGTCCGCGATCGAGCAGGTCCACCGTCAGCGCCGTGCCGATGCCGGCGACGAGCGACGCCGGCGCGCCGCGCGCGTGCGCGCCGAGCAGCGCGAGGAAGCGGTCGACGCCCAGTCGCGACGGGTCCGCGTACGCGATGCGCATTCCGGCGAATCCCGCGCAGGTGCGCGCGAGATGGACGCGGCGAAAGCGCGTCGCGAGCACCGCGACGAGTGCTTCGCGCACGCGGGGCGAGGCGACGCTCGCCAGCCATGCGGCATTGCCGCCGGGAGGGAGCAACGCCTCCCAGCCCGGCGCGAATCCGGACCCGTCATGCGCGAGCGCCTGCATCGCACCGACGCCGCCGTCGGCATGCAGCGGCGCGAACTTGAGCCGGCTGTTGCCGAGGTCGAACAACCAGTCGGTCGACGAGTCCCGGCTCATGCGGATCGCACGCTCACGTCGCCGGCGTGCACCACGAACGTCGCGCCGCCCGCGTCGCGCACCTGCAACGCACCGTCCGCGCCCAGTCCGACGGCGACGCCGTCGCGCACGCCATCCGGGGCATGCACGCGGACCGGCTTCGCGGCCAGCGCGTCGACGCGCGCGTACCGCGCGAGGAACGGCGCCAGTCCTTCCGCATCGAAGGCGTCGAACGCGGGCAGCCAATGGTCGAGCAGCGCCGCGACCACGGCGTTGCGCGACGGGGCCGCGCCGCCCGCAAGGCCGGCGAGGTCCGCCCAGGGCTGGTCGATCGCGGCCGCCTGCGCGGCGGGCATCGCGACATTGAGCCCGAGCCCGACGACGGCCCGCGCGGGTCCGCCGCCCTCGCCGCCGCCCTCGACCAGCAGGCCGCCGAGCTTGCGAAGCCCACCCGCCGGATCGGCGACCACGAGGTCGTTCGGCCACTTCAGGCGCACCTGGGCGAAGCCCAGCGCCTGCAGCGCTTCGGCCGCGGCCACGCCGGCGACGAGGCTGAGCCCGGCCAGGCGCGCCAGCCCGCCCCCGAAGCGCCGCGACAACGACAGGTAGACGTTGCACGCCAGCGGCGACGCCCAGTTGCGCCCGCGCCGGCCGCGGCCGCCGGTCTGGCGCTCCGCGAGCAGCACGGCGGCGCCCTTCGCGGGCGCCTCGCGCGCCAGCAGCGCCGAATTGGTGGAATCGATGGTCCAGGCGACCTCGAGCGCCGCGAGCGCGTCCCGGGGGCCGGGCGCCATCGCCGAGCGGATCGCCTCCGGATCCAGGAGCGCCACCGGCTGCGCCAGGGCGTACCCGCGCCCCGGCCGGACCGTGATGTCCACGCCTGCGGCCCGCAGCGCCTCGATGTGTTTCCACACGGCCGCCCGGGTCTGGCCCGCTTCCCGCGCCAGCTCGGCTCCGCTGGCCGGGCCGATGGCCAGCCGCGCGAGCAGATCGCGTTCGTTCATGGGGACGGGACGGGGTGCGGCACCCGCCGAAGTCTGCCGGAACGCCCTGCGGTTGTCTGCTGCAGGGCAGCATGCAACCTTCGGCACTCACGCCGCATCCACGCTATAGTGCGGGACCGCTTCCGGCCCCGTGCGTCCCCCGAGGATCGCCGCCATGACCGCATCGCGCCATACGCCCGCCCTGCTCGCCCTGAGCCTGCTGTTCGCCGCCTCCGCGGCGAGCGCCGGCAACGTGCAGCCGCGCATGCATGGACCGGGCGGCGACGGCGGCGAATGCACCGGCGTCGATGCGGGCACCGCGCCCGACGCCGCGGCGCCGGCCGCCAAGCCCGCGACCGCGACGGCCGCCAAGCCCGCAGCGCCTGCGCCTGCGCGCATCAAGCCGGTGGTGACCGTGCGTGGCGGCGGCGGCGACGATGCGACCAGCACGCACGCCCCGCGCTGGCACAGCTTCCTGCCCGGCATGTTCCGCTGACGCGCGACCGGCGCGCGCACGCGGTTGGCATTGCTGGATCCACTCCTGCGGCGGCTGCGCCGCACCCCTGAACCGATCGACCCCGCGTCGTGGCGCGACGCCGCGACGTCGCTGCCCTGGGCGCGCGATCTCGCGCCCGAAGCGGACGCAAGGCTGGCCGCGCTCGCCGCCCGGTTCCTGCAACGCAAGACGATCACGCCGCTCGGCGGCCTCGCGCTCACCGATGCCGACCGCGTGCGCCTTGCCGCGCTGTGCTGCCTGCCCCTGCTGGGCTTCGGCGCCGAAGGCCTGCACGGCTGGTCGCAACTGCTCGTGTATCCCGATGCGTTCCGCGTCGACCGCAGCCACGTGGACGCGGCGGGCGTGCTGCACCAATGGCAGGACGAGCTGATCGGCGAAGCCTGGGACGCCGGGCCGCTCGTGCTGTCGTGGGCTGACGTGCAGGCGGACATCGCCGATCCGTGGAGCGGCTTCTGCGTGGTGGTGCACGAGATGGCGCACAAGCTCGATGTCCTCGACGGCGTGCTCGACGGCACGCCGCCGCTGCCGCGCGCGTGGCAACGCGAATGGGCGGACGACTTCCAGCGCGCGTACGACGCCTTCGCGCGCGACGTCGACCGCGGCCGTCGCGTGGCGATCGACGACTACGCGGCGGAATCGCCGGAGGAGTTCTTCGCGGTGTGCACGGAGTACCACTTCAGTGCGCCGCGCGTCCTGCAGCGCGCGATGCCCGCCGTCGCCGGCCACCTCGCGCGCCTCTACGCCTTCCGCACCGAGTCCTGAGGGGCGGTCGGCCCGTCGCTTCGGGAGGGGTCGCCGCGGAGTGCGCAGGCCCTTCCGGGGGCCGGCACAAGTACATCCATGTAGCCTCTTCGTCGCCATCCATGGCTCCGACGCCCCCGGAAGGGCCTGCGCACTCCACGGCGACCACCGCAAGCGAGTCGCGTGGCTTCGTCGAGCCGACGCACCTCGCTCTTCAAGAAGCGGGGAGAGTCGGCGTGCGGGGGCGGTGGAAGCGTGCGGGGACTTTCGGGGGCGTCGGCGCCATGGATGGCGCCGAAGAGCCTACAGGGATGTATTCACGGCGTCCCCCGGAAGTCCCCGCACGCTTCCGCCGCCCAGCCCCGAAGGCGCTGGGCGTCAGAGGCCGGGGGGGAGGGTGACCTGGAAGCGGGTACCGCCGAGTTCGGGCGACGCGCCGACGTCGAGTTCGCCGCGATAGCTGCGCACGATGTCCTGCACGATCGCCAGCCCGATCCCGTGCCCCTGCACCCGCTCGTCGCCGCGTACGCCGCGCTGCAGGACCGCCGCGACGCGATCGGGCGGGATGCCCGGGCCGTCGTCGTCGACCGCGATGCGCAGGCCGGGGCGCCGGTTCGGCGCTTCCTCGCCGACGCGCACGGTGAGCAGCACGCGCGAACCCGCCCACTTGAATGCGTTCTCGAGCAGGTTGCCGAGCAGCTCCTGGAGGTCGCCGGGCTCGCCGTGGAAGCGCGCGGCGGGATCGATGTCGAACTCGCAGATGGTGCCCTTCGACGCGTAGATCTTCTCGAGGCCGCGCACGATCTGCTCGGCGTGCGGCTCGATCGCGACCGGCGCGGCGAACAGCTTGTGGCCGCCGGAGGCGGCGCGCGTGAGCTGGTAGCCGACGAGATCGTTCATGCGCCGCAGCTGCGTCTCGAGCTCGTCGCGCAGTTCGGCCTCGCCGGCGTCGCTGTCGAGGCGCGTGCGCAGCACGGCGAGCGGCGTCTTCAGGCTGTGGGCGAGGTCGGCGAGCGTGTTGCGCTGGCGGTCGAGGTTCTCGCGCTCGCTGTCGACCAGCGCGTTGATGCTCTCGGTCAGCGGCGCGAGTTCGCGCGGATGGCGGCCGCTCATGCGCGAGAGCTGGCCGCGCTGCACGCGCGTCAGCTCGACGATCACCCGCCGCAGCGGCAACAGGCTCCAGCGCAGCACCAGCGCCTGCAGGAACAGCAGCAGCACCGCGGCGATGCCGAGGTAACCCCACAACGCGCGCCGGAACACGCTCACCTGCTTCGGCAGCGTGCCGGCGTCCTCCATGATGCTGATCGTGTACGGGAACTCGGCCGCGTCGCCGCGCGTGGCGTCGACCAGGCCGATGCTGTAGCGGTACACGTTGCCGGGCGTGCCGTCGCTGCGGGTGATCGGCAGCGGCCCGTCGAAGCGTTCCTCGCGGCCGCCGAGCATCTCGGTGGCGGGCAGCAGCGGGCCTTGCGCCGACAGCGACGACCAGCGGCCCTGGGGCAGCTCGATGGCGGCGTAGAGGCCGCTGCCGGGGCGGTCGAAGCGCCCCTCCGGCGGCACGTCCGGCGGGATCAGGCTGCCGTCGCGCGCGAAGTCGGTGTGGCCGGCGTAGTACAGCGCGTACGACTTCAGCCGTTCGCGCTGGCCCTGGCTGGCGACATCGAGGAAGGCGCGATCGAGCGCGTAGCCGGTGAGCGCGAGGAAGGCGACCAGGCCGAGGCTCGCGGCCCACAACTGCCGCGACTGCAGCGAGCGCGGCCGCCAGCGCAGCAGAGGTTCACGCGCCCCCGGCACGCGCCCGGCAACTCAGTCGCCGCTGCGCGGGATCGCGAAGCGGTAGCCGCGGCCGCGCACGGTCTCGATCGGCTTCAGCGAGCCGTCCCCGTCGAGCTTCTTGCGCAGGCGGCCGATGAAGACTTCGAGCACGTTCGAATCGCGGTCGAAGTCCTGCTGGTAGATGTGCTCGGTCAGGTCGGCCTTCGACACCAGCTCGCCCGCGTGCATCATCAGGTACTCGAGCACCTTGTACTCGTAGCTGGTGAGGTCGACGTTGGCGCCGTTGACGGTGACCGTCTGCGCGGCGAGGTCGAGCACGACCGGGCCGCAGTCCAGCGTCGGCTTGCTCCAGCCGGCGGCGCGGCGCACCAGCGCGTTGATGCGCGCCAGCAGCTCCTCGATGTGGAAGGGCTTGACCAGGTAGTCGTCGGCGCCCTGCTTCAGGCCTTCGACCTTGTCCTGCCAGCTCGAGCGCGCGGTGAGGATCAGCACGGGGAACTGCTTGCCCTCCTCGCGCAGCGCCTTCACCAGCTCCATGCCGGACATCTTCGGCAGCCCGAGGTCGATGATGCCGAGGTCGAACGGCACTTCGCGGCCCATGTACAGGCCTTCCTCGCCGTCCTGGGCGGCATCGACGGCGAAACCTTCGCGCTTCAGGCGTGCGGCGAGGGTCTCGCGCAGCGGCGCTTCGTCTTCGACGAGCAGGATACGCATCGATCGGAACTCCGTTTCTTGTAGGACAGGGGCATTGCGTCGGTGCCCGGTCCATTGGACCTCGGCGAAGCTGAATATTGCCTATTCAGTCGTCGTTGTCGCGTGTAGGCGCGTCGTCGCCCTGGCCCTGCGGGGAGGCGCCCTGCTGGGGATCGTCCATGTAGACGCGCACGCGGCCGCGCTCGTCCACGACCTTGATGCGGTTGAGGTTGCGGCCGTCGTAGGGAACGCGCTCGGCGCTCAAGACCTGGCCGCGGGTCCGCTGCTCGACGCGGCGGACGCTGTCGGACAGGGCGTCGTCGCTGCGGCGCGGGGGCTGCGAAGGACCCCAGTCCGGACGCGGCGCGGCGGCACGCCGCGGCGCCGGTGGATCCTCGTCCGTGGGGAGGGCCCCGCGGCCGCGGTGCTGCTGCTGTTGCGGCGCGGCCACGGCCACGCCCGCGGCGCCCAGGAGGGCAGCGAGGAGCAGCAGGGACGCGGAGCGGGACGGCAGCGACATGGCGGGAGGTCTCCTCTGGAGCAGGGATTGTCGAAAGGTCGCGGTGAATCCGTCCTTAACTTTCAGGCATTTCCGAAGCCGGGGTTCATTCCCAGCCGGGGGACAACCCGTCAGAACACCTCGGCGACGCAGCACCGGAGCGATCCGCCGGCGGCCTCGAGGGCGTCCAGGGCGACCTCGCGCAAGGCGAACCCCGCGCCGGCGAGCGCCTCCCGGCTGGCCGGGGCCAGCGCGCCGGCCGCGCGCCGGCTCATCCAGGCCGTGTCGCCGGGCAGCGCGATGGCGTTGGCCGCGAACGCGGCGTGTTCGGCGGCGGACAGGCGGATCGCGTGCGGCGCGTAGAGCGCCGCGATCGCCTCGGGGACGCCCGGGTCGGCGAATCCGCCGGGGCACACCAGCGCCGCGCGCCCGGCGAGGATCGCGAGCACCACGTTGGCGTGGTATTCGCCGGGCGCCAGGTCGAACACCAGGGTAGCGCGCAAGCCGAAGGCCTCGTGCATCAACCGCGCGCCTTCCGCGTCGCAGCGCTCCGAGAGGCCGCAGAAGCCCAGGCCGCGGGCGCGGTCGATCACCAGCGCGCCGGTCAGTTCGCAGGGGTGCGGCTGGCCGGACAGGTCGATCTCGGCGTAGTCGAGCAGCCCGCCGAGGAAGCCCCGGATGTCGGCGCGCGCCGCTTCGCGCCGCCGCACCGGATGGCGCATGCGGCCGACGACGTAGCGGCCGGCGACCGTGGCGAACACGTTGTTCGGGAAGACCGCGTCGGGCGTGTCGGGATCTCCCGGGAAGCAGACGGTCGGCAGTGCGCCGGACAGCGCGCGCTGCAGGCCGCGATGTTCCGCCAGCGCGCGGGCGGCATCGAAGTCCGCGGCATCGGCCATGTACCGGTTGTCCTGCGCCGATTGCGCCGCGAGCGCGAAGCCCTCCGGCGCGACCAGGAACGCGGCGCGCGCGACGGGCGGGCCGAAATCGGCCGCCACCCCGCGCGCCAAGGCGAGGAAGGCGTCGCAGTCGCGGGTCAGCATGGCGGAAGCGGCACGGGCATGGGGCGGCGCGTGCGCTCAGGCCGCGGACGCCAGCGTGGCGGTCGCCGCGAGCGCGCGCTCGACCAGGGACCAGTCGGCGCCCGGCTTGTGCGCGCCTTCGCTCAGGACCTGCCGGAACGCGCGCCCGCCCCGTTCCCCGTTGAACAGGCCGAGGACATGCCGGGTCACGTGCTTGAGCGGCACCCCGCTCGCCAGCCACGCCTCGACGTGCGGGCGGAACGCCTGCAGCAGGTCGGCGCGCGTGCGCACCGGCCGTCCGGACCACGCGGCATCGATGCGATGCAGCAGGTACGGATCGTGGTAAGCCGCGCGCCCGAGCATGGCGCCGTCGGCGTGCGCGAGGTGCGCGGTCGCCTCCTCGAGCGTGGCGATGCCGCCGTTGACCACGACCTGCAACGCGGGCCGCTCCCGCTTCAACCGGTAGGCCCAGTCGTAGCGCAGCGGCGGGACCTCGCGGTTCTCCTTCGGCGACAGGCCCTTCAGCCAGGCGTTGCGCGCGTGCACCACGAACATCCCGCAGCCGCCGGCGGCGACGGCATCGATGAAGCCGAGGAAGCGATCCCAGTCGTGGTCGTCGTCCACCCCGAGCCGGCACTTCACCGTCACCGGCACCGCGCGCGGCACCGTGGAAACGGCCTCGATCATCGCCGCGACGCCCTCCGCCACCAGCGCGGGCTCGCGCATCAGGCACGCACCGAAGCGCCCGGCCTGCACGCGGTCGGACGGACAACCGCAGTTGAGGTTGATCTCGTCGAAGCCGTGCTCCGCGCCGATGCGTGCCGCCTGCGCCAGCAGCGCCGGCTCGCTGCCGCCGAGCTGCAGCGCCACGGGATGCTCGACCGGATCCATGGCGAGCAGCCTCGCGCGGTCGCCGCGGATCACCGCGTTCGCGTGCACCATCTCGGTGTACAGGCGCGCGTCCGGCGCGAGGATGCGATGGAACACGCGGCAGTAGGTGTCCGTCCAGTCCATCATCGGCGCGACGGACAGCTTCGGCGCCATCCCTCCGCGGCAGGATTCCATGCCGCCGGCGTGGCGCAGGTGCAGCGGCGACTGGACGATCTTCACGGCGGATCCGGCAGGACGGGTCCGCCGATTCTAAGCGCCCGGCTTCCTCAGTGGGCGCGGCGCGCCGGCCGCTGCGGCAGCAGCGCGACTGCGGCGGCCATCAGGCCGACGAGCAGCAGCGAAGCGCCGTAGCGGCTCACCGCGAGGCCGCCGTGGTCCAGCGGCTTGTCCAGGAAATCGCCGAGCACCGCGCCGAGCGGGCGGGTCAGGATGAACGCGGCCCAGAACAGGGCCGTGCGCGGGGCGGCGGTGAAGCGGTACAGCAGCGCCACCACGGCCAGCAGGCCGCCGAAGATCGCGATGCCGCCGACGTAGCCGTTGCCTGCGGTGTCGGCGACCCAATCGCCGAGCGCGGTGCCCAGCGTCTGCGAGAACATGATCGTGGTCCAGTAGAAGCCCTCCGACTTCGCGTCGGCGACGGTGTCCACCGCGATCGAGCCGGTGCTCCGGCGCCACGCCACCAGCGAGGCGCAGAGCAGGACGAGGAGCAGCGCGGAGCCGCCCGTGTAGCCGATGCCGAGCGAACGGTCGGCGAAGTCGGCGAGCGTGGTGCCGACGGTGGTGCTCGCCACGATCGTGGCCCAGTACAGCCACGGCCGGAAGCGCGCGGCCCGCACCTGCGCGGCCACCGCGACCACGAACAGCACCGCGAAGATCGCCGTGCCCGCGAGGTAGCCGAGGCCCATCGACATCGTGACCGCGTCGCCGCCGGTCTCACCGAGCGTGGTGGCGAGGATCTTCACGATCCAGAAGCCGAGCGTGACCTGCGGCACCTTGGCCCAGGCATCGCCCATCGCGCCGCCGCCTGCGTCAGCGCGCAGCATGTGCCGTGTCCGCCGTCTCCGCCGCGCCGATCAGGGAGGCGCGCATCCGTCCGTGCGTGAACCGGTACGCGGCGGTCTCGTAGTCCGACACGGCCTGCAGCGTCGCCGCCGGCACCTCCGGCAGCGGCGGCTGCGGCGTGTCGAAGTCGTGCGATGGCCGTACCGTCTCCACCTGCCGGTGCGGCGCGAGCTGCACCAGGCGCCCCGGCTGCAGGTAGCCGAGCAGCTGGTAGGTGCCGATGTACGCGCGCTCCGGCGGCGCCTGGAACACGTCGACGCCGTAGAACGCGCTGTCGTAATCCATGCCGAGCAGGCCGAGCAGCGTCGGGGCGATGTCCACCTGCCCCATCAGGCCGTCGAAGCGTCCCGGCGCGACGTTGCCGGGCGAGTAGATCCACATCGGGATGTGGTAGCGGAACACCGGCAGCGCCGCGATGCCCGCGCTCGACGCGCAGTGGTCCGCGGTGATCACGAACAGCGTGTCGCGGAACCACGGTTTCGCGCGGGCGCGCGCCAGGAAGTCGCCGATCGCCCAGTCGGTATAGGCCACGGCGCTGTCGCGCTTGCCCTGCGGCCACGGGCCGCGTCCCTGCGGGAACGTGTACGGGCGATGGTTCGACGTGGTCATGATGTGCGCGAAGAACGGGCGCCCCGCCGCCGCGTCGCGGTCGAACTCGCGCAGGGCCATGGTGTACAGGTCCTCGTCGGCGACGCCCCAGATGTTCTCGTGGTGGATGTCCTTCGACGGGATCGCGTTGCGGTCCAGCACCTCGTAGCCGTTGCCCGCGAAGAAGCGGTTCATGTCGTCGAAGGCGCCGTAGCCGCCGTACAGGAACTGCGAGCGGTAACCCTTGCGGTCGAACACGGTGGCCAGCGAGAACAGGCCTTCGTTGCCGGCGCGCTTGACGATGGATTCGCCCGGCGTCGGCGGCACCGACAGCGCCAGCGCCTCGAGCCCGCGCACCGTGCGCGTCCCCGACGCGTAGAGGTTGCCGAACACCAGGCTCTGCCCGGACAGCCGGTCCAGCTGCGGCGTCAGGCTGTCCTTCCGGCCGTACGTGCCGGAGTATTCGGCGGAGAGGCTTTCGACGCTGACCAGCACCACGTTGAGGCGCCGTTCGGGCGCCGCATTGCGGATGCGGCGCTCGATGCCGGTGCCGTGCAGGAACGTCGCGTCCGGGGTCGCCAGTTCGCGCCGCACCTGCACGAAGGCCTCGTCGAGCGGCACGGTGCGGTAGTAGCGGTCGTAGTCGAGCGAGGCGCTGCGATAGGCCGCGAAGAACTGGTAGATGCCGTTGCCCGCCAGCTCGTTGGCATAGGCGTTGTCGCTGCGGTCCTTCATCTCGCCGGTGACCAGCCATGTGCCCAGCACCGCCGCGGCGATCCAGGCGGCGGCGACCACGCTGCGCGCGGCGAACGGCGCGCTGTCGTGGCGCACCGCGCGCCAGCGCCGCGTCGCCACGAACACCGCGAGCGCCGTGCCGGCCAGTGCCGTGAGGATCCAGCCCACCGGATAGGACTGCCGGATGTTGCCGATCACTTCCGTCGTGTAGACGAGGTAGTCCACCGCGATGAAGTTGAAGCGCGCCTGGAACTCCTCCCAGAACGTCCACTCGGCGACCGCGACGAAGAGCGAGACCAGCAGCAGCACGAGGCAGGCGAAGCCCACCAGGAAGCTGCCCGGCCGGCGCGCCAGCCAGCGCCGCGGCAACAGCCACAGCAGCAGCACGAGCGGGATCGCGAGGTAGACGTAGGCCAGCACGTCGTAGCCGAGGCCGACGCCGAAGACGAAGGCCCAGGTCGCCGCACTGGCCGGCACGCCGCTGCCCGTGGCGAGCAGCAGGACCAGGCGGGTGAGGAAGGAGACGGACAGGAACACCACCCCGAGCCACAGCAGCGGACGGAAGCGTTCGTACAGGGGGTGCGGTTGCAAGCCGGGTTCTCGCGGAGGGTATGCTGCAGGCTCGCCGCCGCGCCCGTAATCCACCCTCAGCCCAATCTCAGCCGGTCGTTAAGTCCCGTTCCGATGTCCGCCCCCGACGCCACCGGCATGCGCATCCTCGTGATCGAGGACCAGCGCGACATCGCCGCCAACATCTGGGATTTCCTGGAACGGCGCGGCCACGCCGTGGACCATTGCGCCGACGGCGCGACCGGATTGGCCCGCGCGCGCCTCGGCGGATTCGATGCGATCGTGCTCGACCTGGGCCTGCCGCGGCTCGACGGACTCGCGCTGTGCCGCGCGTTGCGCGACGCCGGCGACGGCGTGCCGGTGCTGATGCTGACCGCGCGCGACACCCTCGAGGACAAGCTGCGCGGCTACGCGGAGGGTGCCGACGACTACATGGTGAAGCCGTTCGCGCTGCGCGAGCTCGAAGCGCGCCTGCGCGCGCTGCACCGGCGTTGCGCCCCGGCCGCGACGCCGGCGCCGCTGTCGCATGCCGGCCTCGCCTACGACCCGGCGATGCTTGCGGCCACGCGCGAAGGCCGCCGCATCCCGCTGACCCGCATGCAGGGCGCGCTGCTCGCGGCGCTGCTGGCCAAGGCGCCGCACGTGTGCGCGCGCGAACGCCTGCTGCGCACGCTGTGGCCGGGCGGCGACGGCGACATCGCCGCGCTGCACACGCTGGTGTACGAACTGCGCGCACTCGTCGACCGTCCGTTCGCCCGGCCGCTGATCGCCTCGGTGCGCGGCGTGGGCTACCGCATCGCGGAGGCGCCGTGACGCCGGCCAGGGCGCCGATGCCGCTGCGCAGGCGCGTCGCGCTGGCCTTCGTCGCGCTCGGCTTCGTCCTGAGCCTGGCGTTCGCGGCGGCCGTGGCGCTGGTCGCGGAGGACTACGAGTACGAACTCGCGGCCGAGATCCTCCAGGGCCAGGCCGACGATTACGGCTTGCGGCTGGCCAACGGGCTGCCTGCGACGCTGCCGCGCACGCATCGGCTGAGCGGCTATCTCGGCGGCGACGCGCCTGCGCGCTATGCGGATTACCCCCCAGGCGTGCACGAGGATCCCGTCCTCGGCGACGTGCATGTCGGCGTGTTCGACACCGGTAGCGGGCGGATGACCTTCGTCATCGACCTGCGCGACATCGAGCGGCTCGAGCAGGCGCTGCACATGTTCCTCGCGGCGATGGTGGTGCTGGGGACCGCGCTGGCGGGCTGGCTCGGATGGCTGCTCGCGGGCACCGCGCTCGCGCCGGTCACGCGGCTTGCCGCCTCCGTCGATGCGCTGACCACGCGCCCGTCCTCGACCTCGCTGTGCGAAGCGACGAGCCGCGACGAGCTCGGCCGGCTCGCCGGCGCGATCGACGCCTACCAGGCGCGGCTGGTCGAAGCGGACGCGCAGCAGCAGGCGTTCTTCGCCGATGCCAGCCACGAACTGCGCACGCCGGTGGCGGTCGTCCAGGGCGCGCTGGAGGTGCTGCTCGATGAACCGCAGCCGGCGGCGCTCGATGCGAGGCTGCGCCGGGTCGAGCGCGGCATGGGCGAGCTCTCGGACCTGCTGGAAGCGATGCTCGACGTCGCGCGGCGGCGGCCGCCCCGGCGCGACACCGTCGACGCGGCCGCGTTCCTGCACGACGTGGGTGCCGCGGCGCTCGCGCAGTCGCCGGGCATCGCGCTGGACGTGCGCGCAGCCGGCATGCTGGCGCTGGCGCCACGGGAAGCCCGGCTCCTGCTACGGGGCGTCCTGCGCCGCCTCCTGCCACCGGCGGGCGCGGGCGTGCTGTCGATGCGGCTGGACGGCGACGTGCTCGCGCTCGAATTCGATGCGGTCGCGGAGACATCGCACGGCGCCGGCACGGCCGACATGGGCGTCGCGGGCGACGCGACGCGCAGCGACACCGGCGCGATGCCGGCGCTGCTCGACCGCCTGGCGCAACGCCTGGGATGGCACGTTGGATTCCCGTCCGCGCATCGCGCGCGGATCGCGCTTCAACCGCCTTCCCAGACCATGTGGACGTCGGCACGCGCATAGTGCGAGCCCGGCCGCGGCGCCGGGTGGTGCACGAATCCCGCGCTCTCGTACATGCGCAGCGCCGGGGCCAGCACGCTGCTCGACTCGAGGTACAGCTCGCGTCCGCCGAGCCCGCGGTATTCCGCGATCGCGGCCTCCAGCAACGCGCGGCCGATGCCGGCCCCGCGCAGTTCCGGTTCCACCGCCATCTTGGTGAGTTCGTAGACGCCGTCGCCGGCGTTGCGCAGCGCGACGGTGCCGACCGCGCGCGTGGCCGCGCCGGCGTCGGCGCCGGCATCGTCCTCGAGCAGGGCGAACAGGACGCGGCCGCCATCGGCGAGGATGTGCCGTTCCGGATCGCCCAGCACCTCCTCGTCGAACGGCTCGACCACGAACCAGCGCCGCAGCCATTCGAGGTTGAGGCGCGCGAAATCGGCGCGCCAGCGCGGCTCGAATCCGGTGATGCGGATGGCGTTGCGGGCGGCTTCCATGGATCCGCGCCTCATCGCGACAGGTGGGCAATGGCCGCAGTCGCCGCATCGCGGTCGGCGTCGTCGAACGGAACGACCTCGAGCGCTTCGACGGTGCCCGGATCCAGGCAGCGCACGTTGACGTCGATGCCGTCGGGGTGGCTGCGTGGCACGTAGAACGCCTTGATCCCGCAATGCGCGCAGAAGCGGTGGCGGGCGATGCCGGTGCCGAACGAATACTCGGACAGCGCGTCGGCGCCCGCGCGCAGCCGGAACGCGCGGGCCGGCACGATCAGGTGCAGGAAGCCGGTCATCCGGCAGATCGAGCAGTTGCAGTCGAGCGCCTGCAGGCGCGCCGGCGCATCGACTTCGAAGCGCACGCGGCCACAGTGGCAACCCCCGCGGTGCACGACCGTGGCGTCATCGTCCATGGGGCTTTCCCTTTCCCTTGCCCTTGGCCTTGCCGGCGTGCGGCGGCGGCAGCGGCCGACCCCAGCGTCCGTAGGCCTCGCCGAAGCCATCCTTCAGACGGTGGAATTCGGGCGAGCCGGGCTTCACCCCCAGTCGCTGCGCGAGCGCACCCCAGCCGGCGCCGGGGTCGGCCTGCCGCGCGTCGGCGACGTAGCGGCAGGATCGACCGATCGACTGCGCCAGCGCGCAGGCGAAATAGACGTCGCCGGGCGTCCATGCGGGGGCGGCGAGCAACGCCGCGACGACGTCGCGCGGCGCGCCGTGGTAGCGCACCAGCTCGTCCGCGAAGGCATCGGGATAGCGCCGGCCGTAGGCGTTGATGTCGGCCAGCGCCGCGTCCACCCAGGGGTCGCCGGTACGCGGGTTCCATTCGGCGGCGGTCGCGGGCGCGCGCTCGAGCGACGCAGGCGCCGGCGCCTGCTGCGCCGAAACGGCGCCGCCGGCAAGCAGCAGGGCCAACAAGCAGGGAGCGTGGCGCATCGTCGGATCCTCCTGGGTGGGGCGGCAAAGCATAGAACGGGCGCTGGCCGAATCGTCCATGAACGAACGCGGGAACGCACGGAAAACGCCGGTTTCCTCCACGTGTCCGTGACGGCGCCGCGCGTAGCGTGCAGCGCCATGGCCACCTTGCATCCCCACGCGCTCACCCCCGCCGCCCACCAGGACGCGCGCGTCCGCCGCCGTTGCGTCCTGGCGATCGCCGCCGCCGTGCTGCTGGCGCTCTACGCGGGCACGCTGGCCTGGGTCACGCAGCAGGTGGAGGCGGGCGTCGACCGCAGCCTGCAGCCGCTGCCGACGATCGTCCAGGACAAGCCCGCGTCCTGACTTCCCCCGCACCGTGCGGTGCCGCCCGCTGTCGCGCTCAGCGCCGCTCGAGCACGAACTTTCCGAACCCGATCCCGAGGTCGAAGCCCTTGCCGGTGCCGGCGAGGGCCAGGGAGATGTCGCCCTTGGTCATCGCCGTCGCCTTGCTCGACTTGACCGCGCCCGCGTGCGCTTCCGCCGCGACGTAGGTGCCGAGCACGTCGTCGATGCGCTCGACCCCGGCGAACTTGCCGGTGCCGTCCTCGATCTTCGATTTGCCCACCGTGAGCCCGCCACCCTTCGCGCTGATCTTCACCGCGAGGCGCTGGCCATTGTTGCAGGTGACGGTGCCGGTGCCGGACGCCGTCTTGTAGAACAACGACCAGCCGGCCAGGTTGAACTGCAGCTTGCATTCGAGGTCGCGCGCCTGCGCGGCGGGCGCGGCGAGCGAGAGCGCTGCGGCAACGGCGAGGCAGGAAAGCGACAGTCGGATGTTCATGCGGGGGCTCCGGTAGCGGAAGGAAGTCGCGTGTCGCCGGGCGTGGACGCCGCGGCAGCGGCCGCAAGCGAGGCGACCGCGGCGGGAAGCTCGGCCGGCGTTGCGGCCGCGCGCAGGCGCGCCGCGGTGCCGTCGGGAAGCTCGGCGTGGGTCTCGTGCACCCAGGTGACGTGGTACGGCATGTGCACGCCCCAGCCACCCAGCGCGAGGACCGGCGCGATGTCGGAACGCAGCGAATTGCCGACCATCGCGAACTGCGATGGCGCGAGGTCGAATTCGCCCAGCACCCGCGCGTAGGTGCCCGCGTCCTTCTCGCTCACGATCTCGATCCGGCGGAACAGGTCGGCCAGCCCCGACTCGCGGACCTTGGCTTCCTGGTGGAACAGGTCGCCCTTGGTGATCAGCACCACTTCGTGCTCGGCGGCGATGGCGGCCACCGCCTCGCGGATGCCGGGCAGCAGGTCGACGGGATGGCGCAGGATCGTCTTGCCGAGGTCCACGATGCGCTGCAGGTCCGACGCGGTGATGCGCGCGCCGGTGATGGCGATCGCGGCCTCGATCATCGACAGCGTCATGCCCTTCGCGCCGTAGCCGAACAGCGCCAGGTTCGCGTGCTCGATCGCGTAGAGGCGCTCGTGCACGTCCGCGAGGTCGACGTAGTTGGCGACGATGCGTTCGAAGTCCGCCTGCGCGGCGCGGTAGTAGTCCTCGCTGCGCCACAGCGTGTCGTCGCCGTCGAAACCGACGAGTCGCAGGCCGGGTGGCGTCGGAAAAGGCGTGGCGGCGTCCATGGCGGCCAGTCTACGGGCGGCCGCGTGGACGGCAAGCGTTGCCGCCGGTGCACCGGCCGCGCGCCTCGGCGCGCGACCGGTGCCGTGCATCAGTTCCCGTCGCTGCCGGGGGCCGGGCTGTCCTGCCGGGCGGCGAGATAGGCCTTGTACTCGTCGGCGGTCAGCATGCCGTCCTTGTCGGCGTCCGCACCGTCGAAGGCGGCGGCCAGGCTCTCCACCGCACCGGCCTCGGCCTTGCTCAGGTTGCCGTCGTCGTTGCTGTCGAGCTCGGACCACGTGACCTTCTTCGGGCCCGCCGGATCGGCCGGGGTCGCGGGCGTGGCCGGGGTGGCCGGCGTGCCCTGCTGCGGATCGGCCGGCGTGGCCGGCGTCGCAGGGGTCGCCGGGGTGGCGGGTGTCGCGTCCTGCGTGCCCATGTGTTGCTGCATCGCCTGGGTGCTTGCGTGTTCGCGGGCGTTGCCGTTGGCGTGCGCGCTCTGGGCGAAGGCGGCGGGGGCGGCGGCCAGGGCGGCGGCGGCGAGCGAAAGGGAAATCAGGTGGCGATTCATCGAGGGAGCTCCATTCGTGTTGGTGTGCGCGGTCTTCAGCCGCACCGCCAAACTGGAACCGCGGCGATGAACCGCACGCTGCCCGCGATGGTTAAGGCAACGTTCGCTTAACCCGTTCGGCCACGGACTGCAGTAGGTGCGGCGCGGCGCGCCGCACCGCTTCGGGCGCGCAACGCGTGCGGCGACGCTTCGCGGCCGCGATCGCGGCTGAATGCAACACAACCTTCATCTCGCTGACTGCAGGCGCGGATCGATGCGGACCGGCGTGAGCGCCTGCACCTGCAACGCGGCGTAGCCCGGATGCGAGGGATCGAGCAGCACGTTGACCTCGCCATCCACCAGCGCGCTGGGAACGCGCAGCGCGAGCGAGCGCGCCGAACCGAGCCAGGCCGCCCCCACCTGCTGGACTTCGGGGCGATACGGGAGATCGCGCCAGGTGGACGGTTCGTTGCATTCGGCAAGCGTGGCGCCGGCGGGCAGTTCCGCAGTCGCGAGCAGGAGCTCGGGCGGCGCTCCGTTCCCGGCGTGCGCGAGGTACTCGAGCATCGCGCCCGCCGGCGACAGGGACGCGTACACGCAGGCCTGGCCCGGCGGGCTCCAGCGCCCGCCGCTGCTCGAGGGCGCGAACGGCTCGGACGCCTGCGACGCCTCGATGACGCGGTACACGCGCAACGGCGTCGTCGACGCCTCGACCACGCTGTGGGCCGACGGCGTGGCGGCGATCGGTGAGGTCATCGCCGGCGGGTCGCTCGCGGGAAAGGTGCCCGCGAGCGCTTCGTCGAGGCAACGCGCGGTTTCGGCGGCTTCGCTGTTTTCCCTGGCCATGGCGGTCTCCGGCGGTGTGTCCTCGCCAGAGGCTGCCGCAGGCCGGGTCGACCGGCCGTGAGTGCCCGCGCAGCGCGCCGGCGGTCGCGCCCGCGCGCCCGTGCCCCTCAGCCGCGTCCGCCGCCGATGTAGTCGGCCTTGCCCAGCGGCGCCCCGGCCTGGCGCAGGATGTCGTAGGCCGTGGTGACGTGGAAGAACACGTTGGGCAACGTGAACTGCAGCAGGTAGGACTGGCCGTCGAAGCGGCGTTCGCCGCTGCGCAGCGGCACCACGATCTCGCGGGCTTCGCTTCCGTCGATGCGGCCGGCGTCGAAGCCCTCGATGTAGCCGATCGCGGCGTCCAGGCGCGCGTACAGTTCGGCGAAGGTCGTCTCCTCGTCGGCGAACGCGCGCGGCGCTTCGCCCGCCAGTCGCGCCGCGCAGCGCGCGGACATGTCGGCGGCGAGCTGCACCTGCCGCACGAGCGGCAGCATGTCGGGCACGAGGCGCGTCTGCAGCAGGATGCCCGGCTCGAAGCCGCGGTCGGCGGCGAAAGCCTCGCCCTTCTGCAGCACGTGGCGCAGGTTCTCGAGCGCGCGCACGAGCACCGGAACCGAGGCCTGGTACATCGAAATCGCCATGGGGGTGTCTCCTGGAGGCGCAGCCGCGCCCGGGCGGCGATTATCGCGCCGGCGCGCCGATGGCGATAGGATCGTGGCGCCCTCCCGGAGACCGCACGTGGCCGACTGGCGCGACCTGATCCGCGATGTCCGCGACTTCCCGCGCGCGGGGGTCGTGTTCAAGGACATCACCCCCGTCCTCGCGGACGCCGACGGGTTCGCCGCGGCGGTGGACGCGATGGCGGCCCCCTGGCGCGGGGTCGCGCTCGACGCCGTGTTCGCGGTCGAGTCGCGCGGCTTCATCCTGGGCGCGGCGCTGGCGCGGGCGCTGGGACTCGGCTTAGTGCCGGTGCGCAAGGCCGGCAAGCTGCCGGCGCCCGCGCTTGCCCGCGACTACGAGCTCGAATACGGCAGCGATTGCCTGGAAGTGCACGCCGACGCCGTCCCGCCCGGCGCGCGGGTGCTGCTGGTGGACGACGTGCTCGCGACGGGCGGCACGCTCGCCGCCGCGCTGGCGCTGGCCCGGGCGCAGGGCGCGTACGTGGTGGGCGCGGCCGTGCTCATCGAACTCGGCTTCCTGGGGGGACGCGCGCGCTGGGACCCCGACGTGCCGCTCGAGGCCGCCGCCGCGTACTGACGGCTCAGCGCGCTTCGCGCAGCAGCGGCAGCACCTGGTCGATCGGCAGCGCCGGCACCGCCCCGCGATCGCCGCGCATGTCCACGGCCTTGAACAGCGAGTTGTCGATCGCTTCCTCGGTGGCCTCGGCGACGCCGACGAACAGGTCGTCCATCTCGCCGTTGTCGAGGATCGCAGCGGGGTGCAACGGCTCGCCCTGGCGGCGGCGCACGGAAGCCGCGGTGGAGAACGCGATCACGTAGTCTCCCGAACCGTTGGACATCGACGCCCCGGTGCGGGCCAGGCCGAGGATCGCGCGCTTGCCGAGGCGTTCCAGCTGCCGCGGATCGAGCGGCGCGTCGGTCGCGACCACGATCATGATGCTGCCGTCGCCATCGGCCACGGGCTTGTCCGCGATGCTGCCGGCGAGCGTTGCCGGATCGGGCAGCCTGCGGCCCACCGGGACCCCGGAGATCGTCAGCGTGCCGCCGAAGTTGCTCTGCACCAGCACGCCGACCGTGCGACCCGCCGGCGTCGTGCGCGAACTGGTGCCGATGCCCCCCTTCCAGCCGAAGGCCACCGTTCCGGTGCCGGCGCCGATCGCGCCCTCCTCCACGTTGTCGGCCGAGGCCGACGCCAGCGCCGCACGCACGTGCTCCGGGCGCAGCGGACGCGCGCGGATGTCGTTGAGGAAGCCATCGTTGGTTTCGCCGACCACCGGATTGAGCGAACGCACGTTTTCCATGCCCGGTCGCGCGAGCTGCCAGTCGACCAGCGCGTCGGCCGCCTTCCACACGCCGAGCGTGCCGGTGAGCAGGATCGGCGTTTCCAGCTCGCCCAGTTCGCGCAGCTGCGTCGTGCCCAGCAGCTTGCCGTAGCCGTTGGCGACGTACAGCGCCGCCGGCACGCGCTCGGCATACAGGTCGCCGCCATGCGGCAGGATCGCGGTGACGCCGGTGCGGACTCGCTTGCCTTCGATCACCGTCGCATGGCCGACGCGCACGCCCGGCACGTCCACGATCGCATTGCGCGGACCGGTCGCCATGACCCCGACCACCACGCCCGCCTCCCGCGCCCGCGGCCGCTCCGCCGCCTGCGCCGCGCCCATCGCCAGCGCGCAAGCCACCACGCACGCCGCCACCACCGTCGTCCGCATGCCCCGCTCCCCCCGAGTGAAGAGCGTGAAGCATCGCATGCGCGGTGACGTGGAGAGTGGGAGCAGGAGGGCCCTGGGGCGAAATAAAGGAGGAGGCAGCCGCGCAGCGGCTGCCGGGGGACATTCGCCCCAGGGCCCTCCTGCTCCCACCCCCGAACCCACACGGCAGCCGCCCGCTCTTCTTCCGGCCACCGAACAGATCGGAGCGCCGGATGCGGATGCCTTGGGGGGCGAAATAAAGGAGGAGGCGCAGGCCGAAGGCCGGAGCCGGGGGACATTCGCCCCCCAAGGCGTCCGCATCCGGCGCAGCGACGAGACTAGTGCTTGAGGTTCTTGCGCAGGCGCTCCAGCGCCTGCAGCTGCGCCGTGACCTCGGCCAGGCGCTGCTGCGCCTCGGCCACGTCCATCTGCTCGCCGCGATGCGCGAGGATGCGCTCGGCTTCTTCCTTCGCCGCGCGCACCGCCGCCTCGTCGATGTCCTCTGCGCGGATCGCGGTGTCGGCAAGCACCGTCACCACCTGCGGCTGCACCTCAAGGATGCCGCCGGAGATCGCGAAGTCGAGCTGCTCGCCCTCGGGCGTCGTCACCACGACCTTGCCGGGGCGCAGCCGGGTGATCAGCGGCGCGTGGCGCGGCGCGATGCCGAGCTCGCCCATCTCGCCAGTGGCGACGACCATGGTCGCCTCGCCGTGGAAGATCTCGGCCTCGGCGCTGACGATGTCGCAACGGATGGTGGCTGCCATTGTGTCGTGTTCTCCGGAAACAGGCCTTCGGAAGGTCACCGCTTACGCGGCGATCTTCTTCGCCTTCTCGATCGCTTCCTCGATGCCGCCGACCATGTAGAAGGCCTGCTCCGGCAGGTGGTCGCACTCGCCGTCGACGATCATCTTGAAGCCGCGGATGGTTTCCTTCAGCGGCACGTACTTGCCCGGCGAACCGGTGAACACCTCGGCCACGTGGAACGGCTGCGAGAAGAAGCGCTCGATCTTGCGCGCGCGCGACACGGCCTGCTTGTCCTCTTCCGACAGCTCGTCCATGCCCAGGATCGCGATGATGTCCTTGAGCTCCTTGTACTTCTGCAGCGTGGCCTGCACGCGGCGCGCGGTGTCGTAGTGCTCGTTGCCGATCACGTTCGGGTCGAGCTGGCGCGAGGTCGAGTCGAGCGGGTCGACGGCCGGGTAGATGCCGAGCGAGGCGATGTTTCGCGACAGCACGACGGTGGCGTCGAGGTGGGCGAAGGTGGTCGCCGGCGACGGGTCGGTCAGGTCGTCCGCGGGCACGTACACGGCCTGGATCGAGGTGATCGAGCCGGTCTTGGTCGAGGTGATGCGCTCCTGCAGCACGCCCATTTCCTCGGCCAGGGTGGGCTGGTAACCCACGGCCGACGGCATGCGGCCGAGCAGCGCCGAAACCTCGGTGCCGGCCAGCGTGTAGCGGTAGATGTTGTCGACGAACAGCAGCACGTCCTTGCCCTTGCCGGACGCGTCCTTCTCGTCGCGGAAGTACTCGGCCATGGTCAGGCCGGTCAGCGCGACGCGCAGGCGGTTGCCCGGCGGCTCGTTCATCTGGCCGTACACCATCGCGACCTTGTCGAGGACGTTGGAGTCCTTCATCTCGTGGTAGAAGTCGTTGCCCTCGCGGGTACGCTCGCCCACGCCGGCGAACACGGACAGGCCCGAGTGCGCCTTGGCGATGTTGTTGATGAGCTCCATCATGTTGACGGTCTTGCCGACGCCGGCGCCGCCGAACAGGCCGACCTTGCCGCCCTTCGCGAACGGGCACATCAGGTCGATGACCTTGATGCCGGTCTCGAGCAGCTCGTTGGCCGACGCCTGGTCCTCGTAGGACGGCGCGGCGCGGTGGATTTCCCAATGGTCGGAGGCCTTGACCGGGCCGGCCTCGTCGATCGGCGTGCCGAGCACGTCCATGATGCGGCCGAGCGTGCCCTCGCCCACCGGCACCGAGATCGCGCGACCGGTGTTGTCGGCGACCAGGTTGCGCTTCAGGCCGTCGGTCGAGCCGAGGGCGATCGAGCGCACGATGCCGTCGCCCAGCTGCTGCTGGACCTCGAGCGTGATGTCGGTGCCCTGCACCTTCAGCGCGTCGTAGACCTTCGGCACGCTCTCGCGCGGGAACTCGACGTCGACGACGGCGCCGATGATCTGGACGATCTTGCCCTGGTTTGCCATGACTCTATTCCTCGATGAATCTCTAAAGGTTTTTAAACCGCCGCGGCGCCGCCGACGATCTCGGAAATTTCCTGGGTGATCGCCGCCTGCCGGGCCTTGTTGTAGACCAGGTTCAGCGTGCCGATCAGCTTGGTGGCGTTGTCGCTCGCGGCCTTCATCGCGACCATGCGCGCGGCATGCTCCGAGGCCACGTTCTCCAGCACCGCCTGGTACACCAGCGACTCGATGTAGCGGGTGAGCACGTGCTCCAGCACCGCCTGCGCATCGGGCTCGTACAGGTAGTCCCAGTCGTGGTGCGAGACCGAGGCCTCGCCCGCGGGAAGCGGCAGCAGCTGGTCGAACGCCGCGCGCTGGGTCATGGTGTTCACGAAGTCGTTGTAGACCAGGAACACGCGGTCGATGCCGCCCGCGCCGTACGCGTCCAGCATCACCTTGATCACGCCCACGAGCTGCTCCAGCCGCGGCTGGTCGCCGAGGTGGGTGACCGACGCGAGCATGTTCACCTTGATGCGGCGGAAGAACACGCTGGCCTTCTGGCCGATGGTGACCACGTCGACCTCGACGCCCTTCTCCTGCCACTGGCGGATCTCGCCGAGCAGCTTGCGGAACAGGTTGTTGTTGAGGCCGCCGGCCAGGCCGCGGTCGGAGGACACGATGACGAAGCCGACGCGCTTCACCTCGGCGCGCTCCACCAGGTACGGATGCTGGTACTCGGAGTTCGCCTGGGCGAGGTGGCCGATGACCTGCTTCATGGCACGCGCGTACGGGCGCGAGGACTTCATGCGGTCCTGCGCCTTGCGGATCTTGGAGGCCGAGACCATCTCGAGCGCGCGCGTCACCTTGCGGGTGTTCTGCACGCTCTTGATCTTCGTCTTGATTTCGCGTCCACCAGCCATGGTCGTTTCCTTACCAGGTGCCCGTCGCCTTGAACTCTTCGATGCCGCGCTTGAAGGCGGCCTCGATCTCGTCGTTCCAGTCGCCCGTCTGGTCGATCTTCTCCACCAGCGCGCCCTGGGTGTTGGCGAAGTGCGCCAGCAGGCCCTGCTCGAACGCGCCGATCTTGGCGATCGACACGTCGTCCATGTAGCCCTTGTCCACCGCGTAGATCGACAGCGCCTGCTGCGCGACCGACATCGGCGCGTACTGCTTCTGCTTCATCAGCTCGGTGACGCGCTGGCCGCGCTCGAGCTGCTTGCGGGTGGCGTCGTCCAGGTCGGAGGCGAACTGCGCGAACGCGGCGAGCTCGCGGTACTGGGCGAGCGCGATGCGGATGCCGCCCGACAGCTTCTTCATGATCTTGGTCTGCGCCGCGCCGCCCACGCGCGACACCGAGATGCCGGCGTTCACGGCCGGGCGGATGCCGGCGTTGAACAGGTCGGTCTCGAGGAAGATCTGGCCGTCGGTGATCGAGATCACGTTGGTCGGCACGAACGCCGAGACGTCGCCGGCCTGGGTCTCGATGATCGGCAGCGCGGTGAGCGAGCCGGTCTTGCCCTTGACGGCGCCGTTGGTGAACTTCTCGACGTATTCCTCGGACACGCGCGCGGCGCGCTCGAGCAGGCGGCTGTGCAGGTAGAACACGTCGCCCGGGTAGGCTTCGCGGCCCGGCGGGCGGCGCAGCAGCAGCGAGATCTGGCGATAGGCCACGGCCTGCTTGGACAGGTCGTCGTAGATGATCAGCGCGTCTTCGCCGCGGTCGCGGAAGTACTCGCCCATGGTGCAGCCGGAGTAGGCGGCGATGTACTGCATCGCGGCCGACTCGGACGCCGACGCGGCGACGACCGTGGTGTAGGCCATCGCGCCGTGCTCCTCGAGCTTGCGCACGATGTTGGCGATGGTCGAGTTCTTCTGGCCGATCGCCACGTAGATGCAGCGGATGCCGGAGGACTTCTGGTTGATGATGGCGTCGATCGCGACCGCGGTCTTGCCGGTCTGGCGGTCGCCGATGATCAGCTCGCGCTGGCCGCGGCCGATCGGGATCATCGAGTCGATGGCCTTGTAGCCGGTCTGCACCGGCTGCGACACCGACTTGCGCCAGATCACGCCCGGGGCGATGGTCTCGACCGGCGCGTGGGTCTTCGCCTCGATCGGGCCCTTGCCGTCGATCGGCTCGCCGAGCGCGTTGACCACGCGCCCGAGCAGTTCGGGACCGGTCGGCACTTCGAGGATGCGGCCGGTGGTCTTGGCCACGTCGCCCTCGCGCAGGTGCTCGTAGTCGCCCAGGACCACGGCGCCGACGGAGTCGCGCTCGAGGTTCAGCGCCAGGGCATACGTGTTGCCAGGCAGCTCGATCATCTCGCCCTGCATCACGTCGGCGATGCCGAAGATGCGCACGATGCCGTCCGACACGCTGGTGACGGTGCCTTCGTTGCGCGCTTCGGCGGCCAGCCCGGCCTTCTCGATGCGGGTCTTGATCAGTTCGCTGATTTCGGACGGGTTGAGCGTGGTGTTGGCCATCGGTGTTTCCCTTGGTGCCGGCGTCGCCGCCGGTGTTGCTAGGTTGTCAGTTGGCGAGCGCGGCCTGGAGCCGCTCGAGCTTGCCCTTGAGCGAGCCGTCGATCACGACGTCGCCGGCGTCGATCACCGCGCCGCCGATCAGGCTCGCGTCGATCGCCGTCTCCACCTCGACCTCGCGGCCGAAGCGGCGGCGCAGCGAGGCCTTGATCGCGTCGAGCTCGGCGGCCGGCAGTTCGGCGGCGGAGGTGACCGTGGCCTTGACCACGCGCTCGGCTTCGGCGCGCAGCTCTTCGTACAGGCCGGCGATCTCGGGCAGCAGGGCGAGGCGGCGGTTGTCCGCCAGCATCGCCAGGAAGCGCGCGAACGAGGCCGGGGCCTGCGGCGGGGCGAGCAGCTCGGTGGCCGCGGCGTCGGTGAGGCGCGGGTCGCCGAGCAGGCCGGCGACGCGCGGATCCCCCGCGACCTGCGCGGCGAAGCCGAGCGCCTGCGACCAGCCGGCATAGCTGCCGTTCGAAGCCGCCGCTTCGTCGCGCGCGATGCCGAAGGCGGCGCGGGCGTACGGACGGGCGAGGGTCAGGGCCTGGGACACGTCAGATCTCCGCGGCGAGCTCGTCGAGCAGCGCCTTGTGGGCGTTCGCGTCGATCTCGCGGCGCAGCAGCTTCTCGGCGCCGGTCACGGCGAGCGCGGACACCTGCTTGCGCAGGTCCTCGCGCGCACGGTTCGCGGCGGCGGCGATCTCGGCCTCCGCCAGCGCCTTCTGCCGGCCGGCCTCGGCGAGCGCGTCGGTCTTCGCCGCGTCGACGATCTGGCTGGCACGCTGGTGCGCCTGCTCGATGATCTCGTTGGCCTTCGCGCGCGCTTCCTTCAGCGCGTCGTAGGCCTTTTCCTGCGCCTGCGCGAGGTCCTTCTGGCTGCGGTCCGCAGCCGCCAGGCCTTCGGCGATCTTCTGCTGGCGCTCTTCGATCGCACCGATGATGTGCGGCCAGCCGAATTTCATCACCAGCCAGGCGACCGCGAAGAACGCGAGGCCCTGAATGACGAGGGTGAGGTTGGGTAGCATTTGATATTGCTCCTGGAGCCGGCTCCTGGTGCCGGCGGCGCGATGCCGCCGGCGATGCCGTGACCGTTTGCGGTTCGCGGGGGCCGATCAGCCGGCCAGCGAGCCCAGCAGCGGGTTGGCGAACAGCAGCAGCAGCGCGATCGCGACGCCGATCATCGGCACGGCGTCGAGCAGGCCGGCGACGATGAACATCTTGGTCTGCAGCATCGGGGTCAGCTCCGGCTGGCGCGCCGCGCCCTCGAGGAACTTGCCGCCGAGGATGGCGAAACCGATCGCGGTGCCGAGGGCACCCAGGCCGATCAGCAGGCCGGCCGCGATGACCGTGAACTTCAGCACTTCAGCGATGAGGGCAGCGTTTTCCATGGTGTACTCCGGTTGGATCCGATCGTGTTGCTTGGTGGAAAGGAAGGGGTTGGAACGAAATCCGGGCGACGCGACTAGTGGCTTTCGGCCGACATGCTGAGGTAGACGATCGTCAGCATCATGAAGATGAAGGCCTGCAGGGTGATGATCAGCACGTGGAACGCGGTCCAGGCGAAGCCCGAGACGAGCTGCGCGCCGCCCATGATCCAGGTCGAGGCGTGGCCGAGCGACGAGCCCAGCGTCATCAGCGCGATCAGGATGAAGATGAGCTCGCCCGCGTACATGTTGCCGAACAGTCGCAGCGACAGGCTCAGCGGGCGCACGCCTTCCTCGATCAGGCGCAGCAGCACGTTCGCCGGCGCCAGCAGGATCTTCATGCCGGTCGACTCGGCGTGGAACGGCGCGGTGAAGATTTCCTTCGTGAAGCCGCCGACGCCCTTGTGCGAGATGCCGAACACCTGGATCAGCAGGAACACCGCCAGCGACAGGCCGAGCGTGGTGTTGAGGTCGGCGGTCGGCACGACGCGCAGGTAGGCGTGCGCCGGGTCGTGGCCGGCGGCCTCGTGGCCGGCCGCCCACATCCACGGCAGGAAGTCGACCGGCACCATGTCCATGAAGTTCATCAGGAACACGAGGCAGAAAATCGTGATCGACAGCGGCGCGATCAGCTTGCTGCGGCCGTGGAAGGTCTCGCGCACCAGGCCGTCGACGAAGCCGACGACGATCTCGACGATCGCCTGGAACTTGCCCGGCACGCCCGGCGTCGCCTTGCGCGCCGCGCGCAGGAAGAAGAAGACGAACAGCGCGGACAGCACGAGGGTGAAGAACAGCGTGTCCACGTTCAAGGTCATGAACGCGCCGTCGCCGACCTTGACCTGCAGGTGGTGCAGGTGGTGGTTGATGTATTCGGTGGAACCGCCGGTGGCCGGTTCCGTCGCCGCGATGTGCTCAGTCGGATTCAACGCTGCCGCCTCTGTGTCCTAAGGTTCAACGCCAGCAGGTAGGCGAGCATTCCGGCCGCCAGTCCCGCCAGGAGCGGCAACGGGGGCAGCCGCAAGGGCCCCAGCGCCACCACGATTACCGCCAGTGCCACGACCCACTTGCCCAGCGTCCCCAGCAGCAGGCGCGCGAACGCGGCACCCGCCGGCTGGATCCCGCCGCCCAGCGCCACCGCGGCCGCCAGGCCGTTGCCGGCCAGCATCGCGATGCCCCCCGCCGCCGCCGCCAGCCCCTGCCGCGGACCCGCCGCGACCAGGGCCACCAGCGCGACCAGCAGCGCCACGGCGGCCTGGATGGCTACCGCGCGCATTGCGGCGCGGCGACCCGTGGCGATGGGATCGTGCACGCGTCTTGCCGTCGTCAGTGGAGGTTGGGTGCCGGTAGCCATTAAAACGGCCCCGCCGAGCCGCAAAATTATAGCAGTGGCCCGTTTTCAGCGGCAACCGCCGGAAGCCATCGGAATGGCCTGAATGGGCCGGATCCAGCGGCGGCCGGCTGAACCGCGCTACGGGGCGGCCATGGGCGGCGGAACCTTTCGCCGGGGGCCCGGGTCAATCCCTGCGAAGGCCTGCGCCTTCCTCGTCGATCCGCAGGCCCCCGAGCCCCGGCCCACCCCACGGCCGGGGCTTTTTTTTGCGGCGCCGGCCCTGGGCCGGCCGCGGGGCTCAGGCCTTCTTCTTCGGGATGTACAGGTCGGTGATGGTGCCTTCGAAGGCCTCTGCCGCCATGCCCACCGACTCGCTCAGGGTCGGATGCGGGTGGATGGTGTGGGCGATGTCGGCGCCTTCCGCGCCCATCTCGATGGCCAGCGCGATCTCCGCGATCAGTTCGCCCGCGTGCACGCCGACGATGCCGCCGCCGACGATGCGGTGCGTCCGCGCATCGAACAGCAGCTTGGTGAAGCCCTCGGTGCGGCCCAGGCCGATCGCGCGGCCAGACGCGGCCCACGGGAACCGGCCGACCTCGACCTCGAGGCCCTTGGCCCTGGCTTCGGCCTCGGTGACGCCGACCCACGCGATTTCCGGATCGGTGTAGGCCACCGACGGGATCACGCGCGCGGTCCATTCGCGCTTGAGGCCGGCCGCGACTTCGGCGGCGAGGTGCGCCTCGTGCGTGGCCTTGTGCGCGAGCATGGGCTGCCCGACGAGGTCGCCGATGGCGAAGATGTGCGGCACGTTCGTGCGCATCTGCGCGTCGACGGCGATGAAGCCGCGCTCGCCGACGGCGACGCCGGCCTTCTGCGCATCGAGCTTGCCGCCGTTCGGCGCGCGGCCGACAGCGACCAGCACGCGATCGTAGGTCGTGGCGTCCGGGACGCTGGCGCCTTCGAACGTGCATTCGATGCCGGCCTTCGCCGCCTTCGCCGCGACGACCTTCGTCTTGAGGTGCACGGCGACGCCCTGCTTCTTCAGGCGGTCGGCGAGCGGCTTGACCAGGTCGGCGTCCGCGCCTGGCATCAGCTGGTCCATGAACTCGACCACCGTGACCCGGCTGCCGAGCGCGCGGTACACCGTGGCCATCTCGAGCCCGATGATGCCGCCGCCGACGACCAGCAGCGACTTCGGCACGTCGCCGAGCTCGAGCGCGCCGGTCGAATCGATGACGCGTTCGTCGTCCCACGGGAAGATCGGCAGGCGCACCGCCTGCGAACCGGCGGCGATGATGCATTGCGCGAAGCGAAGCAGCTGCGGCCTGCCGTCGCCCTCGCCGTCATGGGGATGGATTTCCAGCTCGTTGGCGGAGACGAATTTCGCCGTGCCCTGCACCACGCGCACCTTGCGCTGCTTCGCCATGCCGGCGAGGCCCTTGGTCAGCTGGCCGACGACCTTGTCCTTGTACGCGCGCAGCTTGTCGAGCGCGATCTTCGGCGCGCCGAACTCCACGCCGTACTCGCCGGCGTGCGCGGCCTGCTCGATGACGTCGGCGGCGTGCAGCAGCGCCTTCGACGGGATGCAGCCGACGTTGAGGCAGACGCCGCCGAGCGTCGCGTAGCGCTCGACCAGCACCGTGTCGAGGCCGAGGTCGGCGGCCCGGAACGCGGCGCTGTAGCCGCCGGGGCCCGCGCCGATCACGACCATGGCGCATTCGATGTCGGCCTTGCGGCCGGTGCCGGCCGCGGCCTGCGGCGCGGGCGCTGAGGTCGTGGGCGCCGAGGTCGCTGGCGCGGACGGCACGGCGGAAGCGGACGGGACGGCCGCCGCCGCCGGAGTTGCCGGCTTGCCGGAGGCCGCCGTGGCTTCCGCGGCGCCCTCGGCTTCGAGCACCGCGATCACGCTGCCTTCCGACACGGCGTCGCCGACCTTGACCTTGAGTTCGCGCACCACGCCCGCCGACGGCGACGGGACTTCCATCGTCGCCTTGTCGGATTCCAGCGTGACCAGGCCCTGGTCCTTCGCGACGGTGTCGCCGACGGCGACCAGCAGTTCGATCACTGGCACGTCGTCGTATCCGCCGATGTCCGGCACCTTCACTTCAATGGTGTTGGCCATGTCGCCGCCGCCTCAAAGCATCGCCCGGCGCATGTCGCCGAGCAGCTGCGCCAGGTAGGCGGTGAAGCGCGCCGCGGCCGCGCCGTCGATCACGCGGTGGTCGTAGCTGAGCGAAAGCGGCAGGACGAGTCGCGGCGCGAACGCCTTGCCGTCCCACACCGGCTTCATCGCCGACTTCGACACGCCGAGGATCGCGACTTCCGGCGCGTTGACGATGGGGGTGAACCCCGTGCCGCCGATGCCGCCCAGCGAGCTGATCGTGAAGCAGCCGCCCTGCATCTCCGCCGGGCCGAGCTTGCCCTCGCGCGCCTTCGCCGCGAGCTCCGCGGATTCGGCGGCGATCTCCATGATGCCCTTGCGGTCGCAGTCGCGGATCACCGGCACGACCAGGCCGTTCGGCGTGTCCGCGGCGAAACCGACGTGGAAGTACTTCTTCAGCACCAGGTGCGCGCCGTCGGCGTCGAGCGAGGCGTTGAACGAGGGGTACTTCTGCAGCGCCGCGACGCTCGCCTTGATGATGAAGGCGAGCATGGTGAGCTTGGCCGCGCCGCCCTTGCCGGCCGCCTTCGCGTTCTCCTCGTTGAGCGCGACCCGCAGCGCCTCGAGGTCGGTGATGTCGGCATCGTCATGCTGGGTGACGTGCGGGATCATCGCCCAGTTGCGGGCGAGGTTCGCGCCGGAAAGCTTCTGGATGCGGGTGAGTTCGCGCGTTTCGATCTCGCCGAACCTCGCGAAGTCCACCTTCGGCCACGGCAGCAGGGCCAGGCCGCCGCCCGCGGCGGGCGCGCCGGCACTGCCGCCGGCCTGCAGCGCGCCCTTGACGAAGCGCTGCACGTCTTCCTTCGAGATGCGGCCGCCGCGCTCGCTGCCCCGCACGCGCGACAGGTCGACGCCGAGCTCGCGCGCGAACATGCGCACCGCGGGGCTGGCATAGGGCGCCTTGCCGGGCATCACCGCCTCGGCTTCGAAGCGCACGGCCGGCGCGGCCGGCGCCGCGGCGCGCGCGGCGTCGGCCCCGG
>JANINR010000081.1 GCA_024508915.1 Lysobacteraceae bacterium | reverse complement strand
CCGCGGCGGCCGACAGCGCGCCGCGGCTGCTGAGCTCCCCGCCGCCGCGCTATCCGCGCGAGGCGCAGCGCCGGGGCGCCTCGGGCACCGTGCTGCTGCGCGTCCACGTCGGTACCGACGGGTCGCCCGCCAGCATCGACCTGGTCCAGGGCAGCGGATCGCGCGAGCTGGATCGCGCCGCCTTCGACGCCGTGCGCCGCTGGCGGTTCGCGCCGGCCATGCGCGGCGGCCAGCCGGTGGAGGCCGCGGTGCAGGTGCCGATCACCTTCAACCTGGACTAGGCGCCCGCCCCCGCAAGGCCGAACCCGGCCGCGCGCGCCAGCGTGTCGAAGCCCGGGAACGAGGTCGCCACGTTGTCCACGTCGTCGATGCGCACCGGTCCGCCGGCGCATTGCGCGGCGACCGCGAAGGCCATGGCGATGCGATGGTCCCCGCCGCTGTCGATCCCGCCGCCGGCAATGCCGGCGCCGGTGTCCGCGCGCAGGCGCCCGCCGTGCAGGGTCGCGCCGTCTTCGGTCTCGTCGACGGCGATGCCGAGCCGCCGAAGGCCCGAGGCCATCGCCGCGATCCGGTCCGATTCCTTGACCCGAAGCTCCGCCGCGCCGCGGACGACGGTGCTGCCCGCCGCGCAGGCCGCGGCCACGCAGAAGGCCGGGAACTCGTCGATCATGTCCGCGACCCAGTCCGGCGGCAGCACGATGCCGCGCAGGGGCGCGTGGCGCACGACCAGGTCGGCCACGGGCTCGCCGCCGGATTCGCCGGAGGGCAGGACGTCGATGTCCGCGCCCATCGCCGCGAGCGCGCGCAGCAGGCCGGTGCGGCGCGGATGCACGCCGACCCGGCGCAGGCGCAGTTCCGAACCCGGCACCAGCGTCGCCGCCACGATGAAGAACGCGGCGGAGGAAAAATCCGCGGGCACGACGACGTCGGTCGCGCGCAGCCGTCCGCCGCCCTGCAGCGACACGGCGCCGGCGCTGCCGGACGCCGCGTCGCCGATGTCCACCGGATAGCCGAACGCACGCAGCATGCGCTCGGTGTAATCGCGGGTCGGATGCGGCTCGCGCACCGTGGTCGTGCCATCGGCGTACAACCCCGCGAGCAGGATCGCCGACTTGACCTGCGCGCTCGCCACCGGCGTCGGGTAATCGATGCCGTGCAGCGCACGGCCGCCGGCAATGCGCAACGGCGCGCGACCGCTGCCGCCCTCGCCCCCGAGCCGCGCGCCCATCGCCGCCAGCGGCGCGATCACGCGGTCCATCGGCCGGCGCGAGAGCGAGGCGTCGCCCACCAGGACGCTGTCGAAGCGCTGCCCCGCGAGCAGCCCGGCGAGCAGGCGCATCGCGGTGCCCGCGTTGCCGCAGTCGAGCGGGCCGTCCGGCGCACGCAGGCCGTCGATCCCGACGCCGTGGACGATGCGTTCGCCCGGGGCGGGCGCCTCGATCCGCACGCCCAGGCGCGCGAAGATCGCCGCGGTCGCGCGCGTGTCCGCACCTTCCAGGAAACCGGTGATGCGCGACGTGCCGTCCGCGAGGGACGCCAGCATCACCGCCCGGTGCGACACCGACTTGTCGCCGGGAACGTCGAACGTGCCCCGCAGCGGCGCCCCCGGCGACGCGACCCAGGCCGCAGGCGTCGCGTCACGCATGGCCGCCTCCCTCGCGTCCCGGCGCGATGCCGAGCGCATCGAGCGCCGCAAGCAGCCGCCGGTTGCCCACCGCATCGCCGACGCTGATGCGCAGGCACTGCGGCAGGCCGTAACCGCCCATCGGTCGCGGCACCACGCCCTGCCGCAGCAGGCCGGCTTCGACCTCGGCGGTGCGCGGGCCGAATTCGACCAGCAGGAAATTCGCCTGCGACGGCCCCACGCGCCAGCCGCGCTCGCGCAGCGCGGCCGCGAGGCGCTCGCGCTGGCGCGCGTTCTCGCGCGTGGTGGCCTGCAGGTGCGCGTCGTCCGCCAGCGCGGCTTCGGCCGCCGCCAGCGCCACCGCATTGACGTTGAAGCTCTCGCGCACGCGCTCGAGCACGGCCGCCACTTCCGCGTCGGCGACCGCATAGCCCACGCGCAGGCCGGCGAGCGCGTACGCCTTGCTGAAGGTGCGGGTCACGACCAGGTTGCGGTGCGTCGCCAGCAGCGGCAGCGCGCTCGCATACTCCGGCGCATCGGCGATCTCGGCATAGGCCTCGTCGACGACCACGACCACGTCGTCCGGCACCGCGTCGAGGAAGCGCGCCATCGCCCCGGCCGCGACCCACGTGCCGGTCGGATTGTTGGGGTTGGCGAGGTACAGCAGGCGCGTGCGCGGCGTCACCGCGGCCGCCAGCGCATCGACGTCGTGGCCGCGCGGCATCGCTGCATCGGCCGGCAGCGCCGGCACCACGATCGCGTCCGCACCGGCGGCCGCAGCCGCGATGGCGAACACCGCGAAGCCGTATTGCGGGAACACCACCTCCGTGCCGGGACCCGCGAAGACCTGTCCCAGCTGCATCAGCAGCTCGTGCGAGCCGTTGCCCAGCACGAGCTGCGCGACCTCCACGCCATGGCGCGCCGCGAGCGCGCGCTTGAGGTCGCCGCCGTAGGGATCGGGATACACGTGCGCCGCGGCAAGCGCGCGTTCGGCCGCGGCACGCACGCCGGGCGCGGGACCGTATGGATTCTCGTTGGAGCCCAGTTCCAGCAGGCCCGCGGGGCCGGCCGCGCGACGCAGCGCGACCAGGTCGTGGCCCGGGTCGTAGGCGCGCAACGCCGCGATCGCCGGCTGCGCCCGCACCCGTAGAGCCGACCCACGGTCGGCTCGACTCACGGCACGGCAACCGGGTAGGACCCGAGCACGCGCAGCGCGCCCGCGAAGTCGCCGAGTTCGGCCAGCGCGTCCTTGAGCGGCGACTCTTCCGCGTGCCCGCCGACATCGATGAAGAACGCGTACTGCCACAGCGCGCCGTGGTCGGGGCGCGACTCGATGCGGTTCATGCTGATGCCGCGGCGCGCGAGCGGCTCGAGGATGCGATACAGCGCGCCGGGCTGGTCGCGGATCGACACCAGCAGCGAGGTCCGGTCGTTGCCCGACGGCGGGAACGCGTTCCGCCCGATCACGAGGAAGCGCGTGGTGTTGTCGGCGTGGTCCTCGATCGGCCCGGCGATCGGCTTCAGCCCGTACACGTGCGCCGCGTTCTCGCCGGCGATCGCCGCCGCGTCGTCGGCCAGGCGCGCGCGCCGCGCGCCTTCCGCATTGCTCGCGACGGCGTGCTTCTCGGCGGCCGGCAGGTGCCGGCGCAACCACGCGCGGCACTGCGCCAGCGAGAGCGCATGCGAGTACACGCGCTCGACGTCCTCGATGCGCCCGGTACGCGACATCAGGTACTGGTGCACGCGCAACTCGACTTCGCCGCAGATCATCAGCGGCGACTGCATGTCGTCCCGGAGCAGGAACATGTCCAGCGTGGACTGGATCGTGCCCTGCCCCGAATTCTCCACCGGCACCACGCCGAAGTCGGCGGTGCCCGCCGCGACCTCGTCGAACACCTCTTCCACGCTGCCGAGCGGCAGCCCGCGGGCCGAATGGCCGAAGTGCTTGTGCACGGCCTGCTGCGAGAACGTGCCTTCGGGCCCGAGGTAGCCGATCTTCAGCGGTTCCTGCTGCGCCAGGCAGGCCGACATGATTTCGCGGAACAGGCGCACCAGCACTTCGTCGCCGAGCGGGCCGTCGTTGCGGTCGACCACGCGGCGCAGCACCTGCGCCTCGCGCTCGGGGCGGTAGTACTCCACCGCCGCGGCGAGCTTGCCCTTGGACTTGCCGACCTGGCGCGCGAACTGCGCGCGCTCGGCGATCAGCGCCTGGATCTGCCGGTCGATCCCGTCGATCTGCTCCCGCAGCGCCTGCAGAGCCGACCCATGGTCGGGAGGCGTCTCGTCAGCCATGGCGGCGGGCGAAATCGCGCATGAAACCGGCCAGCGCCTGCACGCCCGCCTCCGGCATCGCGTTGTAGATCGACGCGCGCATCCCGCCGAGCGCGCGATGGCCCTTCAGCCCGATCATGCCCTCGGCCTTCGACTCCGCCAGGAACGCCTTGTCGAGCGCTTCGTCGCGCAGGAAGAACGGCACGTTCATGCGCGAGCGCACGGCGTGCGCGACCTCGTTGCGGTAGAAGCCGCCGGAGCCGTCGATCGCGTCGTACAGCAGCGCCGCCTTGCGCGCGTTGCGGCGCGCGAACTCCGCGGTGCCGCCCTCGGCCAGCATCCACTTCACGGTCAGGCCGAGCAGGTACCAGTTCCAGGTCGGCGGCGTGTTGAGCATCGACTCCTTGGCCGCATGCGAACGCAGGTCGAAGATGTCGGCGCGCGGCTGGCCTTCGCGCTCGAGCAGGTCGCGGCGGATCGCGAGGAAGCTGATGCCCACCGGCCCGAGGTTCTTCTGCGCGCCGCCGTAGATCGCGCCGTAGCGCGACACGTCCACCGGCTCCGACGCGACCGAGGAACTGAAATCTGCGACCAGCGGCACGCCCGCCGCGTCCGCGCGCGACAGTCGCGCGAACACCGGTTCCATGTCGCGGAACTCGACGCCGTGGATGGTCTCGTTCGCGGTCAGGTGCAGGTAGGCCGCGCCGGGCGCGAGCGTCCACTCCGACGGCGGCGGGATGTCGCGATAGCCATCCGCTTCGCCGTCCGCGGACACGTGCACGGACACGTAGGGCTTCGCCTGCTTCACCGCGGTCTTGCCCCAGTGGCCGGTCAGCGCGTAGCACGCGGCCTGCCCCGGCGACGCGAGGTTCAGCGGCAGCAGCGCCTGCAGCGTCGTCGCACCGCCGGCGGTGAACAGCATCGCGTAGTCGTCGGGCACCGCGAGCAGCGTGCGCAGGTCGGCTTCGACCTCCGCCGCCATCGCGACGAACTCGGCGCCGCGATGGCTGACTTCCACCACCGACGCGCCGAGGCCGCGCCAATCGAGCATCTCCTCCGCCGCCTGGCGGAGCACGGGTTCGGGCAGCGTGGCTGGCCCGGCACTGAAGTTGTAGGCGCGCATGGCCCCATTGTGCACTGCAGCGAGCCCGAGAAAAGGGGGTCTGACCCCTTTTTGCTACAGGAGGAGGAGCGCGCTGAGGGCGGCGGCGATCAGGAGGGCCGCGACCAGCAGCAAGGGCAGCCGCCGGGCCGTCGGCTGCAGCGAAGCCGGCACGGCTTCTCGATCGACGGCATCGGTCGACGCGGGGACGTCTGCCGCGATCGACGCCGCCATCGGCGCCTCGACCACGAAGCGCTGGCCGGTGCCGAACGCCAGCTGGTCGCCGGGCCGCAGCACCGCCTCCCGGCAGGGCATGCCGTTGACCATGACCGGCGGTTCGTCGGCGGCGGCGCGCAGCACGACCTGTCCGCCTTCCCGGGCGATGCGCGCATCGCCGAGGGCACGTGCCTGGCCCAGCGTGAAGCTGCGGCCGTGCAGCCGGCCGCCGACGCCGCGCAGCACGAGGCGCGGATCGGCCGC
>JANINR010000080.1 GCA_024508915.1 Lysobacteraceae bacterium | reverse complement strand
CGGGCATGGGCGGGCGCGGCGGGCGGGGCGCCGGTGCCGGGAAGCGCCTCCGGGAGGCCGTCGACGGTCGCGGGGGCCTGCGCGGGCGGCTCCGGTTCCCCGAAGGGCAGGTTCGGCTGGGTGGGCATCTCCGGCATTATCGCCGAGGGCGGGGCGCGGGCGCGGTGGAGACCGCCGGCGGCGGCGCGTCCGCGGCCGCTTCCGCGTGCCGCAGGTAGTCCGACAGGTACCAGCGCCCCTGGATCCGCTGCAGCGACACCGTGGTGTCGATGTCCTCGCCGGCGAACCGATAGCGCATCCGCACGGTCGCGCGGTCCCCGGTCTGCTGCTGCAGGCTGGCGTCCAGGGTCGCCAGGCCGCCGTCGATGTCCAGGCCGTAGCGGCGCAGGGACTGTTTCAACGCAGCGGCGAAGGGCCCGACCCGGCGCAGGCTGGCGTCCATCCCGGCGGCGCGGAAGTCCGCTTCCGAGGCCAGGCCGACATGCCGCGCGGCGGTCGCGAGCTGCACGATGGAGGCGCGGGCCCGTTCACGGTCGCCGAGCGGCGCGCCCGCCGCCCAGCGGCCGCCGGCGGCGATGAGCTGGGCGTAGTGCTGGCGCTCGTCCGCGCTGTAGCCGGAGGCCTCGCTGGCGATGTACTGGGTGCCGAACTGGCCCAGCGTGATCGCCGCCGAGCGCAGCTCCCGGGTGGCCCCGGCGAACTGCCGGTCGAAGGTCTGCTGCAGCTTCGCTTCGGAGCCGGGTTCGGCGAGCGCGTGCAGCATCGCCGGCAGGCGCTTGCCGAAGGGCAGTTCGTCCAGCGGCCAGCGGGTCCGGCCTTCCTTCCAGGCAACCTGCAGCCGCGCATGCAGGGCCGGCGGCACCGCTTCGATCGCGAAGGCTTCCAGCTCGTTGTTGCGCAGGTGCGCCGTGAGCTGGCGCACCGCCTGGGCCGGGCGGGTGGCGGCTGCGGTGGTGGGCGGCGCGGCCGGCGGTTCGCCCGGCGCCGTGGCGGGGCGGCAGGAGGCGGCCAGCAGGCAGGCGCAGGCCAGGAGCATCGCGGCGGGCTTGGCGGTCATCGGTCGCATCCGGGCACGCCCCTCCCCGGACGCCCCCGCATCTTGGCAAAGAAAAGGAGGCCGGTGGCCTCCTCGAATCCGGCAGGGCCGGAGGACAGTCAGTTGTGGCATGGCTCCGGCGCGACGCCAGATGCCTGCAGGCTAGCGCGCCCCCGAAGCTTATGCAATACCTGAATTACCTCCGGATAACTTGTTGATTCAATTGCGCATGTCGTCGAGGACGGCTTCCTTGGCCGCGCGCTGCACCGGCGCCGGCTGGCCCTTCGCGGTGCCGATGGCCGCCGATTCCCACGAGCCGTACATGGGGTTGGGCAGCGCCCACCACCGCTCGCCCACCCAGCCCAGGTAGGGCGCCATCGCGGCCCGGCGGCCGGCGAGGGTGTTGTCCGGAAGGGCGATGAAATCGCTGACCTGGTCGCCGACCTGCATCAGCACGCGGTAGCGCTGGCCCACCAGCCGCCGGCGGCAGGTCTTGTCCGAGCCCTTCGACTCGCAGCCCGGCACCTGCATGCCGAGGCCGAGGAACTGCGATGCGTCGGCGATGGGGAAGCCGGCCTTGCGCAGGTTGTCGAAAGTGGCCGCGGCCTGGTCGGCATCGCGGTTGCTGACGTAGAACACGGTGACGCCCTGCGCGGCCGCGGCCTGCAGGAACTCGAGCGCGCCGGGCAGCGGCCTGGCCTGCGCCTCGAACACCCAGGCGCGCCAGGCGTCGTTGTCGAAGCCCTTCCCGCTGCGGATCTGGCGGACCTGGTCGGGCGCGTTGTCGAGCACGGTTTCGTCGACGTCGACGATGATCGCGGGGGGCAGCGTGCGCGGGTCGTTGCTGCGGTCGCCCTTCGGCAGCGCATCCCATGCCTTGTCGGCGAGGGCGGCGGAGAGGTGCTCGCCGGCGCCGCGATAGGCCTGGCGGTAGACGAGGTCGCGCTCGACCGACGTCTGGTACCAGAGCGTCGCGTTGAGCATGTCGTTCGGCGGCGGCGCGTCCGCCTGCGCCGCGGCGGCGGCGGGCGCCGGTTGCGGCCCCCGCACGGAGGCGGGATCGCCGTGGGCGGTGACGGTGACGCAGCCGGCGAGGAACACGGCGGTCGTCAGGCTCAAGGCGGTCAGGGCGAGGCGCATGGGTCGGCTCCGGCGTCGTTCGATCCGCCGAGTGTAGCGGCAGCGGGCGACGGGGTTCCTACGAGCCGAGCAGCTCGCGGATCGCGGCGAAGCCGGCGCTGGCGCGCTCGGCCTTGCGCTGCGCGTCGGCGACCGGGTCGGCGCCGTCGCGCTGCAGTTCGGCCGCCGGCAACTCGTCGATGAAGCGGCTCGGCGCCAGGCGCTGCCGTTCGCCCCAGCGTTGCGCCTCGCGCGAATGCGACAGCCACAGCGCTTCCTTCGCGCGGGTGATCCCGACGTAGAGCAGGCGGCGCTCCTCGTCGAGACGGCCCTCCTCGATCGACGCCTCGTGCGGCAGGTTGCCGTCCTCGACGCCGACGATGAAGACGTAGCGGAACTCGAGGCCCTTCGCCGCGTGCAGCGACATCAGCCGCACCTGGTTGCCGGCATCGCCCTTGTCGGCGTGCGACAGCAGCGCGAGCGCGGCCGCGAGGTCGCCGGCGCCGTTGCCGGTGCCGCGGCCGCCGGGCCCGCCGTCGAACCAGTCGGCGAGCTCGTCGAGGTTGCGCCGCCGCGCCTGGAACTGCGCCTCGTCCTTGCACTGCGCGCGCAGCGCCGCGAGCAGCCCGCTGCGTTCGTTGAGCCTGCGCACCAGTTCGGCGGGCGCGAGGCGCGCCGCGTCGTCGCGCAGCCCGCGCACGATGCCGGCGAATTCCTGCAGCGCGTTTCCGGAACGCGCCGGCAGCTGCTTCAGCAGGCCGATCGATTCGGCGGCGCGCGACAGCGGCAGGTGCGCGTGCTGCGCCAGCTCGGCGAGTTTCGCGAGGGTCGTGCCGCCGACGCCGCGCGACGGCGAGGCCACGGCGCGCAGGAACGCGGCATCGTCGTCGGGGTTGGCGACCAGGCGCAGCCACGACAGCGCGTCCTTCACTTCGCCGCGGTCGAGGAACGCGGTGCCGCCGGTGAGGTGGTAGGGGATGCGCAGCAGCTGCAGCGCCTTTTCCAGCGGCCGCGACTGGTGGTTGCCGCGGAACAGGATGCAGAAGTCGCTCCAGGCCGCGCCGCCGTCGGTGCTGGCGTGCTTCTGCGAAAGGAACTGGATCTCGGCCGCGACCTTCTCCGCCTCGTGGGCGCCGTCCTTGCACTCCCACACGCGGATGCGGTCGCCGTCGGGGTTGCCGCTCCACAGGGTCTTCGGGTGCTCGTGCGGGTTGTTCGCGATCAGCGCGTTGGCGGCGCGCAGCACGCGGTTGCTGCAGCGGTAGTTCTGCTCGAGCTTCACGATCCGCAGGTCGGGATAGTCGGTGCCGAGCTGCAGCAGGTTGTCGGGATTCGCTCCGCGCCAGGCGTAGATCGACTGGTCGTCGTCGCCCACGCAGGTGAACAGCCCGCGGGGCCCCGCGATCGCCTTGAGCAGGCGGTACTGCGCGTCGTTGGTGTCCTGGCATTCGTCGACGAGCAGGTAGCCGATGCGCTCCCGCCACGCCGCCACCGCGTCGGCGTCGCCCTCGAGCAGCTGCACCGGCAACCGGATCAGGTCGTCGAAATCCACCGCGTTGAACGCCGCCAGGCGCTGCTGGTAGCGCTTGTACAGGAGCGCGGCCTCGCGCTCGCGCGTGCCACCCGCGGCCGCCATCGCGGCGTCCGGGTCGAGGCAGGCGTTCTTGGCGCGCGACGCCAGCTGCCGCATCGCGTCGATCGCGTCGGGCTTGGTGCCGGGCGGGAGCAGGTCCTTGAACTGGCCCGCGGTGTCCTCGGAGTCGAAGATCGAAAAGCCGCGGCGCAGCCCCAGCTTCGCGTGCTCGACCTGGAGGATGCGCAGGCCCAGCGCATGGAAGGTGCACACCGTCAGGCCTTCGGCCGCGTCGCCCTTGATCCGGCGCGCGACGCGCTCCTTCATCTCGCGCGCCGACTTGTTGGTGAACGTGATCGCCGCGATGCGCTTCGCCGGCATCCGCCCGCTGGCCACCAGGTGCGCGATCTTCTCCACGATCACCCGGGTCTTGCCGCTCCCGGCGCCGGCGAGCACGAGCAGCGGGCCGTCCACGTGGAGCACGGCCTGGCGTTGCGGGGGATTGAGGCCGTGCATCGAGGGGAAGGGATCCGGAACCGGGCGCGCGATTGTAAGATCGTATCGCCCCCGACGCGCACCCGGTCGCCCCGAACATGGCCAAGCTGTACTTCTACTACTCCGCGATGAACGCGGGGAAGACCACGACGCTGCTGCAGTCGGCGCACAACTACCGCGAGCGCGGCATGCGCGTGGCGATCCTGACGCCGCGCCTCGACCACCGCGACGGCAGCGGCACGGTCGCCTCGCGGATCGGCTTGCGCGCCGACGGCACGCCGTTCGGGCGCGACGACGACCTCGAGCGCATGGTCCGAGCCAGCCTCGAAAGCCATGGCCCGCTGCACTGCGTGCTGATCGACGAGGCGCAGTTCCTCACCAAGGCGCAGGTCTGGCAGCTGACCGAAATCGTGGATGCGCTGAAGATCCCGGTGCTGTGCTACGGCCTGCGCACCGATTTCCGCGGGGAACTCTTCGAGGGCAGCCAGTACCTGCTGGCCTGGGCCGACGAGCTGCAGGAGATCAAGACCATCTGCCACAGCGGCAGCAAGGCGACGATGACCGTGCGCGTGGACGCGAAAGGCCGGGCGGTGCAGGACGGGCCGCAAGTGGAGATCGGCGGCAACGAGCGCTACGTGTCGGTGTCGCGCGCGGAGTTCAAGCGGATCATGCGCGGCGAGGCGGGCATCGAGCCGCTACAGGCGCCGCTGCTGTAAGCCGGAATCAGCGGCAGCCCGCCGCCAGCCCCGCGACCTCGCGCCCGACCGCGCTGCCTTCCGGCAGCGCATTCCGCACTTCGGCCGCGACGACCCGCAACGTGGCCTGCGCGCGCGCGCGCTCCGTTCCCTTGCAGCGCAGCGACGCGGCGCTGGCCGCGGCGAGCCACGCGACCCGGCGCACGCCGAGTTCGCGCGGCGAACGGATGGCGGCCAGCGCATCCAGCGTCGCCAGCGCGTCCCTGTCCCCGCGTGTGGCCTCGTGGCGCGCCAGCGCCAGGCGGGCCCGGAGCGCCAGCGGGTGGTCGGCGCCGAAGGCCGCGCGCGCTGCGCGCTCCCCGGCCTGCAGTTCCGCGAGCGCCCGCGCATCGTTGCCCAGCGCCGAATCGACCTGGCCGAGCATCGTGTCGATCTCCGCCACGCGCGGGTTGCCCTCGCCGAACGCGGCGACGCGGATCGCGCGCGCCGCCTGCAAGCGCGGCAGGGCCTCGGCGTCGCGGCCGGTGCCGTGCAGCACGATCGCCTCGTGCGACAGCAGTTCGGCCGCGGCCGGCGACCTGGCCGGATCGCGGAGGCGCGCGCGCGCGGCCTGCAGGT
>JANINR010000079.1 GCA_024508915.1 Lysobacteraceae bacterium | reverse complement strand
GGGTCGTCGAGCACGCGCAGGCGCCAGGGCGAGAGCGCGAGCAGGCGCGCGCCGGACGCCGCCGCCGCGCGCCGCATCGACGCGTGCATGCCGGCGGGGCGCAGCGAGACCACCGTGCAGCCATCGAGCGGCAGGCCCATCGCGATGCCCGTCATGCGGCCGGTGGCCGCGACGGCGCGAATGTTGGCATAGTCCGCGGATGTCCAGCACGCCGGAAACCGCGCTTCGCGCCCTCGACGCGCACCTCCAGGCCATGCCGCCGGTCGCCGCGCTGCGCCTGCGCATCGCCGGCTACGACGGTGCGCGCCTGTCCCTGCGGGCGCCGCTGGACGCCAACGTCAACGACAAGGGATGCGCGTTCGGCGGCAGCCTGGCCTCGCTGATGACGCTCGCCGGCTGGGGCCTGGCGACGCTGCAGTTGCAGGCGCACGGCCTCGACGCCGCCGTCTACGTGGCCGACAGCCAGGTCCGCTACCTCGCGCCCTTGTACGAGGACCTCGACGCCGGCGCCTGGCTCGGCGAGGGCGACTGGGACGCGATCCGCGCGAAGCTGCGGGAGACCGGCCGCGCCGGCATGGTGCTGCAATCGCAGGTGACGGGCGCCGACGGCACCGTGGCGGCCAGCGGCCGCGCGCGCTACGTCGCCATCCTCCGCGCGCCGGAAGCGGCGGGGTAGGATGCGACGACGCCGTCCGACCCCAGGATCACGCCCGCCATGACGTCCCGGATCCCGCCCGCCTTGCTGCGCTTCGCCCGGTTGCTCGGCGTCGCGCTCGCGCTCGCCGCCCTCGCCGGTTGCGCCACGACGGGCCGCGTCGACCGCAACGAAGCGCTGCGCGAGGCGCAGTACACCTGGTCCGCGGCGATCCGCTGGGGCGATTTCGAGGGCGCCTGGACGCTGGTGGATCCGGCGTACCGCGAGGCGCATCCGCTGACCGAGCTCGAGATGCAGCGCTACCAGCAGGTGCAGGTCTCCGCCTACCACGAGCTCGGCGCGACGGTCGGGCCCGACACCGCGACCCGCCCCATCGAGATCGGCGTCGTGAACCGCCACACCCAGGTCGAACGCCAGGCGCGCTACGTCGAGCGCTGGCGCTACGACGCGGCGACCGAGCGCTGGTGGATCACCAGCGGCCTGCCGGACCTCTGGCAGGACTGATCGCCCCGGCGCGGGCCTGACGCGCCGCCGCCGACCTGCGACAATCCCGGGCATGGACTTCGCCGAACTGGCGGCCTTCGCCGCCCGCCACCCCTACCTGTCGCTCGCCCTCGCCGGCCTGACCGTCGCCATCATCGGCAACGAGGTCGCCGGGCTGTTCCGCGGCTACAAGGTCGTGCCGCCGGCCGACCTGACCGCGCTGGTCAACCGCGAGAACGCCCTCGTCGTGGACCTGCGCCCCATCGCCGACTTCGAGAAGGGCCACGTGCCCGGCGCGAAGAACGTGCAGATGAGCCAGTTCGACCCCGAGAACCGCCAGCTGGCCGCGGCCCGCGGGCTGCCGGTGGTCCTGGTGTGCAAGACCGGCCAGGCCGCGGGCGATGCGGCGAAGCGGCTGAAGAAGGCCGGCTTCGAGAAGGTCTTCGTGCTCGACGGCGGCATCGGCGCCTGGCAGCAGGCGGGCCTGCCGCTCACCAGGGGGCGCTGAGCCCCGGGTCGCGGCCGGCCCTGCGGGGCGGCCTCCGTGCGATACTTGCCGTCTTTTCCCGTATCAGGGCGCGACCGCGCCGGAGCAGACAGCACCATGGCCGAGCAGGACACCCAGGGCGGCGGCACCGCCAACGACGGCGCGCAGGGCGCGATGTTCACCCTCGAGAAGATCTACCTGAAGGACGTGTCGTTCGAGGCGCCGGGCGCGCCGCAGGTGTTCAACGAGCAGGGCCAGCCGCAGCTGAGCATGAACCTGTCGCAGAAGGTGCAGCGCGTGGGCGACAACGCCTACGAGGTGGTGCTCGGCGTGACCCTCAGCTGCAGCATCAACGAGAAGGCCGCCTACGTGGCCGAGGTCCAGCAGGCCGGCGTGTTCGGCCTGGCCGGCTTCGACGAGCGCGGCCTCGACGTGATGCTCGGCACCCAGTGCCCGAACGCGCTGTATCCGTACGCGCGCCAGGCCGTGGGCGAGCTGGTGGCGTCGGGCGGCTTCCCGCCCTTCATCCTGCAGCCGATCAACTTCGAAGCCCTGTACGCCGAGACGCTGCGCCAGCGCGCCTCGCAGGGCACCGACGGCGCCGGCCTCGCCGACGCGGAAACCGCCGGCAACGCCTGATCCCGCATGCCGGGTCCGGGCATGAACGTCGCCGTCCTCGGCGCCGGTTCCTGGGGCACCGCCCTCGCCGCGCTGATCGCGCGGCACGGGCACCCGACGATCCTGTGGGGCCGCGACGCCGACGTCGTGGCCGCGATCGACGCGCGCCACGAGAATCCGCACTACCTGCCCGGCATCGCCTTGCCGGCGGAACTGCGCGCCACCACCGACCTCGCCACGGCGATGGCCGATGCGTCGCTGGTGCTCGTGGTCGTGCCGTCGCACGCGTTCACCGAGACCCTGCACGCGCTCGCGCCGCTGCGCCCGCGCGGCGCCGGCGTCGCCTGGGCGACGAAGGGCTTCGAACCCGGCTCGGGGCGCTTCCTGCACGAAGTCGCCGCGGACACCCTGGGGCCCGACGTGCCGCTCGCGGTCGTCACCGGCCCGTCGTTCGCGAAGGAAGTCGCGCAGGGCCTGCCGACCGCATTGACCGTGCAGGGCGACGACACCGCCTTCGTGCAGCAGGTCGCCGCGGTCCTGCACGGCCCCAATTTCCGCGCCTATACCGGCGACGACATGCGCGGCGCCGAGCTCGGCGGGGCGATGAAGAACGTGCTCGCCGTCGCCACCGGCGCGGCCGACGGCATGAACCTCGGCCTCAACGCGCGCACCGGCCTGATCACGCGCGGCCTCAACGAGATGCTGCGGCTCAACGCCGCCATCGGCGGCCGCCCCGAGACGCTGATGGGCCTCGCCGGCCTCGGCGATCTCGTGCTGACTTGCACCGGCGACCTGTCGCGCAACCGCCGCCTGGGCCTCGCGCTCGGGCGCGGGCAGACGCTGCAGGACGCGGTGCGCGAGATCGGCCAGGTGGTCGAGTCGGTGCAGACCGCCGACGAAGTGATGCGCCTGGCCGGGCGCCACGGCCTGGAACTGCCGATCGCGCAGAACGTGCGCGACGTGCTGCATGGCGACATCACCCCGGCGGACGCGCTGCGGCGCCTGCTGGCGCGCGAGCAGAAGGCCGAATACCCGCAAGGCCTGTTCGGCGGGCAATAAAAAACCCGGCCGTTGCCGGCCGGGTCGGGATCGCGAAAGTCGGGGGAGGGAACGCTCGCGATCCCCTTGCCTGACGAGCCGACCGTGGGCCGGCCCTGCGTGCTGCTTACCAGGTGATGCGGGGGCCGACGAACCACTGGCGGTCGCCGTTGGCGAACTTGACGTCCGCGGCGAGGCCCCAGTTCTGGTTGAACTTCACCTGCGCGCCGAGGCGGCCGTAGAAGTCGCCGTCGAAGTCCTGGCCGTCCTCGTAGCCGGCGAGCGCATACCCCTCCAGCATCGGGGTCATCGCGCCGCGCACGCCCGCCTCGACGCTGTAGCCGTCGGCGTCGAGGCCGTTGCCGGCGTCGAACTTCTCGTAGGCCACGCGGGTCAGCAGGTCCATGTGCTGCGAGACCTGGCGGTTGTAGCCCACGCCCACGCGCCACTGGTCGAAGTCGGCGCTGGTGTCCTTGATGTCCTGGTTGCTGAAATCGCCGAAGACGTGGAAGTTCGGCGACAGCGCCGCGGAACCCTTCAGGCCCCAGCCATCGGCGTCGCCGGTGCTGGTGTCGGTGCGGACGTAGCCGCCCTCGACGTAGTTGTACTTGATGCCGTCGGCCGCGGACGCGGCGAACGGGAGCGCGGCGACCAGGGCGATCGCGGCGAGCTTGGCACGGGCGGGGGAACGCTTCATGTGGGGCCTCTTGTCGTTTTATTGGTCTGGCCCGGCAGCGACGTGGGGGAGGGACGAAGCTGAACCGGTGAGCGCATTCTCGGAAGCGCGCCTCAACCTCGCCTGAAGCGATAGTCATGCTGTCGCGGAACTTTCGGGCTTCGTTCAGGTTGCCGCGCCGGGGTATCCCAGCTGCCGCCAGGCCTCGTACACCGTCACCGCGACCGCGTTCGACAGGTTGAGGCTGCGGTTGCCCGGCCGCATCGGCAGGCGCAGGCGCTGCGCTTCGGGCAGCGCGTCGAGGACGGCGTCGGGCAATCCGGTGGTTTCGCTGCCGAACAGCAACACGTCGCCGGCACGGAATCGCACGGTGTCGAAACGCGTGCGCCCGCGCGCGCTCAATGCGAACACGCGCGGCGGCGCGCCGATGCCTTCCGCGATCGCCGCGACCGCGGCGTCGAGCGACGCGTGCACGCGCATCGTTGCGTACTCGTGGTAGTCGAGCCCGGCGCGGCGGAGCTGCGCATCGCCGACGTCGAACCCCAGCGGCCCCGCCAGGTGCAGGTGCGCGCCGGTGTTGGCGCACAGGCGGATGACGTTGCCGGTGTTCGGAGGGATCCGCGGCTCGAGCAGCACGACATGCAGCGGCGCGCGCGCCGCGTCGCCGCCGGCAGCGCTCACCAGGGCAGCGCCTGGCCGCGCCAGTCGTGGAAGCTGCCGCTGTCGCCCGCGCCGGCGCCGTCGATCACGCGCAGCAGCCCGGCGACCGCATCGGCCACGGGCACGGTGGCGTTGTCGCCGCCCATGTCGGTCCGTGCCCAGCCCGGATGCAGCGCGAGCACGACGATGCCGCGCGGCGCCAGCGCCTTCGCCAGCAGGGCGGTCGCCATGTTCTGCGCCGCCTTGCTAATGTCGTAGCTCGGCGTGCCGAAGCGCGCGAGCGAGGCGATCGAGCCGAGCACGCTGCTCAGGTTGGCGACCTTCGCGCCGTCCGCGAGGCGGTCCGCCAGGGCCTGCGTGAGCAGCAGGGGGCCCATCGCGTTGGTGCGGAAGCTGTCCTCGATGATCGCCGGGTCGAGCGCGCCGAAGCGCTCGCCCGAATGCAGCACGCCGGCGCAGTTGACCAGCATCGACAGCGACAGCGACGCGTCGACCAGCGGCAGTTCCCGCGCGAGCTCGGCGATCGAGCGCGGCGCGGCGACGTCCAGCGGCAGCACGCGCAACCGGCCCGGGTGCTCCCCGGCCAGCGCGTTCAGGGCGGTCGCCTTGCCGGGCTGGCGGCACGTCGCGACGACATGTCCGCCCCGGGCCAGCAACTGGCGCGCGAATTCGAGCCCGAGACCGCGGTTCGCACCGGTGACGAGGCTGTAGCCCTTGTCCATGTCGCCAGTATGCCGCGCCGGAAACGGTTGCGCCGCGTGCGGCCGCGACCGGCAGGACCTATGGCCTACACGCGTCCCCCGGCGGACGCGTAGGATGGGCCGGCTTTCACCCAACGATCATGCAAGGAGTGCCCGATGTCCGTTCGCACCAATGCCCGCCGCACGCCCGCGCTGCTGCGCCGCGGCCTGCTCGCCGCCGGCCTCGCCGTCGCCCTCGGCGGCCTGTACT
>JANINR010000078.1 GCA_024508915.1 Lysobacteraceae bacterium | reverse complement strand
AGGGCAAGCTCGGCGGCCAGGCGCAGGTGCCCGGCGTCGCCGGCACCTGGAAGGAGCTCACCGACAACGTGAACTCGATGGCCACCAACCTCACCGCCCAGGTGCGCGGCATCGCGCGCGTGGTGACGGCGGTGGCGAACGGCGACCTGCACAAGAAGCTGACGGTGGAGGCGAAGGGCGAGATCGCCGAGCTCGCCGACACCATCAACGCGATGACCGGCACGCTCGCGATCTTCGCCGACCAGGTGACGACGGTGGCGCGCGAGGTCGGCGTCGAAGGCCGCCTCGGCGGCCAGGCGAAGGTGCCCGGCACCGCGGGCATCTGGGAGGACCTCACCGCGAACGTGAACCAGCTCGCGGCCAATCTCACCACCCAGGTGCGCGCGATCGCCGAGGTGGCGACGGCGGTGACCCAGGGCGACCTGACCCGCTCGATCACCGTGGACGTGCGCGGCGAGCTGGCCGACCTCAAGGACAACATGAACTCGATGATCGGCACCCTGCGTGCCACCACCGAGTCGAACCGCGAGCAGGACTGGCTGAAGACCAACCTGGCGAAGTTCTCCGACATGATGCAGGGCCAGCGCGACCTGCTGACGCTCGGCCGCATGCTGCTGTCCGAGCTCGCGCCGCTGGTGGAGGCGCAGCAGGGCCTGATGTACGTGGTCGAGGAATACGCCGCGGACGACGCCGGCGACGACGGGCGCCGCCTGCGCCAGCTCGCCGGCTACGCGGCCGCGGACCACTCCCCCGCCGCGCGCATGCTGCGCTTCGGCGAAGGCCTGGTCGGGCAGTGCGCCGCGCAGGCGCGGCTGATCCTCGTGGACGACGTGCCGCCGGGCACGGTGCAGATCGAATCGGGCCTGCTGAACGCCGTCCCGCGCAGCGTCATCGTGCTGCCGGTGCTGTTCGAGGACCAGGTCAAGGCGGTGATCGAGCTCGCCTCGCTGGGCGACTTCACCGACACCCAGCGTACGTTCCTGGAGCAACTGTCGGGCTCGATCGGCATCGTGCTGAACACGATCGAGGCGACGATGCGCACGGAGCACCTGCTCTCGCAGTCGCAGCAGCTGGCCGCCGAGCTCACCTCGCAGCAGAAGGAGCTGCAGCAGACCAACGAGGACATCGCGCTCAAGGCGGCGCTGCTCGCCGAGCAGAAGGCCGAGGTCGAGCAGAAGAACCAGCAGATCGAGCACGCCCGCCGCGCGCTGGAGGAAAAGGCGGCGGAGCTCGCGCTCACCTCGCGCTACAAGTCCGAGTTCCTGGCCAACATGTCGCACGAGCTGCGCACGCCGCTCAACTCGATCCTGATCCTCGGCCAGCAGCTGGCCGAGAACGCCGACACCAACCTGACCGCGCGCCAGGTCGAGTTCGCCAAGACGATCCATGCCGCGGGCACCGACCTGCTGCACCTGATCAGCGACATCCTCGACCTGTCCAAGATCGAATCGGGCACGGTCACCGTGGACAGCGAGGACATCTCCTTCGCCCACCTGCGCGAGAACATGGACCGCGGCTTCCGCCACGAGGCCGAGCGCCGGCACCTGGAGTTCTCGGTGGACTTCGCGCCGGAGCTCGGCGCCGCGCTCAATTCGGACCCGAAGCGCCTGCAGCAGATCCTCAAGAACCTGCTGTCGAACGCGTTCAAGTTCACCGAGCAGGGCAGCGTGCGGCTGTCCGCGAGCGTGGCCCGCGGCGGCTGGACGCCCGGGCACGCGGTGCTCGACGCGTCGCCGACCGTGGTGGCGTTCGCCGTCACCGACACCGGCATCGGCATCTCGACCGAGAAGCAGCGCATCGTGTTCGAGGCGTTCCAGCAGGCGGACGCGGGCACGTCGCGCAAGTACGGCGGCACCGGCCTCGGCCTGGCCATCAGCCGCGAGATCGCGGGCCTGCTCGGCGGCGAGCTCAAGCTGGAAAGCGCGCCGGGCAAGGGCAGCACCTTCACCCTGTACCTGCCCCTGCATTACACCGGCGCGGCGATCGAGGACGACGGCCGGGCGCGGCCCGCCCTTCCGGCGCCGACCGCGGCGGCGCGCGCCGAATCCGTGCGCGAGCCGGCGGTGGAGGTCGAGGACGACCGCGCCCACCTCTCGCCCGGCGAACCGTCGCTGCTGGTCGTCGAGGACGATCCCCGCTACGCCGCGGTGCTGCGCGACCATGCGCGCTCGCTCGGCTTCAAGGTGCTCGTCGCCGGCCGCGGCGCCGACGCCCTGCGACTGGTGCGCGAGTACCGGCCGAGCGCGGTGACGCTCGACATCTTCCTGCCCGACATGCTCGGCTGGACCGTGCTCGCGCGGCTGAAGCAGGATCCCGGCACGCGCCACATCCCCGTGCAGGTGGTGACGGTCGAGGAGGAGCGCCACCACAGCATCGAGCGCGGCGCCTTCTCCTACCTCGCCAAGCCGGCGGACAACGAGAGCATCTCGGCGGCGCTGCAGCGGATCAAGGAATACACCCTGCCCCGGGTCAAGAAGCTGCTGGTGGTCGAGGACGACGCCGCCGAGCGGATGAGCATCGAGGAGCTGATCCGCCACGACGACGTCGCCATCGACACCGTCGGCAGCGGCGCCGAGGCGCTGGAGGCGCTGCGCAGCGGCAGCTACGACTGCGCGGTGCTGGACCTGCGGCTGCCGGACATGACCGGGTTCGAGCTGCTCGACCGCATCCAGGAGCTGCCGCAGCTCCAGGACCTGCCGATCGTCGTGTTCACCGGCAAGGAGCTCAGCGCCCAGGAGGACGCCAGGCTCAAGAAGGCGGCGAAGTCGGTGGTGATCAAGGGCGTGGAGTCGCCCGAGCGCCTGCTCGACGAGACCGCGCTGTTCCTGCACCGGGTCGTCGCCGACCTTCCGCCGGCCAAGCGGCGCATGGTCCAGCGCCTGCACGAATCCGACGAGACGCTGCGCGACAAGCGCGTGCTGGTGGTCGACGACGACGTGCGCAACATCTTCGCCCTGTCCAGCGTGCTGGAGCGGCACGGCATGGAGGTCGTCACCGCCGGCACCGGGCAGGAGGCGATCGAGAAGGTCGCCGGCGACGCGGACATCGACCTCGTGCTCATGGACATCATGATGCCGGGCATGGACGGCTACGACACGATGCGCGCGATCCGCGAGGATCCCGAATCGCGGGCGCTGCCGATCGTCGCGCTCACCGCCAAGGCGATGAAGGGCGACCGCGAGAAGTGCCTCGAGGCCGGCGCATCCGACTACCTGGCCAAGCCCGTCGTCACCGACCAGCTGCTCGGAGTGCTCCGTCAATGGCTGCACCGCTGACCCCGGACGCCGGCGCGGCCGCCGGCCCCTCGCCCGTCAACATCCTGCTGGTCGACGACCAGCCGGGACGGCTGCTGACGTACCGCGCGATCCTCGAGCCGCTGGGCGAACGCCTGGTCGAGGCGAGCTCCGGCGAACAGGCGCTGAAGCTCCTGATGGAGGACGAGTACGCCGTCATTCTCCTCGACGTGAACATGCCGGGGCTGGACGGTTTCGAGACCGCGCACCTGATCCACCAGCACCCGCGCTTCGAGAAGACGCCGATCATCTTCGTCACGGCGGTCAACGTCACCGACATGGACCGCCTGCGCGGCTACAAGCTCGGCGCGGTCGACTACGTGATGGTGCCGGTGATCCCGGAGATCCTGCGCAGCAAGGTCGTGGTCCTCGCCGAGCTGTACCGGAAGCGGCGCGAGCTGCGCGACGCGAACGCCGCGCTGGAGGCGGAGAAGGCGCGCGAGCTCGACCGCCTCAACGCCTCGCTGCGCGACGCGAACGCGGAACTGGCAGGCCTGGTCGACCGGCTGCGCGATGCCGACCGGCGCAAGGACGAATTCCTCGCCACCCTCGCCCACGAACTGCGCAACCCGCTGGCGCCGCTGCTGAACGCGGTGAACGTGCGCCGGCTGTCCGACGCGACCGCCTCGGCCGATCCGCTGCAGGGGCTGATGGAACGGCAGCTCGCCCTGCTGGTGCGCATGATCGACGACCTGCTCGACGTCGCGCGCGTCACCCAGGGCAAGCTGGAGCTGCGGCGCACGCCGACGACGCTCCGCGCGGTGCTGGATTCGGCGATCGAGACCACGCATCCCCTGCTCCGCCACGACCGCCACGAGCTGCGCATCGACCTGCCGGAGGAACCGCTGGTGCTGGACGGCGACGCCGCGCGACTGTCGCAGGTGTTCGCCAACCTGCTCAACAACGCCGCGAAGTACTCCGATCCCGGCAGCCCGATCGAGATCTCCGCGCGCGCCGACGGCGACGCGACCATCGAGGTCGCCGTGCGCGACCACGGCCTCGGCCTGGACGAGGCGCAGGTGCGCAGCATCTTCGAGATGTTCGTGCAGGCGCACACCTCGGCCGATCGCGCGGCCGGCGGCCTGGGCATCGGCCTGACCCTGGTGCGGCAACTGGTGGGCATGCATGGCGGCGCCGTCGAGGCGCGCAGTGCCGGGCCCGGCAAGGGCAGCGAATTCATCGTGCGCCTGCCGCGCGCGGCCGCGGGCACCGTCCTCCCCGCGACGAGCGCGCCGGACGCCGCGCCCGCGGGCCAGGGCACGGGCGGCACCGTGCGCGGGCGGCGCGCGCTGGTGCTCGACGACAACCGCGACGCCGCCGACACCCTGTCGATGATGCTCGACCTGCTCGGTTTCCAGGTGCGCACGATCTACGACCCGGCGCTGTTCGAGGAAACGTTCGCCGCCTTCCCCGCCGACGCGGTGTTCCTCGACGTCGGGATGCCGGGCCGCAGCGGCTACGACGTCGCCGAGGCGTTGCGCGCCGCGCCCGGCGGGCGCGACGTGCTGCTGGTCGCGGTCACCGGCTGGGGCCAGCCGGAGGATCGCCGGCGGACGCGCGAAGCCGGCTTTGACCGCCACCTCGTGAAGCCGCCGGAACTCGCGGCGATCCACGTCATCTGCCGCGAGGTCGAACGGCGCCACGGCATGGTGGACGCGTGAGCGACGCGCACGTGCCCTGGCTCGACCGCCTCGCGCACGACCTGCGCGGCCCGCTGTCGCCGCTGCAGACGGCGAGCTACCTCCTGCAGCGCGACGACCTCGATCCGGCGAAGCGGCTGGAGCTGCTGCAGATGATCGAGCGCCAGTCGCGGCGCCTGGCGCGCATGCTCGACGAGCTGGAGGACTGGGCGCGCGCCGGCCAGGGCCGGCTGCTGGGCACGCGCGAGCCGAGCGAGCCTGCGTTGCTGGTCGACCACGCACTGGTGGGCGCGGGCCTCGCGGGCACGCCCGTGGACGACGACGGCGCGGTGGCGATGGTGGAGGTCGATTCGCGCCGGATCACCCAGGTGCTGCGCACGATGATCGACTTCGCGGTCGCCCGCGGTGCGACGCCGGAGCTGCGCCTGCGCAGCGGCAACGGCCGCGCGACGATCGATGCGCTGCTGCCCGGCCCCGCCCCCGCGCCCGAAGCGCTGGCGGCGCTGCTGGAGGAGCGCCAGGCCACGCCGTTCGACGAGGGGCTGGGGTTGCGCCTGCTGCTGGCGCGCGCCATCGCCCGCGCGCATGGCGGCGAACTCGCCGCGGCGACGGAGGATGGACGCCTGCGGCTGCGCTGCGAACTGCCGCTCGCCGAGGACGACGCCAGCACGACGGCGGATCAGGGGTAGAGCGGCGGCAGCGGATCGCGTTCCGCCGCCACGTCCTGCGCCCGCCAGCGCGGCCCCGCCGCGAACGCCGCGCGCAGCGCAGC
>JANINR010000077.1 GCA_024508915.1 Lysobacteraceae bacterium | reverse complement strand
GCGGCGGCGGCATGAGCGGAGGCGGCGGCGCCTCCGGGGGCTGGTGAGCATGCTCGCGCGCACGCTCCGCCACCTGTTCGCGCCGTCGGCCGCGCATCGCTATCCGCCCGACGCGTTGCAGCGCATCGCCGCGGCGGTCGCCGCGGGCGAGGCGCGCCATCGCGGCGAAGTCTGCTTCGCGGTGGAAGCCGCGCTGCCGTGGCGCGCGGTGCTGGCGGGCGCCGATGCGCGTTCGCGCGCGCAGGCCGCGTTCGGGCGGCTGCGCGTGTGGGACACCGCCGCGAACAACGGCGTGCTGCTCTACGTGCTGCTCGCCGACCGCCGCATCGAGATCGTCGCCGACCGCGGCCTCGCCGGGCGCGTCAGCGACGAGCAATGGCGCGGCGTCTGCGCCCTGATGGAGGAACGCCTGCGGGCGGGCGACGCCGAGGGCGCGGCGATCGCGGGCATCGAAGCCGCCTCGGACCTGCTGGCCGCCCATTTCCCGCGCCGGGACGGGGACATCGACGAGAACGAGCTGCCGGACCTGCCGCACCTGTCCTGACCCATGCGGCACAATAGGGCTGACCTTCCCGCGGAGCCGCCGATGGCGCCCTGGCTGCACCGGATCGATCCGATCGCCCTGCAATTCCCGGAATTCACCGTGTTCGGCGCGACCCTGCATCCCGCGGTGCACTGGTACGGGATCATGTACCTGCTCGGCTTCGCGGTGGCCTGGTGGCTCGGCCGCAGCCGCGTGCGCGCCGGCCGGCTGCCCGGCGTGGACGAGGCCGCGTTCGGCGACCTGATGTTCTACGGCATGCTCGGCGTGATCCTCGGCGGCCGCCTCGGCTACATCCTGTTCTACGACCTGCCGGTGTACCTGCACGATCCGCTGCAGGCGCTGAAGATCTGGCAGGGCGGGATGAGCTTCCACGGCGGCCTGGTCGGCGTCTGCGTCGCGACCTGGCTGTGGTCGCGGCGGCACGGCCTGCACGTGTTCGACACCATCGACTTCATCGCGCCGCTGGTCCCGCCGGGGCTCGGCTTCGGGCGCCTGGGAAACTTCATCAACGGCGAACTGTGGGGCAAGTTCACGGGCGGCGACTGGGGCGTGATCTTCCCGGGGGCCGAGCCGGAACTGGCGCGCATGCCCGCGGCGCAACTGCAGGCGCTGCACGCCAGCGGCGCCCTCGACCGCTTCGCGCGGCATCCGTCGCCGCTGTACGAGGCGCTGCTCGAAGGCCTGGTGATGTTCGCGGTGCTGTGGTGGTACTCGCGCAAGCCGCGGCCGCGCTACGCGGTGGCGGGCTGGTTCGCGTTGCTCTACGGCGTCTTCCGCTTCGCCGTCGAGTTCGTGCGCGTGCCCGACGCGCAGCTCGACTACCTGGCCGCGGGCTGGGTCACCATGGGCCAGCTGCTGAGCCTGCCGCTCATCGCGCTCGGCCTGTTCTGGCTCTGGCTGTCGCGGCGTTCGCCGACGCTGCCGGTGGCCCGATGAAGCAATACCTCGACCTGCTGCGCCACGTCCTCGAGCACGGCACGGAGAAGTCCGACCGCACCGGCACCGGCACGCGCAGCGTGTTCGGCTGGCAGATGCGCTTCCCGCTGCAGGACGGCTTCCCGCTGGTCACCACGAAGAAGCTGCACCTGCGCTCGATCGTGCACGAGCTGCTGTGGTTCCTGAAGGGCGAGACCAACGTCGCCTACCTGCGCGACCACAAGGTCAGCATCTGGGACGAGTGGGCCGACGAACAGGGCGAGCTCGGCCCGGTCTACGGCAAGCAGTGGCGGCGCTGGGCCGGCACCGACGGGCGCGAGATCGACCAGGTGCGCTGGGTGGTGGACGAGATCCGGCGCAACCCGGATTCGCGCCGCCTGATCGTGAGCGCCTGGAACGTGGCGGACCTGCCGCGGATGGCGCTGATGCCCTGCCACGCGCTGTTCCAGTTCTACGTCGCCGACGGCAAGTTGAGCTGCCAGCTGTACCAGCGCAGCGGTGACATCTTCCTCGGCGTGCCGTTCAACATCGCGAGCTACGCGCTGCTCACGCACATGGTGGCGCAGGTGTGCGGCCTTGGCGTCGGCGACTTCGTGCATACGCTGGGCGACGCGCACCTGTATTCGAACCACTTCGAGCAGGCGCGCGAGCAGCTCGCGCGCGCGCCGCGCCCGCTGCCGTCGCTGCGGCTGAACCCCGCGATCGCGACGCTGGAGGACTTCGGCTACGACGACATCGCGATCGAGGGTTACGACCCGCTGCCCGCGATCAAGGCGCCGGTGGCGGTGTGACCGCGCTGGTGCTGGTGGCCGCGCTCGACCGCGACCATGCGATCGGGAAGGACAACGCGCTGCCCTGGCGGTTGCCTGCGGACCTGAAGCGCTTCAAGGCGCTGACGCTCGGCAAGCCGGTGCTGATGGGGCGTCGCACCGCCGAATCGCTCGGGCGCGCGCTGCCCGGGCGCCGCAACCTCGTGCTGACACGGGCCGGCCGCGTGCCGTTCGAGGGCATGGAGGCGTTCGCGACGCTGTCGGAGGCGCTGGACGCCGTGCGCGGCGAACCCGAAGCCTGCGTGATCGGCGGCGGCGCGGTGTTCGCCGAGACCCTGCCGCTGGCCGCGCGCATGCACCTGACCTGGGTGGACACGCGCGTGGACGGCGCGGATGCCTGGTTCCCGTGCTTCGACCCGCGCGCGTGGCGCGAGGTCGCGCGCGAGGCGCATCCGGCCGATGCGCGCAACGACCACGCCTTCGCCTTCGTGGACTACGAACGGGCCTAGGCGCGGCGGCCGGGCGGGTTCGCGGGGACGTCGCGTCCCGGCACCTGCACCACGCGGAGTTCGTCGGTGTCGAGCTGGAGCGCGGTGAGCTTGCCGCCCCAGACCGCGCCGGTGTCGATCGCGTGCACGCCGTGGCCGATGAAGAGGCCGAGCGCCGACCAGTGCCCGCACACGATCTTCAGGTCGCGCTGCGCGCGCCCTGGCACCGCATACCACGGATACAACCCCGGTTGCTGCGTGCCCGGCGTGCCCTTCTCGTCGAAGGCGATGCGCCCGCGCGGCGTGCAATAGCGCAGGCGCGTGAACACGTTGATGATGGCGCGGTCGCGCTCGACGCCCTGCAGCCCGGGCGACCACGCGGGCCGGTCGCCGTACATGTTCTTGAGCAGCTTGCGGAAGCCCTCGCCGCGCAGCTTGCGTTCCACTTCGGCGGCATGCTTCAGCGCCAGGGTGGTGGTCCACTTCGGCGCCAGGCCGGCGTGCACCATCATCCAGCCGAGCTCGCGGTCGGCCTGCGCCAGCGGCTGCACGCGCAGCCAGTCGAGCATCTCGCGCGCGTCGGGCGCGAACAGCACGCGCTGCAGGTCCGGGTTGACCTTGCGCTGTTCCTCGGGGCTGCGTTCGCCGATCGCCAGCAGCGAGAGGTCGTGGTTGCCCAGCACGGTCACGCAGCGGTCGCGCAGCGAGTGCACCAGGCGCAGCGTCTCCAGCGATTCGCCGCCGCGGTTCACCAGGTCGCCGCAGAACCACAGCCGGTCGACCGCGGGATCGAAGCGGATCTTCTCCAGCAGCCGCTGGGTAGGGCCGTAGCAGCCCTGCAGGTCGCCGATCGCCCAGGTGGCCATGCGCGCGCCGGGCTCAGTGCAGCGTGCGCGGCACGGACAGCGTGAATGCCGGGATCGCCGCCTCGAAGCGCGTGCCGTCGTCGGCCACCAGCGCGTAGGTGCCCTGCATCGTGCCCTGCTGCGTTTCCAGCACCGCGCCCGAGGTGTAGGTGAAGTCGTCGCCCGGGCGCAGCCAGGGCTGCTCGCCGACCACGCCTTCGCCCTCGACTTCCTCGACCTTGCCGTTGGCGTCCGTGATCACCCAGCGCCGCGCGAGCAGGCGTGCGGGCACCGCGCCGGTGTTGCGGATGTGGATGGTGTAGGCGAAGACGTAGCGGTCGCGCTCCGGCTCGGACTGGTCGTCCAGGTAGCGGGTGGCGACGTCGATGCCCAGGGCGTATTCGTCGTCTCGATCGTGTTCCATGGGCACAGTGTAAGCGCCCGGCGTGAACGCGGTTAACCCCCTTGCGGCGGGAGGTTTGCGAGGCTGACGAATCCTTCCACCGGCACCTGCTCCGCGCGCGCATCGGGCCGCAGCCCGGTCGCTTCGATCGCGGCGGCGTCGAGGAGCCCCGACAGCGCGTTGCGCAGGGTCTTGCGGCGCTGGCCGAACGCGGCGCGCACGATCGCGGCGAAGCGCGCGCGGTCGGCGATGCCGGCGGCGCCGGGCGGGCGCGGCACCAGGCGCACCACGGCGGAATCGACCTTGGGGGCGGGGCGGAACGCGCCGGGCGCGACCTTGAACAGCGGCGTCACCGTGCACCCGGCCTGCAGCATGACGCTGAGCCGGCCGTAGACCTTGCTGCCGGGGCCGGCGGCCATGCGGTCGACGACTTCCTTCTGCAGCATGAAGTGCATGTCGCGGATCGCGGCGGCGTGGTCGAGCGCGTGGAACAGGATCGGCGACGAGAGGTAGTAGGGGAGGTTGCCGACCAGCCGGAGGCGGCCGTCGCCGGCCGCGAGCGCGGTGAAGTCGACGCCGAGCACGTCGGCGTTGATCAGGGTGAGGTCGCCGTGCGGGCGCGCGGCGGCGGCCAGCGGTTCCAGCAGGTCGCGGTCGAACTCGATCGCGGTCAGCGCGCCGTGGCGATCGAGCAGCGGCAGGGTGAGCGCGCCCTGGCCGGGGCCGATCTCGACGATGCGGTCGCCGGGTTGCGGGTCCATCGCCAGCACGATCTTGTCGATCACGCCGCGCTCGTGCAGGAAGTTCTGGCCGAGCGACTTCTTGGCGTCGCGGCGGAAGCCGTCGGCGTCGCGATCGTCGCGGCCGGCGCGCCCGTCGCGGGTGTTGCGCGAGGCGCGGCTCACGCGCGCCCCCGCGCCTGCGCCAGGCGCGTGCATTGCGCGATCGCCGCGAACAGGCTCGACGGGTCCGCGACGCCGCGTCCGGCGAGTTCGAGCGCCGTGCCGTGGTCGACGGCGACGCGCGGGTAGGGCAGGCCGAGGGTGAGGTTCACCGCCTGCTCGAAGCCGCTGTACTTGAGCACCGGCAGGCCCTGGTCGTGGTACATCGCCAGCACGGCGTCGGTCTCCGCCAGCTTCGCCGGCAGGAACGCGGTGTCCGCGGGCAGCGGGCCGGCGAGGCGCATGCCCTCGGCGCGCGCCTGTTCCAGCACCGGGCCGATGACGTCGAGTTCCTCGCGGCCGAGGTGGCCGTCCTCGCCCGCGTGCGGATTGAGGCCGAGCACGGCGATGCGCGGCGCGGCGATGCCGAAGTCGTCGCGCAGCGCCGCATGGAGGATGCGCAGCGTGCGCAGCAGGCCGTCGCGGGTGATCGCGTCGGCGACGTCGCGCAGCGGCAGGTGCGTGGTCGCCAGCGCCACGCGGACGATGTCGTTGGCGAGCATCATCACCACCTCGCGTCCCGCCTGCGCGGCGAGCAGGCCGGTGGTGCCGGTGTAGGCGATGCCGCCGTCGTTGATCGCGGCCTTGTGCACGGGGCCGGTGACCACGCCGTCGCAGCCGCCGTCGAGGCAGGCGCGGCCCGCGCGCTCGAGCGCGGCGATGGTGCTGGCGGCGTTGCGGGGGTCCGGCCGGCCGAAGGCGACGGGCTGCGGCGCGGCGATCTCCACCAGCGGCAGCACGCCGGGCGCGGACTCGGCCTCGGGACCGGCGAGCGCCAGCGGCAGGCCGAGCGCATCGGCCGCGGCGCGCAGGCTGCGCGCATCGCCGAAG
>JANINR010000076.1 GCA_024508915.1 Lysobacteraceae bacterium | reverse complement strand
GCAGGCCCTTCCGGGGGCGTCGGAGCCATGGATGGCGACGAAGAGGCTACATGGACGTACTTGTGCCGGCCCCCGGAAGGGCCTGCGCACTCCGCGGCGACCCGCTCCCGAAGTCGATGCGCACTCCGCGGCGACCCTAGCCCGAAGCGAAACGAGGGCCGGCGCGCGGCGCGGCGCCCCGCTCACGAAGCGAAGAGGGCGTCGAGGTCGGCCTCGGCGAGCGGCCGCCACTGGCCGGGGGCGAGATCGCCGAGCGCGAGTCCGCCGACCTGGCTGCGATGCAGCGCCTCGACGTGGTTGCCCAGGGCCGCGAACATCCGCCGCACCTGGTGGTAGCGGCCCTCGGTCAGGACCAGCGTCGCGTGCCGGGCATCCGCCACTTCCAGCCGCGCCGGTGCGAGCGGCGTGTCGTCGGACTCGAGCTGCAGCGTGCCGCTCGCGAACAGCGCGGCTTCGTCGCCGCGCAGGTCCTGCGCGAGCGTGGCGTCGTAGCGCTTGGCGAGCTTCGCTTTCGGCGCGGTGATCCGGTGCAGCAGTACCCCGTCGTCGGTGAACAGCAGCAGGCCGCTGGTGTCGCGGTCGAGGCGGCCGACGGTCGAGAGCAGCGGCGAGCGGAGGCGGAAGCGCGGCGGCAGCAGGTCGTAGACGATGCGGCCCGGATCGCGGGTGGAGCAGGTGTAGCCGACCGGCTTGTGCAGCATCAGCACCAGGCCCTGCGGCGGGTCGAGCGGCTCGCCGTCGATGCGCACGTCGCCGGGCGACGGCGTGTCGTCGGCGTACAGCACTTCGCCCGCGGCATCGGTGACGCGCCCCTCGCGGAACATGCGCGCCACTTCCTTGCGGCTGCCGTAGCCGAGGTTGGCGATGCGCTTGACCAGCTTCATGGCCGCGCCCGCGCCTCGATCACCTTGAAGCCGTCGCGGCTGGCGATTTCGCGCGGCGCGTCGAACCGTCCCGCGAGCGCGGCTTCGTACGGCAGGTGCCGGTTGGCGACGAGCCACAGCCGCCCGCCGGGACGCAGCGCGTCGGCCGCCGCGGAGATGAAGGCGCGGCCGAGGTCCACGCGCTCGCCGGCGCCCTGGGCGTGGAAGGGCGGATTGCACACGATCGCGTCGTAACGCCGCTGGCCGACGCCGGCGGCGGCGTCGCTCCAGTGGAAGCGCGTCGCCACCGCCGTGCGGTTCGACGCCGTCGCCGCGGCGGCCACGTTGGCGCGCGCGAGCTCGAGGGCACGCGCGTCGGCTTCGTGCAGGTCGAGCGAGGCCATGCGCGGGCAGCGCGCCAGCAGCGCCATCGCCAGGTACCCCCATCCGGCGCCGAGATCGGCGATGTCGCCTTGCAGGTCGGCCGGCAGGTGCGCCGCCAGCAGGCGCGACGCGGCATCCACCCGATCCCAGGCGAAGACCCCCGGCCGGGTCAGGAAAGTCCCGCCGGGCACCCCCGCGTCGGGCAGCCGGCGCGGTGCGTCGAGTGCGTCCCACTGCGCCGCCAGTGCCGGGTCGGCGGGCGCCTGCAGCGGTGCGGTCCAGAACACCCGGCAATGATGCTTCGAGCGGCTGTGGAGGGCGCCGGCGAGGCGCGCGAGGTCGCCCTCGCCCGTGCGCGCGCCTTCCTTGTTCGGCATGCAGGCCACGAGCGTGCCGCCGGGCGCGAGCCGGGCCAGCGCCTGCGCGAAGCGGGCGCGCGCATGCTCGCGCTGGCGCGGCGGCAGCAACAGCACCAGCGGGTAGCGGGACTCGCCCGGCAGCGATGGGCCCGCGTCGAAGCCGGCGCGATGCAGCGCATCGACCTCCGGCTTCCGCGCCTGTTCGCACACCAGGCCGGGCCATGGCCGCGCATGCAGCGCGCGTCCGGCGCGCGCGCCCATGAACAGGGCGCCGCCGGCCCGGGGCCACGCGATCGCACCCTCCGAAAACGGCAGGAACAGGCTTTCCAGGGCGGGGTCGGAGACGCTCACTGCCGCGATTCTACCGGCGCTTCCGCAATCCGTAACGCGGGCTTGACCCGGCGCCAACATCCGATCCGCGACCCTGACGCCGGGCATACGACAAGACGAGGTCCTGCATGCGTGCACTGTTCGTGGGCGGCACGGTCGACAACAGCGAGATGGACATGGCGCGCGACGCGCCCCCGCTGCATTACCCGGAGAACACGGGCGCCGGCCGTGCGCGCTACGACCTGCACCACGTCGGGCGCAGCGGCGGCGACATCGCGTACGCGGTGTACGCCGCGCCGGGGCTCGCCGACGGCGAAGTCGAACGGATCGCGCGCGAACGCGACTATGCGCGCCGCTTCGATGCGACGCCGGAACCGGCGCCGAGGCCGGGCGCGGCATGAGTCGCGAAGCGCCGCGCGTGCACGTCGACCCCGCCGCCATCGCGCGGCTGGAGGACGTGGCGTTGCAGCTCCCGCAGGACAGCCGCGTGGAAGTGCGCCTCGACGACGGCACGACGATGCGCGGCATCGTCACCATGACCCCGACGGTGCAGGCGTTCTACGACGCCGACGGCGTCGAAGGCCTCAATGCGGTGGCCAGGATCGAACGCGAATCGGGCGGCAACGGCTACCTGTGGCTCGATCGCGTGTCCGCGGTGCAGCGCCTGCCGAACCCGACGCCGCCGGAGCCATCCTCGCGCGTTCACCCGCGGGACCCGAACGCCCCCGCGATCTGAGCGCGCTGCGTCAGCGCCCACGACAACGCCACGCAGGCGCCCGCGGCCAGCGCCCAGTTCAGGGCCGAGGCGCCGCCGAGCATCGCCGCGATCGCGTCGAAACCGCCCAGCCACGCGCCCGCCGAGCGCGCCAGGAAGCCGATGCCGGCGAGGCCGAGCACGCCGCAGAGCAGGCGCAGCATCCAGCGCTCGATCTCGCCCTCGGGGGTCGGCGCGGCTTCGGGGCCGCCGTCCACCATCGCCGCCATCGCCGCGGCGAAGTCCGCCGGCGGCTCGCCGGGCGAGCGACGCAGCGCCCGCGCGACCTCGCGGTACGCGGCGTCCTCGCGCAGCGCGCGTTCCTGCAGTTCCCATTCGCGCGGATCGATGTTCATGCGACGGCTCCCAGGCTGGCGTCCAGCAGTTCGCGCAGGCGCTTGCGGCTGCGGAACAGGTGGCTCTTGATGGTGCCCTCGGCGAGGCCGGTGATGCCGGCGATCTCGCCGATCGGCACTTCGTCGAGATGGTAAAGGGTGAGGATCGTGCGCTGCAGCGGCGGCAGGCGCTCGATCGCGGCATGCAGGCGGGCCTGGACCTGGCCGTCGGCGACGGCGCCCTCGAGGTCGTGGCCGTCGCCGAGTTTGTCGAGCAGCGAAGCGCCCTCGTCGTCCACCGCATCCACGACCGGGATGCGCTTGCGCTCGAGGTGGCGCCGCGCGATCGACCACGCGACCTGGCCGATCCAGGATTTCAGCGGCGCGTCGAAGCGGTACTGGTGCAGGCTGCGGTGCACGCGCAGGAAGGTCTCCTGGCACAGCTCGCGCGTGTCCTCGGGGTGCCGGACCATGCGCTGCACGATGTGCCAGCACAGGCCCTGGTGCTCGCGCACGAGCCGCTCGAACGCACCCGCGCGGCCGGCAAGCACGTCGGCGACGAGCCGGCGGTCGTCGTCGCCGACGGCCGCCGGTCCGGGCGTTGCGGTGGCAGGACGCAAGGCGCGCGCTTCCAAGGCACGTTCCGCCCGGGCGGAACTCAGCCGCCGCCCTGCCTGCGCGCGATCGCGTAGTAGGCGAGATTGCCGAGGCCGGTCGCGCCCAGCAGGATCGCGATCACCGCGGGCGTGAGCTCGTCCCAGTGGCCGGCGTCGACGATGCCGAAGCCGACGGCGAGCGCGACCAGGATCACGCCCCAGCGCAGCGAGCCGTGGCGGTTGCGCTCCGCCTCGCCCTGGAGCATGGCGCGGACGAGGTCCTGGGATCCGCTGGAATCCACCATCTTGCGGCGGACGCCGGCGTCGACGACGGCCTTGATGGCGTAGGTGATGCAGACGAAGAGGCTGATCGGGATGAGCAGTTCGAAGTTCATGGTGTTCCCCTGGCGGGTGGTGGGCGTTCGGGAACCCTAGAGACCCCCGGGGCGCCGGCGGTTGCACCCATCATGCGCCGGCGGCCGCCTCCCCGGCCCGGGCCGCCTCGCCCGAGAGCACGGCGCCCGTCGGGGCCGCCTGGCCGATCAGGTAGCCCTGCGCGTATTCGACCCCCAGCTCGCGCAGCCGCGCCAGCTGCTCGCGGGTCTCCACGCCTTCGCAGATCACCTTCGCCTCGAGCGCGTGCGCCATCGCCACGATCGCCTCCACCATCTTCATCGCCCGCGGGCTGTCGAACATGTGGCGGGCGAAGGCCTGGTCCACCTTGATGTATTCGAAGTCCAGGGCGTGCAGGTGGGTGAGGTTGGAATAGCCGGTGCCGAAGTCGTCGAGCGCGAACGGCAGGCCGTGTTCGCGGCAGTGCGCCATCACCGCGGCGACCGGGGCGTAGTCGAGCATGCGGCTCTCGGTGACCTCGAGCTTGAGCGCGCCGGGCGGCAGCCGGTTGCGTTCGGCGCGCGCGACGATCTGCCGCGCCATGCCGGGTTCGACCAGCTGCCGCGCCGACAGGTTCACCGCGATCGACGGCAGCGGCTCCGCGCCGCCGTCGCGCAGCGCCTGGAGCACGGCGACGACGCGATCGAGCACGTACTCGCCGACCGGCACGATCAGCGAGGTCTCCTCAGCGAGCTGGATGAACTCCGCCGGCGACACGGGCCCGCGCCCCTCCAGCGCCCAGCGCACCAGCGCCTCGTAGCCGGCGACGCGGCGCGCGGCGATGTCGTAGATCGGCTGGTAGCGCACCTCGAGCGTGCCGGCGTCGAGCGCGTCGCGCAGCTGCGCTTCGAGGCGGATCTTGTCGATGCCGCTGCGTTCGGTGGGGTCGTCGCAGGCCACGTCTTCCGACGGCAGCGCGGTTTCCGCCGGCAGCGTCGCGACCAGGCCGCGGATGCGCTGCAGCAGGCTGTCCACCAGGGTGCGCAGGATCGGGTCGCCCGACTGCAGGCGCTCCAGGAACTGCGCGCGCTCGATCGCCAGCAGCCGGCAGTCGCTGCGCGCCGTGGCGGTCGCGCTGCGCGGCGCGCCGTCGATCAGGCCGAGCTCGCCGAGCAGTTCGCCCGCGCCCAGCAGCCCGTGGCGCGTGGTGCGGCGGCCGTGCACCGACACCAGTTCCACCTGGCCGCTTTCGACCAGCCAGGCGCAATCCGAGGGATCGCCCTGCCGGTACAACACTTCGCCCGCGAACAGCTCGCGCCGGATCGACATCGGATTCCCCTGCCGTGTGCCGTGTTCTGAACGCAGTCTAGCCCCGCGTCCGGCCGGCGCGCGCCGCGTGCGCGGGATCGCCGGGCGCCTCGTGCAGCAGGCGGCGGGTCACGCCGTTGGTCCAGCCGAAGCCGTCCTGCAGCGGATACTCGCCGCCGCCGCCGCCCGTGGCCGCTTCGGGCGCATGCACCAGCGCGTACTTCTCCACCAGCTTCGCCTCGCGCCGGTACAGGCTGCCCACCGTCGCCAGCCACCGGCGCCGGATCTCGCCGGCCAGCGCATGCAATCCGTAGCGCCGGCAACCGGCGATCGCTAGCCAGTGCAGCGGCGCCCAGCCGTTGGGGCTGTCCCACTGCTCGCCGCTGCGCGCACGCGTCGCGGCGATGCCGCCCGGCAGCAGCAGGCGCGCGGCGATGGCGTCGGCGCTGCGGCGCGCCTGCCGCGGCGTCGCCAGGCCCACGTACAGCGGAGCGGCGCTCGCGCCGGT
>JANINR010000075.1 GCA_024508915.1 Lysobacteraceae bacterium | reverse complement strand
GCGGGGACTTTCGGGGGCGTCGGCGCCATGGATGGCGCCGAAGAGCCTACATGGACGTATTCACGGCGTCCCCCGAAAGTCACCGCACGCTTCCGCCGCCCAGCCCCGAAGCCCGTGCACCGGGCGCGGCGCTAGGCGAGGTGGGCGAGGAGGGCTTCGGCGGCGGACTGCTCGGCGGCGCGGCGCGAGGTGCCCTCGCCCTCGGCCGACAGCGGCGGCTGCGCGATCGTGCAGCGCACCTGGAAGATGCGGTCGTGCTCGTCGCCGCGCTCGGCGAGCAGCGCGTAGGCCGGCAGCGGCCAGCCGCGGGCCTGGAGCCATTCCTGCAGGCGCGTCTTGGGATCCTTGCCGACGCGATTGGGCGGCGGCAGCGCGTCGAGCAGCGGCAGGTACCAGGACAGCACGAGCTCGCGGCAGGCCTCGAGGCCGGCGTCGAGGTAGCGCGCGGCAATCACGGCTTCGACGGCGTCGGCGAGGATCGAGTCGCGGCGATGGCCGCCGGACTTCATCTCCCCGGGGCCGAGGGTGAGGCGTTCGCCGAGGCCGAGGTCGCGGGCGATGCGCGCCAGGGTGGATTCGCGCACGAGCTCGGCGCGGGCGCGGGTCATGGCGCCTTCGTCGGCGCTGGGCCAGCGCTGGTAGAGCTGCTCGGCGACGAACAGGTTCAGCAGCGCGTCGCCCAGGAACTCGAGGCGCTCGTTGTGCGGGCTGCCGGCGCTGCGATGGGTGAGCGCCCGCCGCAGCAGCGCCGGATCGACGAAGCGATGGTCGCCGATGCCGGCGTCGGCGGCGCGCTCATCGGCCATGCCGCCTCCCGTCGCCGTCGTGCGCCGGCACCTGCCCGCCTTCGCTTCGCGCGCTCAGTCGCGCGAGGCGTTGGTCAGCGTCTCCGAGGTGGAGAACTTGCCGACGACGTCGAGGTTGGCGACCAGCGGCTTGCGCACTTCGTAGTCGACGCTCATCAGCCAGCCGTTGTCGGCGCGCTCGATGGTGACGTTGGCCGGCTTCACGTTCTCCGCGTAGCTGATGTACAGGCGGCGGAAGAACAGGTCCTGGACCTTGGCCGGGTCCTTGTTGGCGATGCCGGGCTCGGCCTTGAGGCCCTTCAGCGCCTGCTTCACCGCGTAGTACTCCGAGTACATCGGCACCAGCTTCATGGCGATGTAGGCGAAGAAGCCCACCAGCGCCAGCACGATGATGAAACCGATCAGGGTCATGCCGCGTTGCGTGCGCATCATCCGACTCCCCTTCCTGCGATGTCGCGGTCGCGACGGTGGTTACTTGATCTTGCGGCCCAGCCTGGCGAAATCGACGCCGCCCGCGCTGCCGTCCCAGTGCATCCACACCAGGAAGGCCTTGCCGCGCAGGTTCTCCTCGGGCAGGAAGTGCATGCCTTCCGGCCAGAAGCGGCTGTCCTCGCTATTATCACGATTGTCGCCCATGACGAAATAGTGCCCGGGCGGGACCACCCATTCGCCCTCGCCCTGCACGAAGAAGGGCTGGTCGTCGCGCTCCAGGACTTCGTGCGGGCGGCCCGGCATCTCCTCCAGCAGCACCTTCGCGCCGGTGGCCTCGGCGCCCTGGCCCTTGCCGACGTAGCGGCCCATCGGGCGGTAGGCGAACGGCTGCCCGTTCAGGTAGACGGTGTCGTTGCGGTAGGCGACGGTGTCGCCGGGCAGCCCGACCACGCGCTTGATCCAGTCCTGCTCCGGCTGCATCGGAGGGTGGAAGACCACCACGTCGCCGCGCTCGGGCTCGCCGATCGGCAGGAACTTGCCGTTGGTCACCGGCAGGCGCAGGCCGTAGGCGAACTTGTTGACGAGAATGAAGTCGCCGATCTCCAGCGTCGGCATCATCGAGCTCGACGGGATGCGGAAGGGCTCGGCGACCCAGCTGCGCAGGCACAGCACCACCGCGAGCACCGGGAAGAAGGCGCGCGAGTAGTCGACGAGCATCGGCTCCTTCGCGTCGAGCAGGCCGGCGGCGGCCTCGCGGCGCTTGCGCAGCCACAGCTTGTCGGCCAGCCAGACCAGGCCGGTGAGAACGGTCAGCGCGACCAGGGCGATTTCGAACCAGCGCATGCGGCGTCCTTATTTGTTGTCGACCTGGAGCACGGCGAGGAAGGCCTCCTGCGGGATCTCGACCCGCCCGACCTGCTTCATCCGCTTCTTGCCTTCCTTCTGCTTCTCGAGGAGCTTCTTCTTGCGGGTGGCGTCGCCGCCGTAGCACTTGGCGAGCACGTTCTTGCGCAGCGCCTTGACCGTGGAGCGGGCGATGATCTGCGAGCCGATCGCGGCCTGGATGGCGACGTCGAACATCTGCCGCGGGATGAGCTCGCGCATCTTCTCGGTGAGCTCGCGGCCCCGGCGGTCGGCGTGGGCGCGGTGGGTGATCAGCGACAGCGCGTCGACGCGGTCGCCGTTGATCAGCGTGTCCACGCGCACGAACGGGCCGGCCTCGAAGCGGACGAAGTGGTAGTCGAGCGAGGCGTAGCCGCGCGACACCGACTTCAGGCGGTCGAAGAAGTCCAGCACGACCTCGGCCATCGGCAACTCGTAGCTCACCTGAACCTGGCTGCCCAGGTACTGGATGCCGACCTGGCGGCCGCGCTTCTCCTCGCACAGCGTGATCACGTTGCCGACGTAATCGGGCGGCGTGAGGATGTTGGCGCGGATGATCGGCTCGCGGATCTCCTCGACCAGGTTCGCCTGCGGCAGCTTGGCCGGGTTGTCGAGCGGCATCACCGTGCCGTCGGTCTTCAGCACCTCGTAGACCACGGTCGGCGCGGTGCTGATCAGGTTGAGGTCGTACTCGCGCTCGAGGCGCTCCTGCACGATCTCCATGTGCAGCATGCCGAGGAAGCCGCAGCGGAAGCCGAAGCCCATCGCCTCGGAGCTTTCCGGCTCGAAGCGCAGCGCGGCGTCGTTGAGGCGCAGCTTCTCGAGCGCCTCGCGCAGGTCCGGGTAATCCTCGGCGTCCACCGGGAACAGGCCGGCGAACACGCGCGGCTGCATCTCCTGGAAACCGGGCAGCGGCTTCGGCGCGGGATCGGCCGCCAGGGTGAGCGTGTCGCCCACCGGCGCGCCGTGCACGTCCTTGATGCTCGCGGTGACCCAGCCCACCTCGCCGGCGCCGAGCTTGTCGAGCACCTTGCGCTTGGGGGTGAACACGCCGACGTTCTCGACTTCGTGCGCGCGGCCGGTGGACATCACCAGCAACTTGTCGCCCTTGCGGATCGTGCCCTGCATGACGCGGACCAGCGAGACGACGCCGAGGTAGTTGTCGAACCAGGAATCGATGATCAGCGCCTGCAGCTTGTCGGTGTCGCGCGGCTGCGGCGCCGGGATGCGGGCGACGATCGCCTCGAGCACGTCGCGCACGTTCAGGCCGGTCTTGGCGCTGATGGCGACGGCGTCCTCGGCGTCGATGCCGATCACCGCCTCGATCTCGGCCTTGGCGCGCGCGATGTCGGCGGTGGGCAGGTCGATCTTGTTGAGCACCGGGACCACTTCGAGCCCCTGCTCGACGGCGGTGTAGCAGTTGGCGACCGATTGCGCCTCCACGCCCTGCGCGGCGTCGACGACCAGCAGCGCGCCCTCGCACGCGGCGAGCGAGCGGCTGACCTCGTAGCTGAAGTCGACGTGGCCCGGCGTATCGATGAAGTTGAGCTGGTAGACCTGCCCGTCGAGCGCCGTGTACGGCAGCGACACCGACTGTGCCTTGATGGTGATGCCGCGCTCGCGCTCGATCGGGTTGTTGTCGAGGACCTGCGCTTCCATCTCGCGCTCGGTCAGGCCGCCGCACAGCTGGATGATGCGGTCGGCCAGCGTCGACTTGCCGTGGTCGACGTGGGCGATGATGGAGAAATTGCGGATGTTGCGCATCGGTCCGGGCTGGAAACGCCCGGAGTGCCGGGCCAAACGCGGCATTATCGCATGGCGCCGCGCTCCCCGGCCGACGGATGGCCGCCGCGCCCGGGCTGCGAGGCCGGGCGCGGCGGCGGCGCGCATGCGGTCCCGGATCAGGGGACGATGGCGACGAACTGGGCGTTGCCGCCGCGATTCAGCAGGAGCATCACGCTGTCGCCGGGCTTCACGTCGCGCAGGGCGCGATCGAGCTCGGCGGGGGAGCCGACCGGGGCGCGGCCGACGCGAACCACCACGTCGCCCGGGCGCAGGCCGGCGCGGCGCGCCGCATCGCCCTGCACGCGCGCGAGGGCGACGCCCTGTCCCGGGTCGAGACCGAGCTGGCGGCGGTCGGCGGCGTCGAGCGCCTCGCCGACCAGGCCGAGCGGATTGCCGGGCTTCGCGGCCGGCGCGGGCTGGCCGCCCGGCAGCGCGCCGTCCTCGTCGTTCGCCGCACCGCCCGCGAGGAGCTTGTCGTCGAGCGCCGTGAGGACCACGGGCACCTGCAGCGACTTGCCGTCGCGCAGCACGCCGAGCTCGACGCGCGTGCCCGGCGCCATCGCGCCGATGATCGGCGGCAGGTCGCTGGACTGGCGCACGGCGCGGCCGTCGACGCTGCGGATCACGTCGCCGGGCTGCAGGCCGGCCTTCTGGCCAGGACTTCCGGGGGTCACGTCGCGCACCAGCGCGCCGCGGCTGTCGGGCAGCTTCATCGCGCGGGCGAGGTCCGAGGTCACCGGCTGCAGGCCGACGCCGATCATCGCGTACTGCACCTTGCCGGTCGCCTTGAGCTGCTGCACCGCGTTCATCGCGACGTCGATCGGGATCGCGAAGCTCACGCCCATGTAGCCGCCGGAGTTGCTGAAGATCTGCGAGTTGATGCCGACCACCTCGCCGCGCGTGTTGAGCAGCGGGCCGCCCGAGTTGCCGCGGTTGATCGCGACGTCGGTCTGGATGAAGGGCACGTACTGCTGGCTCGCGCCCGCGGAGCGGCCGACCGCACTGACGATGCCGGCGGTGACCGAATGGTCGAGGCCGAACGGCGAGCCGATCGCGACGACCCACTGCCCGGGCCTGAGGTCCTTCGAATCGCCGAGGCGCAGCGTCGGCAGGCCCTTCGCGTCGATCTTGAGCAGCGCGATGTCGGACTTGGTGTCGGTGCCCACGACCTTCGCCGCGAACTCGCGGCTGTCGGACAGCTTGACCGTCACCTTGTCCGCGCCGTCGACGACGTGCGCGTTGGTCAGCACGTAGCCGTCGGCGGAAGCGATGAAGCCGCTCCCGAGCGACGTGCCGCGGCGTTCCTGCGGGCCCGGCGACGGCATGCCGCGGAACGGCATGTCAGGGCCGAAGAAGCGGCGGAAGATCTCCGGCATCGCGTCGCCGTCGGGGAAGCCGCCCTCGTCGTCGCTGCCGTCGTCGGAGGCGTCGGCCGGCTTCGCCTTGCTGCCGTCGTAGTTCGCTTCGATGTTGACCACGCCGGGGCCGACGGCCGCGACGAGGTTGGTGAAATCGGGCAGGCCCTGCACCAGTTGCGGCGCGGGCGCGGCCGACGGCTGCGATTGCGCCGTCGCCTGCGGGAGCACCACGGCGGTGGCGCCGGCCGAGACGGCGGCGACCAGGGCGAGCGCGCCGACGCGCGTGCGAAGCGGGGGATTCATCAAGGCGTGGTCTCCTGGGTGTCCTGCGGCTGCGTCGCGGCCGGCGTCGCGCCGACGATGCGCGGGCGGAAGGGATGGAAGGCGTCGCCGGCGGCCGGCTGCAACGTGCCGTAGCCGACATTGAAGGTCCCGGCGCTGGGCAGCAGCGCGCGCGGCCACGGCCGGGTGACGACGGCCTGCGAGGCGTCGGCCGGCGCGAACGGATTGTCGGGGGCGACGGCGGCGGGCAGCGCGCTCGCGGGCAACGGCGCGGCGGCGGCGATCGCGAGCTGCGGCTGCGCCTCGACGGCGCGCGCGAGGCG
>JANINR010000074.1 GCA_024508915.1 Lysobacteraceae bacterium | reverse complement strand
CTCGCGACGGTCGCCGCGGACGGGCCACCGGCAGGCCGGCCCGCGCCTGCCGTGAGGATCGCGAGCGGATCGCCGCCGGTGCGCGCCTGCGCGACCTGGGGCGGCGCGGAGGACACGCTCGCGGGAGCGGAGGGCGTCACGGGAGCAGTGGGCGCGGCCGGCCCGTCGCCGGGCCACTCCACCACCAGGCGGGTGCCGTCGGCGCCCTGCTCGAGCCGCGGCTGGAGCGCGGCGACCCGGTCGCCGAGATCGAACACGATGCGGGTCGTGCCCGGCACCGGGTGCCCCGATCGGACCCCGCGGATCAGGCCCGCGGCCGCAGGCAGCGCCAGGCCGCGTGCGGCGTCGACGCCGGGCAGGTCCACGACCAGGCGCTCGGGCCCGGACAAGGGAATCAGCTTGTAGCGGACCGGGCCATCGAGCTTCAGCTCCGCGCGGGTCCCGGTGGGGCCGGCGGTGACGCGGACCGCCTGCAGTTCCGCCGCGTGGGCAAGGTTCCAGCACACCCCGGCCAGCAGGGCCAGGGCGAGCAACAGCTGCTGGATGGAAGCCCCCTTCTCGCGCATGGCCGGATTCAAGCACCGTTTGCACGGATTTGCAACCGGTTTTTCCTTAATTATCCGGGGCCTGGCGCGACTTCCTCCGGCGCGCATACAGGAAGGTCCCGCAACTCCCCGGGAAGTCGCTCCAGCCACGCCCCGCCCGCGGGGGACAGCGGCACCAGGCCGGCCCGGCGCCCACTGCCCGCCACGGCGAGGTCGATCTCGAGGTCGGCGGGCGGGAGCGCCCCCCGCCCGCGTTCCGGCCATTCGATCAGCCAGAGGCTGGCGCCGGCGTCGTCGAGGCCGAGGAAGTCGAGTTCGCGCGCATCGCCGATGCGATACAGGTCCAGGTGCAGGCCCTTGCCGCCCGACGGCAGCGGATAGTGCTCGACCAGCGTGTAGGTCGGGCTGCGGATCGCGCCTTCGACGCCGAGTGCGCGCAGCCAGCCCCGCGCGAGCGTGGACTTTCCGGCGCCGAGGTCGCCGTGCAGCAGCACGACCGCCTGCGCAGGCTGCGTCGCCGCGAGCGCTTCTGCGAGGCGCACGGTGGCGCCGGCATCGGGCAACAGGAAGTCCATGCGCAGCGTGCTCATGCGCTCATGCCGCCGGATTCGCGCATTCGCGCAGGCGCGGCAGCAGGTCCGACGGCAGCAGCCCGCGCATGCCGTCGCGCGCGGCGATGTCTCCCGCATGCGCATGCAGCAGCGCGCCGCACGAAGCCGCATCGAACGCCGGCAGGCCCTGCGCGCGCAGCGCCGCGACGACGCCGGTCAGCAGGTCGCCCATGCCGCCGGTCGCCATGCCGGGATTGCCGGCGGCGACGACGCGCGTGGAATGCCCGGGTGCGGCGACGAGAGTGCCCGCGCCCTTCAGGACGACGACGCAGCCATAGCGACCGGCAAGCACGTGCGCCGCGCCGGACCGGTCCGACTGCACGTCGGCGCTGCTGCTGCCGAGCAACCGCGCGGCTTCGCCCGGATGCGGGGTCAGGATCGCATCCGCCGGCAGTTCGCGCGGGGCTGCGGCGAGCAGGTTGAGCGCGTCCGCATCGAGCACCAGCGGTTTCGCCGATGCGAGCGTGGCAGCGAGCATCGCCCTGCCCCATTCGCCCTGGCCGAGGCCCGGGCCGATGGCGACGACGGTCGCCCGTGCGAGCAGGGGCAGCAGGTCCTCCGTCGACTCCACCGCATGCGCCATCGCCTCGGGCTGTCGTCCGAGCAACGCCGGGACGTGCGCTGCCCGCGTCGCAACGCTGACCAGGCCGGCGCCGGTGCGCAGCGCCGCCTGCGCGCACAGCACCACGGCGCCGCCGCTGCCGTGCTCGCCGCCGACGCAAAGGACGTGGCCGTTGTCGCCCTTGTGGCTGTCGCGCGGGCGCTGTGGCAGCCAGCCGGCGAGCGCGTCGGGCCCGATCGTTTCCATCGCGCGATTCTATACTTGCGCGGTGCACGTTCCCGTCGCCCCCATCGCCGCCCCGCAGGCGCCGCCCGACCTCGCCGCGGTTGCCGCGCGGCTGAAGGCGCTCGCGCTGGAGGCAGGCTTCCAGCGCTGCGGCATCGCCGGCGTCGACCTGGGCACCGACGAAGCGCACCTGCGCGACTGGCTCGCGCGCGGGCTCTACGGGTCCATGGACTGGATGGCGCGACACGGCGACATGCGCGCGCGCCCCGGCGAACTGGTGCCGGGGACGGTGCGCGTGCTGTCGGTCGGGCTCGACTACGGCCGCGACGCCGACGAGGCCTGGTCCAACCTGCGCGACGGCGAGCGCGCCTATGTCGCCCGCTACGCACTGGGTCGCGACTACCACAAGCTCATGCGCCAGCGCCTGCAGCGCCTGGCCGACAGGATCGCCGCCGAAATCGGACCGTTCGGCTACCGCGTCTTCGTCGATTCCGCGCCGGTGCTGGAGCGCGCGCTCGCACGGGATGCGGGACTGGGCTGGATCGGCAAGCACACCTGCCTGATCGACAGCGAGGGCGGCAGCTGGTTCTTCCTCGGCGAGATCTACCTGGACCTGCCGCTCCCCGTGGATCCGCCCGCGAGCGCGCACTGCGGCACCTGCACGCGCTGCATCGAGGTCTGCCCGACGGGAGCGATCGTCGCGCCCTACCGCCTCGACGCGCGCCGCTGCATTTCCTACCTGACCATCGAGCACGAAGGCGCGATCGACGAAGCGCTGCGGCCGCTCATCGGCAACCGCATCTTCGGCTGCGACGACTGCCAGCTCGCGTGCCCCTGGAACAAGTTCGCGCGCCGCAGCGACGAACCGGATTTCCGCGTGCGCAACGACCTCGACCGCGCGACGCTGCCGCAGCTGTTCGCGTGGACCGAAGGCGAATTCCTGCAGCGCACCGAGGGCAGCGCGATCCGCCGCAGCGGCTATCGGCGCTGGCTGCGCAACATCGCCGTCGCGCTAGGCAATGCGCCCTCGACGGAGGAGACGCTGGCGGCGCTCGAATCCCGCCGCGACTGCGAGGACCCGGTCGTGCGCGAACACGTCGCCTGGGCCCTCGCGCGGCACGGCGCGTAGGCGTTACGCGGCGGCCTGGGCCGGGATCGAATCGTTCGTGTGGGTCAGCGCGTTCTGCCGGTCGACGTAAACCAGCGTCGGCTTGTACTGCGCGGCTTCGGCTTCTTCCATCGTGCTGTACGCGCAGATGATCACGAGGTCGCCGGGCTGGGCCCGGTGCGCGGCCGCGCCGTTCACCGAGATGATGCCGCTGCCTTCCTCGGCACGGATCGCATAGGTGACGAAGCGCTGGCCGTTGTCGACGTTGAAGATGTGGACCTGCTCGTACTCGCGGATGCCGGAGATGTCGAGCAGGCGCCCGTCGATCGCGCACGAGCCTTCGTAGTGCAGCTCGGCGTGGGTGACGGTGGCGCGGTGGATCTTCGCCTTGAGCAGGGTCAGTTGCATGGGGGTGTCGTCCGCTCCGCCCGCGGCAGCGGGCGCCGGCGTGCAGTCTAGCGCCTTTTGCGGCAGTGCAGCATCACGGCCGGTGAAAGGCCGGCCGCAAGCGTTTCCAGCCGGGTCGGCCGCTCAATCGACGCTGAATTCGAGGTTGTCGATGAGCCGCGTGCGCCCGAGCCGCGCCGCCACGAGCGCAACGCGCGCGCGCGAGGCGCCGCCGCCCGCGCGCCGGGCGTCGCCCTCGCCCGCTTCGGCGAGATCTGGATGGCGCACGACGATGTAATCCACTTCGAAGCCGGCGCCGTCCAGCGCCGCGCGCGCCGCCGCTTCGGCCTGCGCCGGCGACTCGCCGGCCCGGACGGCGTCGCGCAGGTCGAGCAGCGTGCGGTGCAACCGCGGCGCGATCGCCCGCTCCTCCGCGGAGAGGTACTGGTTGCGCGAGCTCATCGCCAGGCCGTCGGGTTCGCGCTGCGTTTCGCCCGCGACGATGTCCAGCGGGAACGCGAGTTCGCGCACCATGTAGCGGATCACCGCGAGCTGCTGGTAATCCTTGCGCCCGAACACGGCGACGTCCGGGCCCACCTGGTGGAACAGTCGCGCGACGACCGTGGCGACGCCGTCGAAGTGGCCCGGGCGATGCGCGCCTTCCAGCACGCCGGTCACGCCGGGCACGCGCACCTGCACCACGCCCTCGAGGCCGTACGGATACATCGTTTCGACCGACGGAATCCAGGCCAGGTCGCAGCCCGCCGCCTGGAGGCCGGCGACGTCCGCGTCCGGGGTCCGCGGGTAGCGCGAGTAGTCCTCGTTCGGCCCGAACTGCGTCGGATTGACGAAGATGCTGGCGACGACCTTGTCGGCGTGCGCGCGTGCCAGCCGCACCAGCGAATGGTGGCCCGCATGCAGGTTGCCCATCGTCGGCACGAAGCCGACGCGCAGGCCGTCGCGCTTCCAGCCGGCGACGCGCGCGCGCAGCCACTCGAGGTCCGAGACCGTTTCGATCCGCGGTTCGCCCGCCGCCAGGCCGCTCATTCGTACGAATGCGCCGCGTCGGGGAAGCTGCCGTCGCGCACCGCCGCGGCGTAGGCGCGGAACGCGCCTTCGACCGAGCCGCCATCGGCGAGGAAATCCTTCACGAATTTCGGCCGGCGATGCCCGCTGTCGAGCCCCAGCACGTCGTGCAGCACCAGCACCTGCCCGTCGCAGTGCGGCCCCGCGCCGATGCCGATCGTGGGGATGCGCAGCTCGGCGGTGATCGCCGCGGCCAGCGCCGACGGCACGCACTCGAGCACCAGCAGGCTCGCGCCGGCGTCCTGCACCGCGCGCGCGTCCTCGCGCAGGCGCGCCGCGGCGCGATCGTCGCGGCCCTGCACCTTGAAGCCGCCGAGCCGGAGCACCGATTGCGGCGTGAGCCCGAGGTGGGCGCAGACAGGCACTTCGCGCTCCGTCAGGAAGCGGATGGCGTCGAGCTTGTGCGCCGCGGCGCCTTCGAGCTTGGCCATCGCCGCGCCCGCCTGCAGGAAGCGCGTCGCCGCGTCGAGCGCGCGCCGCGGCGTCGCATCCGCCTGGAACGGCAGGTCCGACAGCAGCAGCGCGGTGGAAAGCCCGCGCGCCGCGCATTCCGTGTGGTACGCGATGTCGTCCACGCTGACCGGCAAGGTGCTGTCCCGCCCCTGCGCGACCATGCCGAGCGAATCGCCCACGAGCACCAGGTCGATGCCGGCCCTGTCCATCGCGAGCGCGAAGCCCGCGTCGTAGGCGGTGAGCATGGCGAGCCGGCGGCCGTCGCGCTTGGCGTCGGCGAGCATCGGCACCGTCCACGGCTTGCGGTCCGTGGCTTGCGCGGGCGAGGTGTACACGGCGGCAACCTGCGGCGGGGGGACCGCGATTATGCCGCCTGGCGACGGCGGCGGGCGCTCACCCGGCCGGAAGGCGCTCGCAGCCCCGTGTGTCCACCGCCGCCAGGAGCGCGCGCACCGGACCGCGCCCGGGCACCTCCATGTCGGGCGCGACCTGCGCCAGCGGCAGCAGCGCGAATGCGCGCTCGTGCAGGTGCGGATGCGGCACCCGCAGCCCGGGCTCGTCGACGACGCGGCTGCCATGGAGCAGCAGGTCGAGGTCGAGGACGCGCGGGCCCCACTGCGGGCCCGCCTCGCGGCGGCGGCCGAAGCGGCGCTCCAGGTCGAGCAGCGCGTCGAGCAGCGCGCGCGGCGACAACACAGTCTCGACCAGCGCCGCGGCGTTCACGAAATCCGGCTGGTCGGTGTTGCCCCACGCCGCAGTGCGGTACAGCGGCGAAGCGCGCAGCAGGCGCGTCTGCGGCAAGCCGTCGATCGCGAGCAGCGCATCGCGCAGCGTCGCGGCCGCATCGCCGAGATTTGCGCCGAGGCCGATCGCGGCGGTCGCGGGCGCGCCGGCCGGCGGA
>JANINR010000073.1 GCA_024508915.1 Lysobacteraceae bacterium | reverse complement strand
CAGCGAACGGAGCTGGCCGCCGAGGCTCTCCGCGCGCTCGTGCGCGATCCGCGCCAACCGCAGGTCGCCGTCGCCGAGGGCGGCGTCCGGGTCGGCCAGCGCACGCACGCGCTGCGCATACGCGGCCGCGAGCGCATCGACGGCCGCTGGTGGCCGCGTGCTGCGCATGGTCGCCTCCAGCGCGTCGAACACCCGCGCCGCCTGGTCGAGCACCTCGCCGATCCGGCGCCGCGCGGCCGGCGCGATGCTGCGTGCGTGCAGGTCGCTCAGCGCGAGCAGGTCGATGCGCGCGCGCTCGCAGACCTCGGCGATCACGCGGAACGCGCGCATCGCCTCGCCGCGGGCCCGGTACTCGCCGTGCAGCAGCACCAGCGCGTCCATCGCCGCCTGCGACACGGCAGGGCGCTGCGCGGCATCGGGACGCTCGCGCGCCGACGCCGCCAGCTGCGCCAGCACGTCGGCCAGCGCGAAGCGCTCCGGACGATAACGCTGCAGCGGCCAGGCCGCGATCGCGAACAGGGCCTGCAGGAGGCCACCCGCGCAGATCAGCGCGGCCACGCCCGCGGCCTGCGCGCGCGGGATCTCCATCGACGCCGTCAGCACCAGCACGATCATGCTGGTCAGCCCGACGCGCCCGGCCATCGGCCCGAGCGCCACCAGCATGCCGCCGGCGAAGGCGACCGCGAACGCCGCCACGGTGAGCGGCCACAGGCTGTCGCCGACGAGGATGCCCGCGAGCGCCGCCAGCCCCGCGGCCAGCGCCGCGGCCAGCATGCGTTGCAGGCGCAGCCGGTACGGGCCCGGCTGGTCGGTGAACATGGTGTTGAGCGCGCCGGTGGAGACCGCGAGGCCGGCGGCCTCGTGGCCGGTCGCGATGCCGGCGGCGAGCGGGACCACGATCGCGAGGGTGTTGCGCAACGCGACGCGCATCGGCACGTCGCGCGGCTTGAGTTCCAGCAGCGAGCGCAGCACGCGCGCGCCGCCTCAGGTATCCGGCATGGTGTACCGCGCCGGCGCCGGGTTGACGTGGCCGCAGGCCTTGCAGGTGCGATGCTCGCGCGACGAATAGAACCGGTCGAACACCGGCGGGAAGTCCTGCTCGATGTCGTGGAGGTGGAAGTACTCCTCGTAGACCTTCGCATTGCACCGTTCGCAATACCACTGCAGGCCGTCCTGCTCGTGCGGAAGGCGCCTGCGCTCGATCACCAGCCCCACCGAGTCCGCCATGCGCTGGGGCGAGTGCGGGGTCCGCGGCGGCAGCAGGAAGGTCTGGCCGGCGCGGATCGGGATGTCGCGCACGGCCAGGCTCCCGTCGGCCGCGGGCTCCTGGATGCGCAGCACCATTTCGCCCTCCAGCTGGTAGAACCACTCGGGGCCCTCGTCCCAGTGGTAGTCGGTGCGCTGGTTGGGGCCGCCCACGACCATGACGATGAAATCGCCGTCGTACACGCACTTGTTGCCGACCGGCGGCTTCAGCAGGTGGCGGTGCTCCTCGATCCAGGCCTGCAGGTCGAGCGGGGCGGGCAGGGGCATGGCGGGGTCCTCAGTCGGCGCCGCCGCGACGGGGCAGCGCGGCGATGCATTTCAATTCGATGGCGATCGGCGTCGGCAGCGCGGTGATGCCCAGCGTGGTGCGGCAGGGCGCGCGCGCAGGGTCGGGGAAGTGCTCGGCCCAGACTTCGTTGTACGCCTTGAAATCGCGTGCCATGTCGGTGAGGAACACGGTGACGTCGACCAGGTCCTCCCAGCCCGCGCCGCTGGCCTCGAGCACCGCGCGCACGTTGGCCAGCACGGCGCGCGCCTGCGCGCGGATGTCGTAGGCGCGGACGCGCCCGTCCGCGAACAGCACGTTGCCGGGGATCGCGTCGGTGGCGGGATCGCGCGGCCCGATGCCGGACAGGAACAGCAGGTCGCCCACGCGGCGCGCGTGCGGGTAGGCGCCGACCGCCTTCGGCGCCGCCGCCGCGTGGATGCCCTCGCTCACGCGGCCACCCCGTGGCGCTCGCGCAGCTTCGCCAGCGCCTGCGGATAGACCGTCTCCAGCGCCTCCGGCGACTCCACGTCCATGCCGAGCTCGCGCACCACGCCGTCCGCCAGGCTGTAGACCCAGCCATGGACGGCGAGCCGCTGGCCGCGCGCCCATGCGTCGCGGATCACGGTGGTCAGGCAGACGTTCTCGGCCTGCTCGATCGCGTTCAGTTCGCACAGCGCGTCGTGCCGCCGGCCGGCGGGCAGCGCTTCGAGCAGCGCCGAGTGCTTCTGCGCGACGTCGCCGACGTGCCGGATCCAGTTGTCGGCGAGGCCCACGCGCGTGCCGTGCAGCGCCGCGCCGACGCCGCCGCACCCGTAGTGGCCGACGACGAGGATGTGCCGGACCTGCAGCACGTCGACCGCGAACTGGATCACCGACATGCAGTTGAGGTCGGTATGGACCATGACGTTGGCGATGTTGCGGTGGACGAAGACCTCGCCGGGCGCGAGGCCCATGATCTGGTTCGCGGGCACGCGCGAATCGGAGCAGCCGATCCACAGGTACTGCGGCGCCTGCTGCTGCGACAGGCGCTCGAAGAAGCCCGGGTCCTCGCGGCGGACCGAATCGGCCCAGTCGCGGTTGTTGCGCAGCAGCGCTTCGAGTTCTTTCATCATGGGGTGGGGGTCCCTTGGTCCAGTGCGATGCAGACGTTCCGCGCCTCGGTGAAGAAGCGCATGGCCTCGGCGCCGCCTTCGCGCCCCAGGCCGGACTGGCCCATGCCGCCGAACGGCGTGCGCAGGTCGCGCATGAGCCAGGTGTTGATCCAGACGATGCCGGCGCGGAGGCGCGCGGCGAGCCGGTGCGCGCGGTCGAGGTCGCGCGTCCAGAGCGACGCGGACAGGCCGTAGTCGCCGGCGTTGGCCAGAGCGAGCGCCTGCGTCTCGTCGTCGAACGCCTGCAGGGTCGCGACCGGGCCGAAGATCTCGTCGCGGTTGGTCGCGCAGTCGGGGCCGAGGCCCTCGATCACGGTCGGCGCGACGAACCAGCCGGGGCGGTCGAGCGCGACGCCCCCGCACAGGATCCTGCCGCCTTCCCCGCGTGCTCGAGCGATCGCGGCCATCACCTTGTCGAAGTGCGCCTGCGACACGAGCGGGCCGAGGTCGGCGTCCGGATCCATGGGGTCGCCGGGGCGCAGCGCCAGCGCGCGCTCGACGAAGGCGTCGCGGAATTCGTCGTGGATCGCGCGCTCCACGAGGATGCGCGAACCGCACAGGCAGATCTGGCCGGAGTTCTGGAACGCCGAGCGCACCAGCACCGGCAGCTGTGCCCGCCAGTCGCTGTCGGCGAACACCAAGGTCGGGTTCTTGCCGCCCAGTTCCAGAGAGACTTTCTTCAGCAGCGGCGCGGCGAGGCCGGCGATGCGGCGCCCGACGGCGGTGCTGCCGGTGAACGACACGGCCTTGAGCGCCGGGTGGACCACCATCGCTTCGCCTGCCTCCGGGCCGAGGCCGTGCACGATGTTGAGCACGCCGGGCGGGAAGCCGATGCCCGCGGCGAGCTCGCCGAGCAGGGTCGCCGTGTGCGGCGTCACTTCCGACGGCTTGGCGACCACCGTGTTGCCCGCAGCGAGCGCCGGTGCGATCTTCCACGTGAACAGGTACAGCGGCAGGTTCCACGGCGAGATCGCCGCGACCGCGCCGAGCGGCTGGCGCAGCGTGTAGTTGAGGCCGGCCTGGCCGTGGTGGGATTCGCTGCCGAACTGGGTGGCGGCGTGCGCGAAGAAGCGCAGGTTGCTGATCGCGCGGGGGATCTCGACCTCGCGCGCGAGCTTGAGGGGCTTGCCGCCGTCGCGCGCCTCGGCGCGCGCGAAGGCCTCGATGCGCGCCTCGATCGCCGCCGCGAGCCGCTCGAGCCACGCGGCGCGCTCCGCATTCGGCAGCGCGGCCCAGGCGGGCGCCGCGCGCACCGCCGCCGCGACCGCGGCCTCGACATCGGACGCATCGCCGCGGGCGACCTCCGCAAAGGCCCGTCCGGTGGCCGGTTCGAACACCTCGAGCCAGCGTCCGCCGGCAGGTTCGCGCGCCTGTCCGTCGATCCAGTGGGGAAGTCGCAGGGTCACGGCCGGCATCCGCGAAGCTTAACGCAGCGGGACGGGATCAGATGGAATGAATCAGATGGACTGCATCCGGCCGCCGTCCACCGCGAGGCTCACGCCGTTGATGTAGCCGGCCGCGGGGGAGGCGAGGAAGGCGACCACGCCGCCGATCTCGGCCGGCGCCGCGAAGCGGCCGGCCGGCACGTTCGCGCGCATGGCCTCGAGGATGGCCTCCGCGGGCTTTCCGGTGGCAGCGGCGCGATCGCGCACGATCTGCTCGATCCGCCCCGTTTCCGTGTAGCCGGGCAGCACGTTGTTGACGGTGACGCCGAACGGCGCCAGTTCGCGCGACAGGGTCTTGGCCCAGCCGGCGACCGCGCCGCGGATGGTGTTGGAGACGCCGAGGTTGGGGATCGGCTCGCGCACAGAGGTGGAGACCACGTTGACGATGCGACCCCAGTTCGCGGCGCGCATGCCCGGCAGCAGCGCCTGCACCAGCGCCTGGTTGGCGAGCAGGTGGCGGCGGAACGCCTCGAGGAACGCATCCTCGGTCGCGGTGTACGCAGGGCCGCCCGGTGGTCCGGCGGTGTTGTTGACCAGGACGTGGACGGGACGCGCGGTGGCAAGCGCTTCGGCCCGCGCGCGCAGCGCCTCGGTCTGCGCCATGTCGGCGGTGATGAAGCCGTGCTGCTGGCCGTCGCGGACGGGCAGCCCGGCGGCCACCTCTTCCAGCGTCGCGGCGCGACGCGCCAGCAGGGTGACGTCGGCGCCGAGCAGCGCGAGCTCGTGCGCGGCGGCGCGCCCGATGCCCTCGGAGGCGCCGCAGACCAGCGCGTGCCGCCCGCTGAGATCCAGATCCATGTCAGTCCCTCCCGCCGAGCGACACGAACATCTGCGGCCGCATCGCGGCATCGTCGCCGCCGGTCGGCGGCCGAACCTCGGCGAGGTCGAAGCCGCGCTCCAGCGCGTCGTCGGCATCGAGGCCCTCGTATTCGACGAATTCGGCGTCGAGCAGCGCCGCGCGCGCGGTGTCCTCGCTGTCGTACGCGAGCGTGTTGCCGTCGGCGTCGAACACTTCCGCGGTGCCGGCCTCGCGCACGCGCAGGCGCGCCCAGACGATGTTGCGGCCCAGCGTCGCCAGCCACCACTGCTCGTGCGCGGGCGCGCCGGCGTGGCTCATGCGATCACCAGCGACCAGAGCCACAGCAGGCCCGCCAGCGCGAGGCCGAGCAGGATCACCGCCAGGGAAACCCGGGCGGGCGTCGCCAGCCCGCTCAGCGAACGATCCGGCGTGGCGCGGTAGCCGCCGCGCAACAGCCACCACAACGCCGCCGGATTGAGGAACGCGCCTTCGCCGAGCTGCGCGCGCAGCGCCTGGTGGCGGTCGCGGACGTGCACCAGCGTCAACGGCCAGAAGATCACGAACGCCGTGGCCCCGCCGATGGCGATCGCGACGAACAGCAGCGCCAGGAACAGCACGAGGTCCGTGGACACGTCAGAACTCGGCGTGGCCCGGCGCGCGCGGGTAGGGGATCGCGTCGCGGATGTTGGACAGGCCGCAGGTGTAGACCACCAGCCGCTCGAAGCCCAGGCCGAAGCCCGCGTGGGGGACGGTGCCGTAGCGGCGGAAATCGCGGTACCAGCCGTAATGCGCCGGGTCGAGTCCGAACTGCGCCATGCGCGCGTCGAGCACGTCCAGCCGCTCCTCGCGCTGCGAACCGCCGATGATCTCGCCGATGCCGGGCGCCAGCACGTCCATCGCCGCGACGGTCTTGCCGTCGTCGTTGAGGCGCATGTAGAACGCCTTGATGTGCTCCGGGTAGTCGGTGACGACGACCGGGCGGCCGACGTGGACTTCGGTCAGCCAGCGCTCGTGCTCGGTCTGCAGGTCCAGGCCCCATTCGACCGGGAAGTCGAACTTCTCGCCCGACTTCTGCAGCAGCGACACCGCGTCGGTGTAGCTGATGCGCTCGAACGGCGCGTTGACGAACGCCTCCAGCCGCGTGATCGCGTCCTTCTGCACGCGCTCGGCGATGAAGGCCATGTCGTCCGCGCGCTCGCGCAGCACGGCACGGAACAGGTACTTCAGGAACTCCTCGGCGACGCGCGCGTCCTCGGCGAGGTCCGCGAACGCGATCTCCGGCTCCACCATCCAGAACTCGGCCAGGTGGCGGGTGGTGTTGGAGTTCTCGGCGCGGAAGGTCGGGCCGAAGGTGTACACCTTGCTCATCGCCAGGCAGTAGGCCTCGACGTTGAGCTGGCCGGAGACGGTCAGGAAGGTTTCCTTGCCGAAGAAGTCGCGGCCGAAATCCACGTTGCCCTTGTCGTCGCGCGGCAGGTTCGCCGCGTCCAGCGTGGATACGCGGAACATCTGGCCCGCGCCCTCGGCGTCGGACGTGGTGATGATCGGCGTCGAGATCCAGAAGTAGCCCTGCTCGTGGAAATAGCGGTGCACCGCCTTCGCGAGGCAGTCGCGGATGCGCGTCACGGCGCCGAACAGGTTGGTGCGCGGCCGCAGGTGCGCGACCTCGCGCAGGAACTCCAGCGAGTGCGGCTTCGGCTGGATGGGGTAGGTCTCCGGATCGTCGACCCAGCCCAGGACCTCGACGCGTTCGGCCTGGATCTCGAAGGCCTGGCCCTGGCCCTGCGACTGGGTGAGCGTGCCCGTGCACACCACCGAGCAGCCGGCGGTGAGCCGCTTCACTTCGGCGTCGTAGTTGGGCAGCGAGGCCGGCGCGACCACCTGGATCGGCGCGAAGCAGGAGCCGTCGCTCACGTTGACGAAGCTCAGCCCGGCCTTGGAGTCGCGCCGGGTGCGGACCCAGCCGCGGACCGTGACTTCGCCGCCGACGGGCAGCTTGCCCGCGAGCGCATGTTCGACGCTGACCGTTGTCATGCCCTGATGGTTCATCCCGTGCGTGAACCGCCGAGTATAATCGCGGCATGGCGATCCAACTCGCACCCGCCGCGCTCGAAAGGATCCGCGGCTACCTCGCCGCCGAGCCGCAGGCGCTCGGCCTGCGCTTCGGCGTGCGCCGCACCGGCTGTTCGGGCTGGGGCTACCTGGTCGAACTCGCCCGGTCCGCGGGCGACGGCGACGCCGTCTTCGACCAGGACGGGGTCCGGGTCTACGTGGACGCCGACAGCCTGCCCCTCGTGGACGGCACCCGGATCGACTTCCTCAAGGCCGGCCTGAACGAGCAGTTCGTCTTCCAGAACCCGAACGTGGCCGGCGAGTGCGGCTGCGGCGAGTCCTTCACGACCGACGCCGACCGCGCGCCGTAGAGCCGACCCACGGTCGGCCGCCCCCTCCGGGCCGCCAGTTGCCTGCAACCCCTTGATTCGGCCATAATTGCCGGCTCCCCGGCCTCCGGGGAGCCCTTGCCCCACCGCGACCGTCCCGGCCGACGGGGGGCTGCCGGGCCGGGCGCCGCGCGCGTCCTGCCGACATCCACGAGGAAAACCGCAATGCGTCATTACGAAATCGTGTTCCTGGTCCACCCGGACCAGAGCGAGCAGGTGCCCGCCATGATCGAGCGCTACAAGTCGCTCATCGAAGGCGGCGAGGGCAAGATCCACCGCCTCGAGGACTGGGGCCGCCGCCAGCTGGCCTATCCGATCGAGAACCTGGTCAAGGCCCACTACGTGCTGTTCAACGTCGAGACCGGGCAGGAAGTCCTGAACGAGCTGGTCGACGCGTTCCGCTTCAACGACGCGATCCTGCGCCACCTGGTCATCCGCCGCGACGAGCCGGTGACCGAGCAGTCGCTGATCATGAAGAACAAGGACGAGAAGGGCGACAAGCCCGAGCGCGGCGAGCGCCGCCGCCGCGACGACGACGGCGACAGCGCGGTCGGCACTGCCGACGACGCCGCCGAAGCCGCCTGATCCCGCCCTTTAGGAGCACACCGACATGTCCAAGTTCTTCCGCCGCCGCAAGTTCTGCAAGTTCACCGCCGAGGGCGTCAAGGAGATCGATTACAAGGATCTCAACACCCTGCGCCAGAACCTGACCGAGACCGGCAAGATCGTCCCGAGCCGCATCACCGGCACGAAGTCGAAGTACCAGCGCCAGCTGGCGACCGCGGTCAAGCGCGCGCGCTTCCTGGCCCTGATCCCGTACACCGACAACCACAACCCGTAAGTCTTTCCGTCCGTTCGGACAGCAACCGTTGCGGCGCCCTTGCGCCGCTAACGAACCGGAGCAAATGAAATGGAACTGATCCTTCTCCAGAAGGTGACCAACCTCGGCGGCCTGGGCGACAAGGTCAAGGTCAAGCCGGGTTACGGCCGCAACTTCCTGGTGCCGCAGGGCAAGGCCGTGCCCGCCACCGCCGCGAACCTCGCCGAATTCGAGGCGCGCCGCGCCGAGTACGAGGCCAAGGCGCAGGCGCAGCTCGGCGATGCCGAGTCGCGCAAGGCGAAGCTCGAAGGCGCCAGCGTCACGATCTACGCCAACGCGTCGAGCGAGGGCAAGCTGTACGGCTCGGTCGGCCCGCGCGAGATCGCCGAGGCGCTGACCAAGCTCGGCATGCCGGTCGAAAAGGCCGAGGTCGTGATGGGCGAGGGCGCGATCCGCAACGTCGGCGAGACCGAGGTCGTCGTGCATCTGCACGCCGACGTCGAGACGCCGGTCAAGGTGATCGTGGCCGCCGAAGCCGCCTGATCCGCCCGCACGCAACACCGGTCGCCGCGAGGCGGCCGCGCGACAGGCGCCTCCGGGCGCCTGTTTCGTTTGCGGCGCCCGCCGTCCGTCGCAGCCTGTGCGATTCCCACCGGTTATCCACAGAGTTGTCTGCAACGCTCCGGTGGACGGCCGACCTACGATGGCTACCAGGCTGCAACAGTTCGACGCGCAGCAATCACAGGACCGCGCAGACGGTCCGACCGGGGGAGTCACCACACTGATGAGCGCACGCCAGGGGTTCCGTGCCGATGCGTCCAATGCATTCCATGGACGCGAGCAGGGGCGGGCGGACCAGCGGGTCGAGCAGCTCCGGGTTCCGCCGCAATCGGTGGAAGCCGAGCAGGCGGTGCTCGGCGGGCTGATGCTCGCACCCGATGCCTACGACCGGGTCTCCGACATCCTCGCCGACAGCGACTTCTATCGTCGCGACCACCAGCTGATCTACCGCGCCATCCGCGAACTGGCCGAGAAGGGCCGGCCCTACGACGCGGTCACGCTGGGCGAATGGTTCGAGTCCATGGGCCAGGTCGAGCAGGTCGCCGGCGGCGCCTACCTGGTCGAGCTCGCCACCACCACGCCCTCGGCCGCGAACATCACGGCCTACGCCGAGATCGTGCGCGACAAGGCGGTGCTGCGGCAGCTCATCGAAGTCGGAACCGGCATCGTCAACGACGGCTTCCAGCCCGACGGCCGCGAGACCCGCGAGATCCTGGACGCCGCCGAATCCAGCGTGCTGGCGATCGCCGAGCACAGCGCGAAGGGCCGCATGGACTTCGTCCCGGTGCACACCGCGCTGGCCGAGGCCTTCGACGTGCTGCAGAAACGCTTCGAGAGCGGCGGCAGCGTCACCGGCCTGCCGACCGGCTACACCGACTTCGACGAGATGACCGCCGGCCTGCAGCCGACCGACCTGCTGATCCTCGCGGCGCGCCCGTCGATGGGCAAGACCACGCTCGCGCTGAACATGGCCGAGTACGCGGCGATGAAGTCGAAGCAGCCGGTGGCGATCTTCTCGATGGAAATGTCGGCCAGCCAGCTCGCGCTGCGCCTGATCTCCTCGGTCGGCCGCATCAACGCCACCCGCCTGCGTACCGGCCAGCTCGAGGACGAGGACTGGAGCCGGGTCACCAGCGCGATCCGGCTGCTGCGCGAGGCGAGGATCTTCATCGACGACGAACCGGCGCTGTCGCCCGAGAAGCTGCGTTCGAAGGCGCGCCGCATCAAGAAGGAACACGGCCTCGGCCTGATCGTGGTGGATTACCTGCAGCTGATGCAGGTCCCCGGCAACAGCGAGAACCGCGCCACGGAAATCTCCGAGATCTCGCGCTCGCTCAAGGGCCTGGCGAAGGAACTCAATGTCCCGGTGATCGCGCTGTCGCAGCTCAACCGTTCGCTGGAAACGCGCACCGACAAGCGCCCGATGATGGCCGACCTGCGCGAGTCCGGCGCCATCGAGCAGGATGCCGACGTGATCGTCTTCATCTACCGCGACGACTACTACAACAAGGAAAACTCGCCCGACAAGGGACTGGCCGAGATCATCATCGGCAAGCAGCGAAACGGCCCGACCGGTTCGATCAAGCTCAAGTTCTTCGGCGAGTACACCCGGTTCGACAACCTGGCCCACGACGCGGTCGGCAGCTTCGAATGACGCCGGCGGGGCGCGGCCCGGCCGCGTCGCCCCGTCGGATGTAAACCGCCGGCCCCCTCGGCGTATCGGATCCGGAGCCCCCGTTCCGGACCCCGCCATGACCGGCTACCGCTTCCCTTTCGACGCCCGCAGCCTGCTGGCCCTGGTCGCACTGACCTGGCTGGCGTCGTTCGCCCACGAGTTCACCCACCACCTGGCCGCCGCCGGCGTCTGCGGGGCCACCGGCCGCATGAGCCTGAGCCTGTTCGCGATCGACGCCGGCTGCGGCGACGCCTGGCCCTGGTCCACCGCGGCGGGGCCCGCCTTGAGCTACGTCCTGATGTGGCTGGGCATCCCGCTGCTGGCCTCGCCGCGCTGGCGGCTGGCGGGCTTCGGCCTGGTGATCGCGAACAAGCCCTTCCTGCGCCTGTTCACCGCGCTCGCCGGCGGCGGCGACGAAGGCGTGCTGTGGGACCTCGTCTCGCCGGACGGGAGCCGCTGGCTGGCGAGCGCGACGGTGCTGCTGCTGTCGTTGCCGCCGCTGCTCGCGTGCTGGCGGGCGCTGGCGCCGCGGCGGCGCGGATGGGTGTTCGCCGGCGCGATGCTGTTGCCGATGCTGCCGATCCTGCCGGTGCCGTTCGTGGACAAGGCGCTGTACGGCGCGTGGATCGACGGCGGCACCGCCTTGCCCGCGGGTTTCGGCGTGCCCTGGTCGGTCTGGGCGATCGAGGCGGGGGTGGCGGCGATCCTCGTCGCCAGCGCCGCGCTGCACGCCAGGACATGGCGCGCGGCGCAGCGCCTGGCAGGCGCGACGGCGGGCCCTACAATGCGCTGATGGAGCACGCAGCGATCGACAGCGGACGCCCGACCCGGATCGTGGTCGACCTCGATGCGATCGCCCACAACCTGGCGGGGATCCGCGCGCGCACCGGCGTGCCGGTGATGGCGGTGGTCAAGGCGAACGCCTACGGCCACGGCCTGGTGCCCGTCGCGCGGCACCTCGAAGCGCTGGGCGTGGACCAGCTCGGCGTCGCCTTCCTCGAGGAGGGCATCGCGCTGCGGCAGGCCGGGCTGCGCGTCCCGATCCTGGTGATGGGCGGGATCTTCGGTCCGCAGGCGTCGCAGTTCATCGCCCACGGGCTCGAAGCCACGGTGTCCTCGCTGGACAAGCTGCGACAGGTGGAGGCTGCGGCGGAAGCGGCCGGCCGCAAGGCCGTCGTGCACCTGAAGGTCGACACCGGAATGGAGCGCATCGGCGTCCACAGCTACTCGGCGGGTCCGTTCATCGAGGCGGCGGTCGCGTCGCGCTGGTGCACGGTCAAGGGCGTCTACTCGCACCTGGCGTGCGCCGACGATCCGGCGTCGCCGATGACGGCGCTGCAGGTCGAGCGTTTCGCCGAGGCCTGCGCGCACTTCGACCGGCTCGATGCGCCGATGCCGATCCGCCACCTCGCCAATTCGGGCGGCGTGCTGCACTTCCCCGCAACGTGGCTGGACATGGTCCGGCCTGGGATCATCGTCTACGGCGTGCTGCCGGATGCAGCGTCGCAGGCCACGATCGCGCTGCGGCCGGCGCTGTCGCTGCGCTCGCAGGTCGTCTATTTCAAGGTGGTCAGGGCGGGCCGGCCGGTGAGCTACGGCGCCACCTGGGCCCCGGCGCGCGACACGCGCGTCGTGACCGTGCCGATCGGCTACGGCGACGGCTGGCCGCGGGCGCTGTCGGGGCGTGGCGAGGTGCTCATCCGCGGCGTGCGCCATCCCGCGGTGGGCCGCATCTGCATGGACCAGTTCATGGTCGACATCGGCGAGGGCACCGCGTTCAACGAGGACGAAGTCGTGCTGGTGGGGCGGCAGGGCGAAGATGCCATCCGGATCGAGGACGTGGCGGGCATGGCGGGGACGATCCCCTACGAGATCCTGACGGGACTCAACCTGCGCATTCCGCGGCACTACCTGCCGGCGCCGGGGCGCTCGCCGGGCGAGGCGGGCGGCAGGCCGACTGGCGGCTAAACGCGCGGGCGCGCCGTCACTTGCCGGAGACGTTGGCGCGGGTAACTTGTCCGCGCATTCAGGTCCAACCGGGCCGCCCCCCACGACCAGGAGTTCCAATGAACAAGCTCGCCGCCTCCGCGATCTGCACCGCGCTCGCCACCACCCTGCTGGCCAGCTGCGCCACCTACACCGGCCAGACCAACGATCCCAACGATCCGAACCGCACCAAGCGCGGCGCCCTGATCGGCGCGGGCATCGGCGCGGTCGCCGGCCTGCTGAGCGGCGGCGACGCGGTCGAGCGCCGCCAGCGCGCGATGGTCGGGGCCGGCGTGGGCGCCATCGCCGGCGGCGCCGTCGGCGCCTACCAGGACCGCCAGGAAGCCGCGCTGCGCCGCGAGCTCGCCGGCAGCGGCGTGGACGTCGTGCGCCAGGGGGACAACATCACCCTGAACATGCCCGGCAACATCACCTTCGCCTTCGACAGCGCGAACCTGCAGCCGCAGTTCCGCCCGGTGCTGGACAACGTCGCGCAGACGCTCAACGAGTACAACCAGACCGTGATCGAGGTCGCCGGCCATACCGACAGCGTCGGCAGCGATTCCTACAACCAGCAGCTGTCCGTGCAGCGCGCCAACTCGGTCGCGGGTTACCTCTCGTCGCGCGGGGTCACCCAGCAGCGCATGATCGTGACCGGCGCGGGCGAGACCCGACCGATCGCGAGCAACGACACCGAGGCGGGCCGCGCGCAGAACCGACGCGTCGAGATCACGATCGTCCCGATGCAGGGTTGATCCCGCTCGCAGCGACCCCGCGGGGACGCTGCGGGTCGCATCGAAAGCCTCCGGAAGGGCCGCATCGCGGCCCTTCCGCTTGTGCGCTGACCGCGCCTTGACCCGCGATCTGATATGAATAGCCGCTCGCCGACCACAGGGAAGCCAAGTTGAGCGCAGGGCCCAGCCAATCCGACGCACTCGTGTTCTTCGGGGCCACCGGCGACCTCGCGCACAAGAAGATCTATCCCGCCCTGCAGGCCCTGGCCCGCGACGGGGAACTCGGCATCCCGGTGATCGGCGTCGCGCGCGCGGGCTGGGACGCCGACGGCCTGCGCCGGCACGTGCACGAGGCGCTGGCCGCGGGCGACGTCGGGGTGGACGAGCCCGCGTTCTCGCGGCTTGCCGAACGCCTGCGCTACCTCGACGGTGACTACAACGACCCGGACACGTTCCGCCGCCTGCGCGCCGAACTCGACGCGGTCGGCTCGCGGCGTCCCCTGCATTACCTCGCCATCCCGCCGTCGCTGTTCCCCACGGTCGTGGGCGCGCTGGGCGAATCCGGTTGCGCCGCCGACGCGCGCGTGGTGGTGGAGAAGCCGTTCGGCCGCGACCTCGCCTCCGCGCGCGCGCTCAACCGGGCGCTGCACCGCGTCTTCCCGGAATCCTCGGTGTTCCGCATCGACCACTTCCTGGGCAAGGAAGCGGTGCGCAACCTGCTGTACTTCCGCTTCGCGAATGCCTTCCTCGACCCGGTCTGGAACCGCAACTACGTCGACAACGTCCAGGTCACGATGGCGGAGGCCTTCGGCGTGCAGGGGCGCGGCGCGTTCTACGACGACGTCGGCGCGATCCGCGACGTGGTGCAGAACCATCTCCTCCAGGTGGTGTCGCTGCTGGCGATGGATGCACCGGTCGGCGACGACGCCGCCGCGATCCACGCGGAGAAGCTGCGCGTGTTCCGGGCGATGCGGCCGCTCGATCCGGCGCATCTCGTGCGCGGCCAGTTCCGCGGCTACCGCGACGAGGCGGGCGTCGCGGCAGGCTCCAACGTCGAGACCTACGCGGCGCTGCGCCTGGAGATCGATACCTGGCGCTGGGCCGGGGTGCCGTTCTACATCCGCACCGGCAAGCGCATGCCCATCACCGCGACGGAAGTGCGGGTCGAACTCAAGCGGCCGCCGCTGGCGCTGTTCGACAACGCGGGTGCGGGCGTCGCCGGCAACGGCGCGCACCGCGCCAACTATTTCCGGTTCCGGCTCGGGCCCGAGGTCGTGATCGCCGCGGGCGCGCGGGTCAAGCGCGCCGGCGAAACGATGAAGGGCGAGGACGTCGAGCTCGTCGCGCGCCACCAGCACGGCAGCGATGCGCCGCCGTACGAACGCCTCCTCGGCGACGCGCTGCGTGGCGACGCCGCGCTGTTCACCCGCGACGAAGCGGTGGAAGAGGCCTGGCGCGTGGTCGACCCGGTGCTCGACCTGCCCGAAGCGGTGGAAGCCTACGATTCGGGCAGCTGGGGCCCGGCCTCGGCCCGCACCATGGTCGAGGGCGACGCCTGGCACGACCCGCAACCCGAGGGCAGCGCGCCATGCTGAGCCACGCGACGCCGGACCGCGCCACAATGGAAAGGACATGATGAACGCGAACCTGCAGGCGCTCCGCGCCATGGGCCAGAGCCTGTGGCTGGACAACATCACGCGCGAACTCCTGGACGACGGGACGCTCGCGCGCTGGATCGGCGAATACGGCCTGACCGGCCTCACGTCGAACCCGACCATCTTCGACGAGGCGATCGGCGGCAGCGATGCCTACGACGCCGGCATCCGCGAGAAGACGCGCGCCGGCCTGTCCGGGGAAGCGCTGTTCGTCGAGCTGGCGCTGGAGGACCTGCGCCGCGCCGCGAAGCTGTTCGAGCCCGCGCACGACGCGACCGACGGCGTCGACGGCTGGGTGTCTATGGAGCTCTCGCCGCTGCTCGCCGACGACACCGCGGGCAGCGTCGACGCCGCGCGGCGGATCCACGACCAGGCGGCGTGCCGCAACCTGTTCGTCAAGATCCCGGGCACGCCCGCCGGCGTCGCCGCGATCGAGGAATCCATCTTCCGCGGCGTGCCCATCAACGTCACCCTGCTGTTTTCGGAGGCGCAGTATCTCGCGTCGGCCGAAGCCTACCTGCGCGGCATCGAGCGACGGATCGAGGCCGGGCTCGATCCGGTGGTCGCGTCGGTCGCCTCGGTGTTCGTGAGCCGCTGGGACAAGGCGATCGCGAAGTCGGCGCCGGAAGCGCTGCGCAACGGACTCGGCATCGCCGTGGGCATGCAGTGCTACCGCGCCTACCGCGCACTGCTGGCGTCGCCGCGCTGGCGCAGGCTCGAAGCCGCCGGCGCGCGCCCGCAACGGCTGCTGTGGGCGAGCACCAGCACCAAGGACCCGTCGGCGCCCGATACGCTCTACGCCGAGGCCCTCGCCGCGCCCGACACCATCGATACGCTGCCGGCCAAGACGCTCCAGGCCTTCGCCGACCACGGGAAGGCCGGTGCGCCGATGGCCGTGGACGGCGGAGACGCCGAGGCGCGGCTGCGGCGTTATGCCGACGCAGGCATCGACGTCGCCGCGCTCGCCGACCGGTTGCAGGAGGAGGGCGCCGAGGCCTTCGTCTCGTCCTGGAACCAGCTGCTGGATCGCATCGCGAAGAAGGCGGCCGCGCTCTCATGACGGTCCCGGCGAACCGCACGCCGTTGACACAACGGCCGGAATGGCAGGCGCTGGCGACGCATGCGCGCGCGCAGGTTGGCACGACGCTGCGCCAGCGCTTCGCCGCGGATCCGCGGCGCGGCGAGCGCATGGTGGCCGAAGGCGCCGGCTGGTACCTCGACTACTCGAAACAGCGCATCGACGACGACACGCTGCGCCTGCTGCTGGCGCTCGCCGACGCCTGCGGCGTGGGCGAGCGCATCGGGGCCATGTTCGCCGGCGCGCACGTCAACGCGACCGAGGACCGTCCGGCGCTGCACGTGGCGCTGCGTGCGCCGGCAGGCACCCGCATCGTTGCCGACGGCGCAGATGTGGTCGCCGGCGTGCAGGACGTGCTCGCGCGCATGGAGGCCTTCGCCCGCGATGTGCGCGAGGGCCGCTGGACCGGCGCGACCGGCCGCCGCGTGCGGCATGTCGTCAACATCGGCATCGGCGGTTCCGACCTGGGCCCGGCGATGGCGGCACGGGCGCTGCGCCATTACGTCGACGGCCCCCGGCCGCGCTTCGTCTCCAACGTCGATCCGGCGGCGCTGCGCGAGGCGCTCGACGGGCTCGATCCGGCGGAAACGCTGTTCATCGTCTGCTCCAAGACCTTCACGACCCAGGAGACCCTGGTCAACGCCGCCGCCGCGCGCGCCTGGTGCGTCGCCGCGCTGGGCGAGGCCGCGGTCGCCCGCCATTTCGTCGCAGTCTCGACCAACGAGGAAGGCGTGCGCGCCTTCGGCATCGAACCGGCGCACATGTTCGGTTTCTGGGACTGGGTCGGCGGCCGCTACTCGATGGATTCGGCCATCGGCCTGTCGACGATGCTGGCGGTCGGGCCGGCGCGCTTCCGCGAGCTGCTCGACGGCTTCCATGCGATGGACGCGCATTTCCGCAGCGCGCCGCCCGAAGCCAACCTGCCGGTGCTGATGGCCCTGCTGGCGATCTGGAACAACGATTTCCTCGGCGCGCAGACGGTCGCGGTGCTTCCGTACGCGCAGGACCTCGCGCGCTTTCCCGCCTATCTCCAGCAGCTGGCGATGGAGAGCAACGGCAAGCGCGTCACCGCGAGCGGCGAGCGCGTCGACGTGCAGACCTGCCCGGTCTACTGGGGCGAGCCCGGCACCAACGGCCAGCACTCCTTCTACCAGCTGCTGCACCAGGGCACGCGCCTGGTGGCCTGCGACTTCATCGGCTTCTGCCAGCCGCTGCCGGCGCCGGGCGAAGACGCCGACGACGTGCGCAGGCGGCACGACCTGCTGATGGCGAACCTGTTCGCGCAGGGCGAGGCGCTGGCGTTCGGCCGCGATGCGGTGCAGTTGCGCGCGCAGGGCACGCCGGAGGCCCTGGTCGCGCACAAGACCTGCCCCGGCGACCGGCCGAGCATCACGCTGCTCGCCGATCGCCTGACCCCGCACAGCCTCGGCGCGCTCGTCGCCCTGTACGAGCACGCGGTGTTCGTGCAGGGCACGATCTGGGGCATCGACAGCTTCGACCAATGGGGCGTCGAACTGGGCAAGCAGCTGGCCCGGGCGACGGAAGCCGAACTCGCCGCGCCGGGCGTGGACGGGGACGCGGCGGCCGGCCACGACAGTTCCACCCGCACGCTCATCCGTCGCTATCGACAACGCCGGGGAGGCTGAACGCGGCCGCGTTGCACGGTCGCGTGCCAGGAGGTGTCCCATGTCCCATCCCACGCCGTTCGACGGCATCGACCAGCGCAGCGTCGATACCCTCCGCTTCCTCGCGGTCGACATGGTGCAGAAGGCCGACAGCGGCCATCCCGGCCTGCCGCTCGGCGCCGCGCCGATGGCCTACGTGCTGTGGCAGCGGCACCTGAAGCACAACCCGCGCAATCCGGCGTGGTCCGACCGCGACCGGTTCGTGCTCTCGGCCGGCCACGGGTCGGCGCTGCTCTACGCGCTGCTGCACATGGCGGGCTACGACCTGTCGCTCGACGACCTCGGCGCATTCCGCCAGTGGCAGAGCCGCACACCGGGCCACCCTGAGCGCAACCACACGCCGGGCGTGGAAGTGACGACCGGGCCGCTGGGGCAGGGAATGGCGAACGCCGTCGGCCTGGCGATGGCGGAAGCCCAACTGGCCGCGCGCTACAACCGCGGCGACGTCCCCGTGGTGGACCATCGGACCTGGGCCCTGGTGAGCGACGGCGATCTGATGGAAGGCGTCGCGTCGGAAGCGGCCTCGCTCGCCGGCCACCTCGGCCTCGGCAAGCTCTGCTGCCTGTACGACGACAACTTCGTGACGCTCGCGGCGGGCACGGACATCACCTTCACCGAGGACCGCGGCAAGCGGTTCGAGGCCTACGGCTGGCACGTGCAGCACGTCGCCGACGGCAACGACCTCGCGGCGATCGATGCGGCCCTGCGCGCGGCCAGCGCGGAAACGCGCCGGCCTTCGCTGGTCATCGTCCGCACCCACATCGGCTACGGGTCGCCCGAGCAGGACAGCTTCAAGGCGCACGGGTCGCCGCTGGGCGAGGACGGCGTGCGCAGGACCAAGGAAGCGCTCGGCTGGCCGCTGCAACCGTCGTTCCTGGTGCCGCCCGACGCCGCGCAGCGCATGCGCGAAGCCGTGGCGCGCGGCGCGGCGGCGGAGCAGGCATGGGAGGCGCGGTTCCGCGCCTACGCGCAGGCCCACGGCGAGCTCGCCTCGGAATTCGAACGCAGCCTCCATGGTGGCCTGCCGGACGGATGGGATGCCGCGGTGCCGGTGTTCCCCGCGGATGCGAAAGGCATGGCCACGCGCGAGGCATCCGGCAAGGTGCTGAACGCCATCGCGCCGCGCCTGCCGCAACTCACCGGCGGCTCCGCGGACCTCGATCCGTCGACCAAGACCGCGCTGAAGGGGCTGGGCGACTTCAATCCGCCTGCGGGGGCGGGCACGGACGAGCAGGGCTCGGATGGCGGCGGCTGGAGTTTCACCGGGCGCAACCTGCACTTCGGCGTGCGCGAGCACGCGATGGGCGCGATCGCGAACGGCATGGCGGCGCACGGCGGCTGCCTGCCGTACACCGCGACGTTCCTCGTCTTCTCCGACTACATGCGTCCGCCGATGCGCCTGGCCGCACTGTCGTGCCTGCACGTCGTGCACGTGTTCACGCACGACAGCATCGCGGTCGGCGAGGACGGCCCGACCCACGAACCGGTCGAGCACCTGGCCGCGCTGCGCGCCATCCCGAACCTGACGGTGATCCGCCCGGCGGACGCGAACGAAACCGCGGAGGCTTGGCGGGTCGCGCTGGAAACGCGCGATGCGCCGGTGACGCTGGTGCTGAGCCGGCAGGCGCTGCCGACGCTCGACCGCGCGCGCCTCGCGGCCGCGACGGGCCTGCGCCGCGGCGCCTACGTGCTCGACGACGAAGGCTTCCGCGACGCTGCGGGCCACGGCGACGATGGACACGACCGCCTGCTGCTGCTGGCCAGCGGGTCCGAAGTCCACCTGGCAGTCGAGGCCGCGCGACTGCTGCGCGACCGCGGCCTGCGCGTGCGCTGCGTCTCGATGCCGAGCTGGGAGCTGTTCGACGCGCAGCCCCGCGAGTATCGGGACAGCGTGCTGCCGCCGGGCGTCACCGCGCGCCTGGCGGTGGAGGCGGGCGTCCCGCAGGGCTGGGAGCGCTACGTCGGCGACCGCGGCGCGGTGCTCGGGGTGGACCGCTACGGCGCGTCGGCGCCGGGCGACGAGGTCATGGCGCGCTACGGCTTCACCGCCGCCGAAGTCTGCCGGCGTGCGCTGGCCCTGCTGGAGCCGAGGCGATGACGGCGAAGCGCGCGTTCAAGGTGGGCGACCACGTCGGCTGGAACTCGGAGGCCGGGCGCGTGAGCGGCACGATCACGCGGATTCACCGCCACGACTTCGAGTGGCACGGCTACACGCGTCACTGCAGCCCCGAAGACCCGCAATACGAGATCCGCAGCGACCGGACCGACCATGTCGCCGTGCACAAGGGCGGGGCGTTGCAAAAGTCGTAGGCGCCCTATTCGTGCTTCATCGCATGGCCGCCGAATTCGTTGCGCATGGCGGCGAGCAGCTTGTCGGCGAAGGAATCGGCGTCGCGCGAACGCAACCGCGAGATCAGCGACAGCGCGATCACCGGCGCCGGCACGTCGAGGTCGATCGCCTCCTGCAGCGTCCACCGGCCTTCGCCGGAGTCCGCGACCCAGGGCGCGATGCCGTCCATCGCCGGGTTCCTGCCCAGCGCATCCGCGGTCAGGTCGAGCAGCCACGAGCGCACGACGCTGCCGCGGCGCCAGATCTCCGCGACCTGGTGCAGGTCGAGGGCGAATTCCTGCTTGTGCTGCAGGATCGAGAATCCTTCCGCATAGGCCTGCATCAGCCCGTATTCGATGCCGTTGTGGACCATCTTGGTGAAATGGCCCGAGCCCACCGGGCCGACGCGGCCCCAGCCCGCATCCGTCGCGGGCGCGAGCGTCTCGAAGATCGGCCGCAGCCGGTCCACCACGTCCTGGTCGCCGCCGACCATCAGGCTGTAGCCCTCGGCCAGCCCCCAGACGCCGCCGCTGGTGCCGCAGTCGACGTAGCCCACCTGCTTCGCGGAAAGCGCCGCGGCGCGCCGCAGCGTGTCCTTGTAGTTGGAATTGCCGCCGTCGACGACGACGTCGCCGGGCGCGAGCAGCCCGCCCAGCGCGTCCACCGTGCCGTCGGTGATCCTGCCGGCGGGCACCATCATCCACAGCACGCGCGGCGCGGGCAGGGCGGCCACCAGCGCCTGCAGCGAGTCGGCCGAGCCGCCGCCCTCGTCCTCGAGGGCGGTGCGCGCGCCGGCGTCGGGGTCGAAGCCGACCACGCGGTGGCCGCCGCGGAGCAGGCGTTGCGCCATGTTGCCGCCCATGCGGCCCAGGCCGATCATGCCGAGTTCCATGCTGACTCCCGGGAAGTGTCCGCGCACATGATGCCCGTTCCCGCATCGCGGAGCCGTGGAAGCCGCGCTCGGCTGCCACGCGCCATCCGCGCCGGCGCATTGCAGCCGGGGCTTTGCACATCCCGTCGATAAGTCTGTACGCGCAGGGGGCCAACCTGACCCGGCCACCACCGCCAGGGACTTCGCCATGAGATTGCTCGCGCCTTCGGCCGCACCCGAGCTCGACCTCGTCGACATCTACGGCCAGCCCATCGCCATCGGCGGCACGGGACGCCGCACGCTGCTGTCGTTCTTCCGCGACGCCGCCTGTCCGTTCTGCAACTTCCGGGTCTACGAGCTCACCCACCACCACGCCGCGCTGGCCGCGCTCGGGCTCGACATCGTCGCGGTGTTCGGCTCGTCCCAGGCGGAGGTCCTGCGTTTCGTGGCGCGCCATCCGCGCCCGTTCCGCGTCGCCGCCGATCCGGTCGGCGCGTCGCATGCGCGCTACGGCATCGAGCGCTCGCTGTGGCGCAAGCTGCGGGCCATCGTCACGCGCGTGCCCACGCTGATCCGCGGCCTGCGCATCGTGGGGCTCGCCGGACTCGATACCAACAACCTGATGCCGGCCGACTTCCTGATCGACGAGCACGGCCGCATCGTGGAGACGTGGTACGGCAAGGATGCGGGTGATCGCATTCCGCTGGAGCGGGTCGAATTGTTCATGGCGCGCGGCCTGATGCGCCGCGGCGTTCCGGCGGTCCCGGTCGCCGCCTGAGGCGCCGTCCGGGCCGCGGCCGCGCCATCCGCGCCGCCGCACCGGCGGGGCGAACGGATTGGCTCGCTCACGCCGCGCTCACGCGGCGCTGACGCCGCCGGGCCGCAAACTGCCCATCCCCGCCGGTACAGTCGGGGACACGCCCGAGGGGACAGGGAATGCGAGCCAGGACAATGGAGCGCTGGCCGGCGAGCGGCCGGGCGCTGGGAATCATGCTGGCGGGGTGTTGCGCCACGATGCCCCTGGTGGCGACGGCGCGGGCCCAACAGGCCGGCCAGGCGGACCAGGACCTGGCGCGGCTGGCCAACATGAGCCTCGAGGAACTCATGCGCGCGGACGTCGTCTCCGTCGCGGGCCGGCCGGAATCGCGGATGGCGACGCCCGCTGCCCTCACGGTGATCACCGCGGAAGACGTCCGCCGCAGCGGCGCGCGAAGCATCGCCGAGGCGCTGCGCCTGGTCCCCGGGATGTACGTGGCGCGCATCAACTCGAGCAGCTGGACCGTCGGCGCGCGCGGCCTGACCGGCTCCTCGCTGACGGCCACCCGCTACCTCGTGCTCATCGATGGCCGCCTGGTGTACGACCCGCTGATCTCGTCGACCTTCTGGGACGTCGTCGACGTGCCGCTGCCGGACCTGGATCGCATCGAGGTGGTGCGCGGCCCCGGCGCGACGCTGTGGGGCGTGAACGCCATGAACGGCGTCGTCAACGTGATCACGCGCAACGCCGCGTCGACCCAGGGCGCGCTGGTCGAGGCGGGCGCCGGCAGCAACGGCGAAGCGGGCTTGCTGTTGCGCTATGGCGGCGAATCCGCCGGCGACGGCCACTGGCGCGCGTGGGCCAAGTACGAGCGCCATGGCGGATTCGAGACCGGCGACGGGACCCCGCTGCACGACGAATGGTCCAGCGTCCACGGAGGCTTCCGCCTCGACGGCCGGTTCTCGCCGGAAGTGCGCTACACGCTGCAGGGCGATGCCTACACCCATCCGCGGGCGATGGCGTCGGTCCAGTTGCCGGTGCCGGGCGCGGACCGCCAGTTCGAGCGCGTCACCGGCGACGACGGGATTTCCGGCGGCAACCTCCTGTTCCGTGCGCTCAGCGGATTCGAAGGCGAGCGGGGATGGATGCTGCGCGCCTACTACGACCACACCCGCCGCGACACCGCGCGCTACGGCGCGCTGCGCGACACCGTGGACATCGAGTACCGCCGCTGGCTCCCGTGGAGCCCGCGCAACGCGCTGATCTGGGGCGTGCAGTACGACCGCACGCGGGATCGCGTGGACAACGGCCCCGTGCTGCAATTCGATCCCGACGCGCGCGCCTGGAACACCCTCAACGCGTTCGTGCAGAACACGACGGACCTCGTGCCCGAGCGCCTGTTCCTGATGCTGGGCACCAAGCTCACCGAGCACAGCTTCGTCGGTTTCCAGGCGCAGCCGAGCGCCCGGTTGTGGTGGACGCCGACGGCGCGGCAGACGCTGTGGGCAGCGGTCTCGCGCCCGGTGCGGGTGCCGTCGCGGTTCGAGGAAAGCGGACTGCTGGTGTTCTCGTACGTGGACACCGGCGCGGCCGCGGGCGGACCGCCGAGCGGCGACATCGTCCCGGTCGGGCTCGGCGGCGACGATCGGCTGAGGGTCGAGAAGCTGGTCGCGTGGGAGACGGGCTACCGCTGGCAGGCGAGCGATCGCTGGCTGTTCGACGCGTCGCTCTTCTACAACGATTACCGGCGCCTGATCGGCGTGCCCCCGAGCATCGTCGGCACGTTCAACGACCTCGGCAGCGGCGCCACCTGGGGCGGCGAGCTGAGCGTGTCCGGCCAGCTGGCGGACGGGTGGCGGTTGCAGGCCGCCTACAGCCAGCTGCGCACGCGCATCGACGGGCCGGTCTACCGCTTCGAAGAGACCGGCACGCCGGAAACGCTGCTGCAGTTGCACTCGTGGCTGGACCTGACGGACACGGTGACGCTGGACGCGGCGCTGTACCACGCGAGCGAGGTCGCATTGACCGGAGTTCCCGCGTACACGCGCGCCGACCTCGGCGCGAGCTGGCAACCGCGCCGCGGCATGGAAATCGGGGTGTGGGCGCAGAACCTGTTGCACGACGGCCATCGCGAGGCGGGCGCGGAAGTGCCGCGCGGCGTCTACGCCCGGATCACGGTGGGCCTTGGCCGCTGAGGCGCCCGCATCGAGGCATGGCCCGGCCGCCTGGTGCCGGGTGCGCGCCGCGCTTGCGGCGCTGCTGGTGTGCGCCGGGCTCGGGGCGGCGGAACGCGCGGGCGCTACCGGGCTCGCCGCGACCGCGGCGGAGCGCGAACTGCAGGTGGAGGCGGCGTTCCTCGTCAACTTCGTGCGCTACACCGACTGGCCGTCGGCCCGCTTCGCGTCTTCGAGCGCGCCGTATGTCGCGCTGGTCGTCGGCAGCGAACGCGATGCCGCGCTCGTCGCCGCCGTGGCAGGCGCGGCGGGCACCGTCGACGGACGCCGCATCCTCGTGCGCCGTGCGGATCCGGTTGCGCTCGCGCGGCCCGCGGCGGCGAGGCGCCTGCTGCAGGCGAGCCACGTCGTGTTCGTGCGCGAGGGGGCGGGCCTGTCCGCCGCGCGCCTGCGCGCGCTGCTCGACGGCGCGCCGGTCCTGACCGTGGGCGACGCGCCCGGGTTTGCCGCCGGGGGCGGCATGCTCGGCCTCGTGCGCCTGGACCGGCACGTGGCGTTCGAGGCCGATCCGGCCACCATCCGCGCCTGCGGACTGGCCGTCAGCGCCAAGGTCCTCAAGCTGGCGCGCGCGCCGGGCGGGCAGCCGTGAACCTGCGCCTGCCGATGCCGGCGTCGTTCCACGACAAGGTGGCCTGGCTGGTCGCGGCGATCAGCACGGTGTCGATCGCGTCGGTGGCCATCGTGCTGGCGACGGTGAACCACTACGACGTGCGCGGCGCCGCGTTCGATTCGCTGCGCGCCCAGGCGAGCGTGGCCGCGCTCAACAGCGGCGCCCCGCTCGTGTTCGGAGACCGCGATACCGCCACCGAAGTCCTGCAGGCGTTCAAGGCGATGCCGGGCATCGACACGGCGACCCTCTATGCGCTGGACGGGTCGGTGTTCGCGCGCTACCGGCGGGCGCCCACCGCCGGCGCGGCGCGCGGGCTGCTGGGCGAACTCCCGACTTCCGGCAGCCGGCTCGTGTCCTCCCTGCCGGTCGAGGAGAAGGGCCAGCGGCTCGGGCGCCTGGAAGTGTCCTACGACCCGTCGGGCCTCGAGCGCCAGCTGTGGGCGAGCGCGCTGCTGGCGACCACCGTCGCGCTGTCGGCGATCGTGCTGGCGCTGCTGGCATCGCGCGCGCTCGCGGCGCTGGTGACGCGGCCGGTCGCGATCCTGACGCGCACGGCGGAGCGGGTTTCCGCCACCGGCGACTACTCCGTGCGCGCGCCGGCGCTCCCGGGGCGCGACGAGCTCGCGAGCCTGGCCGGGTCCTTCAACGGCATGCTCGAGCGGATCGAGCGCCAGGACCTGGACCTGAAGGCCTCGCGCGAGGAAGCGGAGGAGGCGAGCCGGCTCAAAGACGAGTTCCTGGCGACGCTGTCGCACGAATTGCGCACGCCGATGACGCCGATCCTGGGCTGGGCGCAGATCCTGCACCGCCTCGCCGGCAGCGACGCGAAGGTGGCGCAGGCAGCGGAGGTGATCGAGCGCAACGCCGTCGCGCAGACGCGGATCATCGACGACCTGCTGGACATGAGCCGCATCGTCTCCGGCAAGATCCGGCTCGACGTGCGCGGATACGATCCCCGCGAGGTCATCGACGCCGCGCTCGACGCGGTGCGCGCCGCGGCGCAGGCGCGCGGCATCGCCCTGCATTGCGCCGTGGACGCGGACGTGCCGATGCTGCGCGGCGATCCGCAGCGGATCCAGCAGGTGCTGTGGAACCTGCTCTCCAATGCGACCAAGTTCACCGGGCAGGGCGGTCGTGTCGGAATCGAGGCCTCGCTCGCCGGCCAGGGGGTCCGCATCCGGGTGTCCGACACGGGCTCCGGCATCGCGCCGTCCTTCCTGCCGCACGTGTTCGAACGCTTCCGCCAGGCGGACAGTTCGGCGACCCGCATCCACGGCGGCCTGGGGCTTGGACTCGCGATCGTGAAGCAGATCGTCGAACTGCACGGCGGCAGCGTGTCCGCCTCCAGCGCAGGCCCGGGGCAGGGCGCGGCGTTCACGATCGAGCTGCCGGTGCCGCAGGGCGCGCACCCGCCGATGGCCGCGCAGGGACCGGCGCGCGACGCGGCGCTCGCGTCGGCCTCGCTGCCGCCCGGACTGCGCGTGCTGGTGGTGGACGACGAAGCCGATACCCGCGGCTGGATCGCGCGCGTGCTCGCCGATGGCGGCGCCGACGTTCGCGCCGCGGCGTCGGCGGCGGAAGCACTGGCGGCGCTTGCGGCGTTCCGGCCGCAACTGCTGCTGAGCGACATCGGCATGCCGGGGCGCGACGGCTACGCGCTGATCCGCGACGTCCGCGCGCTTCCGGACGCCGCGCTCGCGTCGGTGCCGGCGCTCGCGCTCACCGCGTTCGCGCGCGCGGAAGACAGCGCGCGCGCGATCGCCGCCGGCTACCAGCTGCACCTCGGCAAGCCGGTCGACGAGGCGCGGTTGCTGGCGGCCGTGGCGAGCCTGGCGGCGGATTGAAACATTCGGGCCGCTTTCGCGGCTGCATAAAAAAACGGGCCGCTTCCGCGGCCCGTGGTGGCATTGGTGGAGGTGGGCGGAATCGAACCGCCGTCCGAAGGCACTCCATGCCCGGCACTACATGCTTAGCTCGTTGTTCGATCTCGGATGGCGGCAACACAACGTGCGAGGCACACCGTCACCCACACCCGCTTTGGTTTCGGAGCCGGTTGACGGGTCGCCGCCGGCACCTATCCCGTGATGATGACCCTACATCCGCGAGCACGGGCACAAGCGGGTTCGGGGCTAGGCCTTAAGCGGCCAGAGCGTAGACGTCGTCGTTCGCGTCTAGGTTTTTGCAGCTGGATTAGCGAGGAAAGCTACCCCCTCGGCATGCGCCAGGCGATTTCGCGACCCCCGTCGAAGCCAGTGCACCCCCGGGAATGTCGAAACGTCCGACAGGTCCAGTATAGGGCCAGCCCCGGGGGGTTCAAGCAGGACGGCCGCCGCGTCCAGCGCCGGTTCACGCAAGCGGAGTCCGCCGCCGGGATATGCTGCGCGCATGCCCTCGACCCCCCAGGCCCCGGACATGCGGCCGCCCGCTTCGGGCAGCTCCGTGGCCGGCCACGCCCTGGCGTTGCTGGTGCTGCTGGCGTCGCTGCTGCTGGTGTTCCTGTACTGGCGCGGGGCGCACGTGCGCGAGATGGCGGCGGCGCAGGCGGAGTTCGCGTCGCGCGCCGACGAGGCCTCGTCGTTGATCGCGCAACGCCTGGGCAACTACGAGTTGCTGGCGCGCGGCGCGGTATCGCTGTTCGCGTCGGTCGCACGGCCGAGCCGGCAGCAGTGGCGCACCTACGTCGACGGCCTGAACCTGCGCCAGCGCTATCCGGACGCCGTGGCGCTCGGCTTCGTGGTGGAAGCGACGCCGCTGCAGCTGGCGGAGCTCCAGCGCATGATGCGCGACAGCGGCCAGGGGATGCTCGGCGTATGGCCGCATGGCGTGCGCGAGACCTACGGGCCGATCCTCTATCTCGAGCCGCGCACCCCGGACAATGCGGCCGCGATCGGCTACGACCTGTATTCCGAACCCGTGCGCCGCGCCGCGATGGACGCGGCGCGCGACAGCGGCCAGCCGCGGATGACCACGGCGGTCAACCTGGTGCAGGACCGCGTCGCCGCCCGCCGCCCCCAGCCGGGGGCCTTGCTGCTGCTGCCCGTCTACCGCGCCGGCGACCGCCCGTCGAGCGTGGCGGCCCGGCGCGAGTCGCTGCAGGGCTGGGTCTACGTGCCGTTCCGCGCGGGCGAACTCGTCGGTCAGGCGCTGAGCAAGGCGCCGCAACGGCTGTGGCTTCGGGTGGTCGACCTGGACGCCGACGGCAAGCCCGCCGGCCCCCCGCTCTACGAGGATCCCAGGTTCGCGGGCGCCGCGGCGGCCGCGTTCAAGGCGACCACCACGATCGAAGCCTACGGGCGCCGCTGGCGGCTCGAGTTCGTGTCGGGGCCGCGCGCCGCCCTCGACGCACGCCTGCGCAATTTGCGCAGCACGCTCGTGGTCGGCGTGATCGCCTCGCTGCTGCTCTACGGCATCGCGCTGGTGCTCGCGACGACGCGTTCGCGCGCGGACCGCCTCGCCGCGCGCATGACCGAGTCGTACCGCCGCAGCGAACAGCGTTTCCGCAGCGCGATGGAATACTCCGCGATCGGGCAGGCGCTGCTCGACCGCCAGGGTCGGATCGTCGACGCCAACCCGGCGCTGGCGCGGACCATCGGCCGGCCGGTGGCGCAGTTGCTGGGCACCGAATTCGATGCGCACTTCCTCGACTACAGCGGCGAGGATGCGATGCGCCGGAGCCAGCAGGCGCTGCTGGGCGCCGGCGTGTACCGCAGCACGCGGACGCTGCTCGCCGACGGCGGCGGCCTGCGCCAGGTACAGATGACCTTCGCGCCGGTGCCCGGCGAGATCGGCCAGGACGTCGTGCGACTGGTGCAGGTGGAAGACGTCACCGACCGGCTGCGCGCCGAGGCGCAGGTGCTCGCGCTCAACCGCAGCCTCGAGGCGCGCGTGGAGGCGCGCACGCGCGAGCTGACCATCGCCAACCAGGACCTGGAGTCCTTCGCCTACAGCGTGTCGCACGACCTGCGCGCGCCCCTGCGCGCGATCGACGGCTTCAGCCGGCTGCTCGGCGAGCGCTACCGCGACGTCCTCGACGACGAGGGGCGCGACTACGTCGCCCGCGTGCGCGCCGCTGCGTCGCGGATGGGCGCGCTGATCGAGGCCCTGCTGAAGATGGCGCGGCTGGGCCGTGGCGGCATCCACCCGGTCGCGCTGGACCTGTCGAAAATGGCAGCCGACATCGTCGCCGAGCTGCGCGCGAACGAGCCCGGCCGCGACGTCGAAGTCCACATCGCGCCGGGACTGCGCGCCGTGGGCGACCCGAGCCTTGTACGCAACCTGCTCGAGAACCTGCTTGGCAACGCCTGGAAGTTCAGCCGCGACCGGCGCCCCGCAAGGATCGAGGTCGGGCGCGAGCCGGGCGGCGCCTTCTTCGTGCGCGACAACGGCGCGGGATTCCCGGTGGAATACGCGGACAAGCTGTTCCGCCCATTCCAGCGCCTGCACAGCCAGGAGGACTTCGCGGGCGAGGGCGTCGGGCTCGCGTCGGTGCGGCGGATCGTCGAGCGGCACGGCGGCACGATCCGCGCCGACAGCGCGGGCGGCGAGGGCGCGACGTTCGCGTTCACCCTGCCGGAAACCGCGCCCCAGGCGTGATGGCGCGCGCGACGCCGCATGCGACAACGCCGCGCGCCGATGCGCCGCGCGTCCCGCGGCTAGGCGTCCCGGTTGTGCCGGCGCAGCACGCGCTGCTTCTCGCGGTTCCAGTCGCGTTCCTTGCTCGCCTCGCGCTTGTCGTGCATCTGCTTGCCGCGCGCCAGCCCGAGCTCCGCCTTGACCTTGTTGCCCTTCCAGTACATCGCGGTGGGGACCAGCGTATAGCCGTCGCGTTGCACCTTGCCGATCAGCACGTCGATCTCGCGGCGGTTGAGCAGGAGCTTGCGGGTGCGCCGATCGTCGGCGACGACATGCGTCGACGCGGAGATCAGCGGCGTGATCTGCGCGCCGAACAGGAACAGTTCGCCGTCGCGGACCACGGCGTAGGCCTCGGTGATGTTGGCGCGCCCGGCGCGGATCGACTTGAGCTCCCAGCCCTGCAGGGCCAGCCCGGCCTCGTAGCGCTGCTCGATGTGGAACTCGTGGCGCGCGCGCTTGTTCAGCGCAATGGTGCCGCCGCCGTTTGCCTTATCCTTGGAACTCTTTCCTGCCATCCGGCCATTGTCCCATCTCCATGACCAGAATTCAGCGCAGCGCCCTGGTCGGGCATTCGGCGGCGCGCATGTTCGCGCTGGTGGACGACATCGAGGCCTACCCCCGGCGCTTCGCCTGGTGCGAGTCGGCGCGGGTGCTCGAGCGCAGCGACGACCGGGTCGTGGCCCGGCTGGACCTCGGCCTGGGGCCGTTGCGGACCTGGTTCACGACCGAGAACACGCTGTCGCCCCCGCATCACATCGACATGGCGCTGCGCGACGGGCCGTTCCGCCGGTTGCAGGGCCGCTGGCAGTTCCACGCCCTGGACGAGTCCGCATGCCGTGTCACCCTCACGCTCGAGTTCGAGCCGCAGGCGAAGCTGCTCGGGGGCGCGCTCGCGCTGGGCATGCAGGGCCTCGCCGACCGGATGGTGGACGATTTCGTGCGCGTCGCGGACGGCACGCCGGCGAAATGAGCGGCGACCGGGTGCGCGTCGAGGTCGTGCGGGCGTGGCCGCGCCGGCACCTGTCGGTGCGACTGGAGTTGCCGAGCGGCGCGACGGTGGCCGACGCCGTGCGCGAATGCGGGTTCGGACTCGAGGGCGTCGCCGGCCACGCCGTGTACGGCGAAGCCGCCGCGCCCGCGCGCGTGCTTCGCGACGGCGATCGCGTGGAACTGCTGGAAGCGTTGCGGATGGATCCGAAGGAAGCGCGCCGGCGGCGCGCGCGGCGCTGACTCAGCCGCCCTTCTTCTTCTTGTCCTTGGCGAGGTTGCCGAAGCGGCCCATCTTCTCGGACAGCGCCTTGTCCTGCTCCGGGAAGTAGTCGCCTTCCCAGCGGCTCACCGCATCGTTCTCGAAGAAGACCGTGAAATTGCGGACTTCGGTGTGGCCCAGGCGGTCGGTGCGCTCGGTCGCCGTGTAGTCCCAGCGATCGTGGTGGAACGGGTCGGCGATGGACGGCGAGCCCAGCAGGGCCTGCACCTGGTCCTTGGTCATCCCGGCCTGGAGCTGGTCGACGGCGGCCTTGTCCATCAGGTTGCCCTGGTAGATCGGCTGCTTGTAGACGATGCCGCAACCGGCAACGGTGAGGGCGGCGATGGCGATCGCGAGCAGGGCAGTCTTGCGCATGGGGTCGCAGGCGGGGGAAATGGCGATAATGGGGCCGATCATACACGCAAGCCGGGAGCCCAGCCGCCATGGAAACCAACGACCTGCGCAAGGCCGGACTGAAGGTCACCCACCCGCGGATGCGGATCCTTGCGCTGCTGGACCAGCTGCGCCCGCGCCACCTGACGGCCGAGGACATCTACCGGCAGCTGCTGGAGCAGGGCGACGAGATCGGGCTGGCGACCGTCTACCGCGTGCTGACCCAGTTCGAGGCGGCCGGGCTCGTGCTCAAGCACAACTTCGAGGGCGGCCATGCGGTGTACGAACTGGATCGCGGCGAGCACCACGACCATATGGTGGACGTGGAGAACGGCAAGGTGATCGAGTTCCACAGCGACGAGATCGAGGAACTCCAGAAGAAGATCGCGGCCGAGCGCGGCTACGAGATCCAGGACCACGCCCTGGTGCTCTACGTCAGGAAGCTGCGTCGCTGAGCAGCCGGCGCGCCGCCGCGCGCGCCTCCTTGCCGACGGTGGCGCCGCCGAGCATCCGCGCGATCTCCTCCTCCCGCGCCTTCGCATCGAGGACTTCGACCGCGCTGTGGGTCGCGCCCGCCTGTTCGGACTTGCTCACGCGGTAGTGCGCGTGCCCGTGCGCGGCCACCTGCGGCAGGTGGGTGACGCACAGCGCCTGGCGCCCGGCGCCGAGGGCGCGCAGCTTCTGGCCGACGATCTGGGCGACGGCGCCGCCGATGCCCGAGTCCACCTCGTCGAACACCATCGTCGGGACCGCGTCCTTGCCCAGCGCGGCCACTTCGATCGCGAGCGAGATGCGCGACAGCTCGCCGCCCGAGGCGACGCGGCGCAGCGGGCGCGGGGGCTGCCCGGCGTTGGCGGCGACCAGGAATTCCACGCGCTCGGCGCCCTGCGGATCGGGCCGATCGGTCGACACGGGCTCCAGGGCCGCCTCGAAGCGGCCACCCCCCATGCCCAGTTCCGACAGCAACGCGGTGGTGCCCGACGACAGCCGGGCGGCGGCATCGCGACGGGCCTCGCCCAGCGCCGCGGCGGCGGCCTGCCACGCATGCGCCGCCGCCTCGATCTCCGGGTCGAGCCGGCGGAGGCGGGCACCGGAATCGCGGAGCGCCTCGAGTTCCGCGGCCAGCGCGTCGCGCTGCGCGGCCAGGCCCTCGGGGGCCACGCGGTGCTTGCGGGCCAGGTCGTGGAGCCGGCCCAGCCGACGGTCGAGTTCGTCGAAGGCGGCCGGGTCGATGTCGAGGTCGGCACGCACCTGCTCCAGCAGCGCGAGCGCCTCGTCCAGCTGGATCGCGGCGGTGTCGAGCATGGCATCCACCTCGGCCAGCCGCGGTTCGTCGGGCGCATGCCGGGCGAGGGCGCCGCGGACCTGCTGCAGCAGGCGCGACGGGGCCCCGCCCTCGTCGCCGCCCAGGCGCGTGCTCGCGTCCTCGCACGCCTGGATCAGCGCCGCGCCGTGGGCGTGGCGGCGGTGCAGGCCGGCGAGGGCGGCGATGGCCTCGGGTTCCAGCGACTCGCGCTGCAGTTCGCCCAGCTGGTGCTCGAGCCAGGCGATGCGCTCGCCCACGTCGCCCTGGCGCGAGAGCGCATCGCGTTCGCGCAGCAGCGCGGACCATTGCCTCGCGGCCTCGCGCACGCCGTCGCGCTCGGCTTCCAGCCCGCCGAAGGCATCCAGCAGCGCGAGCTGGCTGCCGCGATCGAGCAGCGCCTGGTGTTCGTGCTGCCCGTGGATCTCCACCAGCATCGCCGCGAGTTCGCCGAGCTGCGCGAGGGTGGCCGGGCGGCCGTTGATCCACGCGCGCGAGCCGCCGTCGGCGCGCAGCGTGCGTCGCACCTGGCAGTCGGCGCCGGCGCCGGCGGGTTCGTCGAACTCAGCCTCGCGCAGCCACGCCAGCGCCGCCGGCGCATCGCCCAGGTCGAACTCCGCCGAGAGCTCGGCGCGGGCAGCGCCGTGCCGGACCATGCCACTGTCCGCGCGCAGCCCGGCGATGAAGCCGAGCGCATCGACCAGCAGCGACTTGCCGGCGCCCGTCTCGCCGGAAATGACGGTGAGGCCGGGCCCGAATTCGAGCTCGGCGGCGGCGACGACGGCGAAATCGCGGATCGAAAGGCGGGTCAGCATGCCGATAGCGTAAGAGATCGCCGTCGCAGGCGCTGCGCCGCCGAGCCGCGGTCGCCTTACACTCGGCGCATGAGCCGCGCGCCCCTCCCGGACGACCCGCTGGACCCCCGTGCCCGCCAGCTGCTGCGCACGCTGATCTCGCGCTACATCCGCGACGGCGCGCCGGTCGGCTCGCAGACGCTGGCCCGGCACGCCGGGCTCGACGTGAGCCCGGCCACGATCCGCAACATCCTGGGCGACCTCGAGGACATCGGCCTGCTGAGTTCGCCGCACGCCTCGGCCGGGCGGGTACCGACCGCGCAGGGCTATCGGGTGTTCGTCGACTCCCTGCTGCAGGTGCGTCCCCTCCCCGACACGGAGATGGCGCGCCTGCGCCAGGAGCTTCCCGCGGGCACCGGCACCCAGGCGCTCCTGGGCAACGCGTCCGAACTGCTGTCCGCGATGAGCCATTTCGTCGGCGTCGTCAGCGTCCCCCGGCGCGGGCAGTTCGCGTTCCGCCACATCGACTTCGTCCCGCTCGACGGCGGGCGGGTGCTGGCGATCCTGGTGTTCGCCGACAACGACGTGCAGAACCGCGTATTCCAGGCCCGGCGCAGCTACGAGGCGGGCGAACTGGAGCGCGTTGCCAACTACCTGAACCGCAATTTCGCCGGGCGCACGCTCGCGGAGATCCGGGCCGCCCTCGTGCAGGAACTGCGCCGGGCGCGCGACGAGATGGCCGGGCTGCTGGCGCACAGCGTGGAACTGGCGGAGCAGGCGCTCGCCCCCGACGCCGGCGACCCCGTGCCCGAGGCCGCGGTGGTCGGCGAGGACATGCTGCTGGCCGGGCAGACCCGGCTGATGGGCGTGCAGGACCTTGCCGACGTGGAACGGCTGCGCGACCTCTTCGAAGCCTTCGCCCGGAAGCGCGAGATCCTGCAGTTGCTGGAGCGCACGGCGCGGGCGCCCGGCGTCCGCGTCTTCATCGGCGAGGAAACCGGCCTGGCCCCGCTGGAGGGCATGTCGCTGGTCACCGCGCCCTACGCCGCGGGCGACCGTCCGCTGGGCGTCCTCGGCGTGATCGGGCCCTCGCGGATGGCCTACGACCGCGTGATCCCGGTGGTGCAGGCCGCCGCCGAAGCCCTCGGGGCGGCCCTGCGCCCCTGAAGGCTTGAACGGGCGCCGGGCGGCCCCAATACCGGTGGCATGGCGCGGCCCCCCGCCGCGAAGGACGACCATGACCACGACCGACACGCCGGACACCTTCCCCGACGGACAGGCCGCCGATCCCCGCGACGCAGAGATCGAGCAGCTGCGGGCCGAGCTCGAACAACTGCGCGCCGAAGGCCTGCGCGAGCGCGCCGACCTCGACAACCAGCGCAAGCGCATGGCGCGCGAGCTGGAAAGCGCACGACGCTTCGCCAACGAGCGCCTGCTCGCCGACCTGCTGCCGCTGTTCGACAGCATGGAAGCGGGCCTGGCCGCCGCGTCCGAATCCGACCCGCTGCGCGCCGGCCTCGAGCTGACCCTGCGCCAGCTCCACCGCATCGCCGCCGCCAACGGGTTGAGCGAAGTCGCGCCCGGCCAGGGCGATGCCTTCGACCCGGAGCGCCACCAGGCGATGAGCATGGTCGCCGCCGACGGCATCGCCGCCGGCAGCGTCGCCCAGCTGTTCCAGAAGGGCTACGTCCTCAACGAGCGCCTGCTGCGGCCGGCGCTGGTCGTCGTGGCCGAATGAACGGATGAACACGGCCGGGCCGGGCGCTTGAAGCGCCGCCGCCCGGCCCCAGATTGCAACCATCGGCGCCGCGGGCGCCCGCACAGACGAACGATCCTCAGGAGCAAGTACCCATGGGCAAGATCATCGGCATCGACCTCGGCACGACCAACTCGTGCGTGGCGATCATGGAGGGCGGCAAGGCCCGCGTCATCGAGAACAGCGAGGGCGACCGCACCACGCCGTCCATCGTCGCCTGGACCAAGGACGGCGAAGTCCTGGTCGGCGCCTCGGCGAAGCGCCAGGCGGTCACCAACCCGAAGAACACCTTCTACGCGGTGAAGCGCCTCATCGGCCGCAAGTTCACCGACGCGGAAGTGCAGAAGGACCTCGGCCTCGTGCCGTACGCGATCACCTCGCACGACAACGGCGATGCCTGGGTCGCGCTGGCCGACGGCAAGAAGCTCGCGCCGCAGGAGGTCTCGGCCAAGGTCCTCGAGAAGATGAAGAAGACCGCCGAGGCCTACCTGGGCGAGACGGTCACCGAGGCGGTGATCACGGTGCCGGCGTACTTCAACGACTCGCAGCGCCAGGCGACCAAGGACGCGGGCCGCATCGCCGGCCTGGACGTCAAGCGCATCATCAACGAGCCGACCGCGGCCGCGCTCGCCTACGGCATGGACAAGAAGGGCGGCGACCGCAAGGTCGCGGTCTACGACCTCGGCGGCGGCACCTTCGACGTGTCCATCATCGAGATCGCGTCGGTCGACGGCGAGATGCAGGTCGAGGTGCTGTCCACCAACGGCGACACCTTCCTCGGCGGCGAGGACTTCGACAAGCGCGTCATCGACTACCTCGTCGAGGAGTTCCAGAAGGACCAGGGCATCGACCTGCGCAAGGATCCGCTCGCCCTGCAGCGCCTGAAGGACGCCGCCGAGCGCGCGAAGATCGAGCTGTCGAGCGCGCAGCAGACCGAGGTCAACCTGCCGTACGTCACCGCCGACGCGAGCGGCCCGAAGCACCTCAACATCAAGCTGACCCGGGCCAAGCTCGAGGCGCTGGTGGACGACCTGGTGCGCAAGACCATCGAACCCTGCCGCATCGCGCTGAACGACGCCGGCCTGCGCGCGTCCGACGTCACCGAGGTGATCCTCGTCGGCGGCCAGACCCGCATGCCGAAGGTCCAGCAGGCGGTCGGCGAGTTCTTCGGCAAGGAGCCGCGCAAGGACGTCAATCCCGACGAAGCCGTCGCGATCGGCGCGGCCATCCAGGGCGGCGTGCTCGCCGGCGACGTCAAGGACGTGCTGCTGCTCGACGTGACCCCGCTGTCGCTGGGCATCGAGACGCTCGGCGGCGTGATGACCAAGATCATCGAGAAGAACACCACGATCCCGACCAAGGCCTCGCAGACGTTCAGCACCGCCGAGGACAACCAGTCCGCGGTGACCGTGCACGTGCTGCAGGGCGAGCGCGAGCAGGCCCGCTACAACAAGTCGCTGGCGCGCTTCGACCTGTCCGGGATCGAGCCGGCGCCGCGCGGCATGCCGCAGGTGGAGGTGTCGTTCGACATCGACGCCAACGGCATCCTCCATGTCAGCGCCAAGGACAAGAAGACGGGCAAGGAGCAGAAGGTCGAGATCAAGGCCGGCTCGGGCCTGTCGGACGAAGAGATCCAGCGGATGGTGCAGGACGCCGAGGCGCACCGGGAGGAGGACGCGAAGTTCCACGAGCTGGTGCAGGCGCGCAACCAGGCCGATGCGCTGGTGCATGCCACCCGCAGCGCGATCAAGGACAACGGCGACAAGGTGCCGGGCGACGTCATCGGCCGCGCCGAAGCGGCGATCGCCGAGGTCGAGGCCGCGATCAAGAGCGATGACAAGGGCCAGATCGAGGCCAAGTCGAAGGCGCTCGAGGACGCGGGCCAGGCGCTGTTCGCCGCGGTCGCGGCCGCCCAGCAGGGCGGCGGCGCCGACGCGGGCG
>JANINR010000072.1 GCA_024508915.1 Lysobacteraceae bacterium | reverse complement strand
CGCGCATCGCGGTGGCGGCGGCGCTCGCCGCGGTGCTCGTGGCGGGCGGCTGCGACCGCAAGGCCAGGCTGGCCGAGCAGGCGGCGGCGCAGGCCGCCGCGGCCGAGGATGCGGCGAAGCAGGGCGAGGCCGCGTTCGACGCGGCCGTCGCCGACGCGAACTGGCCGCTGGCCAAGGCCCAGGGCGACGTGCTGCTGATGAAATACCCGCAGAGCCAGGCGGCCGCTCGCGTGAAGCCGAAGCTCGAGGAGGTCGCGGCCAAGGCGCAGGCGCAGCGCGAGGACGCGCGCGTCGCGGCGCTGTGGAGCTACCAGGCCGAGCCGGTCCCCGGCGGCACCCAGCTGTCCGCCTCGATCTACGCGAAGGACGCACTCGACGTGGACGGCAGCGGGCCGTCGCCGGTGCGGCTGATCTTCCGCGACCATCCGTCGTGGGGGAAGAGCAGCTACCTGGTGCTGCAGGAGGGCGACTTCGACTGCTATCGCGGCTGCCGGGTCAAGGTGACAGCGGACGGCAAGTCGCGCACGCTGCCGGCCTCGCGCCCGAAGACCGACGAGGCGATCGCGATGTTCATCGACGACCGCAAGGCCCTGTGGAAGCTCGCGACCGGCAGCAAGGTGCTGGAGATCGAGTTCCCGACCAAGGACGTGGGCAAGCGGACCGCGACGTTCGAGACCGGCGGCCTCGACGCCGGGAAGCTTCCCGGCTGGTGACTAAAGCGCGTAGCCGAACTGCTGCTTGAACTGCTCGGCGAACTCGTCGTAGTCGAAGCGCTGGTTCTGCGTGCCCGGGTGCTCGACCTTCAGCGCGCCCATCAGGTTGCCGATGCGACCGATGGTGAGCCAGTCGTAGCCCTTCTCGATGCCGAACATCAGGCCCGCGCGGAACGCGTCGCCGCAGCCGGTCGGGTCGGTCACGCGGCGCTCGTGCGCCGGCGGCACGTCGATGGCCTTGCCTTCGGCGAAGATCACCGCGCCCTTCGGGCCGCGGGTGGCGATGTAGGCCTTGACCTTGCCGGCGATGGTCTTCTCGTCCCAGCCGGTGCGTTCCTGCAGCAGGTTCGACTCGTAGTCGTTCACCGTCACGTAGTCCGCCTGCTCGATGAACTCGCGCAGCTCGGCGCCGTTGAACAGCGGCATCGCCTGGCCCGGGTCGAAGATGAACGGGACGCCGTCCTCGGCGAACTCGCGCGCGTTCTGGATCATGCCCTCGCGCCCGTCCGGGCTGACGATGCCGAGCGTGACGCCGGGCACGTCGCGGACGTGGTTCTCGTACGAGCGCATCATCGCGCCCGGGTGGAAGGCCGTGATCTGGTTGTTGTCCAGGTCGGTGGTGATGAAGGCCTGCGGCGTGAACAGCTCCGGGATCTCCTTGACCCGCGACAGGTCGATGCCGAGCTCGGCGAAGTACTCGCGGTAGGGGCCGAAGTCCTGGCCGACGGTGGCCATCGGGATCGGGTCGCCGCCGAGCAGCTTGAGGTTGTAGGCGATGTTGCCCGCGCAGCCGCCGAACTCGCGCCGCATCCGCGGCACCAGGAAGGACACGTTGAGGATGTGCACCTTGTCCGGGAGGATGTGGTTCTTGAACTGGTCCGGGAACACCATGATGGTGTCGTAGGCCAGGGAACCGCAGATCAGCGCAGCCATGGGCGGGCCTCGTGGTGCCGGCGGCGCCGGCGGGGCGGAAGGAGGGGTGCGGGGAGCGGTCGGTCGGGCGGAGCCGGAACTGCGTCCCGGTTCGGCCGTTCCGGCGGCCGCAAAGGGTACCGTCTGGCGCCCGCGGAGGCCAGTTTTTGCTAGGCTAGCCCATCCCTTGCGACATACGCGGAAGCGGCCCGGCCTTTCACCGGCGCGGAGCCGCTTTCGCCCTGACGGACGCCCCCAAGCGATGTTCAAGAAGTTCCGCGGCATGTTCTCCAACGACCTGTCGATCGACCTCGGCACGGCCAACACCCTCATCTACGTGCGGGGCCAGGGCATCGTGCTCAACGAGCCGTCGGTGGTCGCGGTCCGCCAGGACCGCCTCGTGGGCAATTCGCGCTCGGTCGCCGCGGTCGGCAGCGAGGCCAAGCAGATGCTCGGCCGCACCCCCGGCCACATCACCACGATCCGGCCGATGAAGGACGGCGTCATCGCCGACTTCACCTACACCGAGGAAATGCTCAAGTACTTCATCCGCAAGGTGCACAAGTCGCGGATGCTGCGCCCGAGCCCGCGCGTGCTGGTGTGCGTGCCGGCCGGCAGCACCCAGGTCGAGCGCCGCGCGATCAAGGAATCGGCCGAGGAGGCCGGCGCGCGCGAGGTGTTCCTGATCGAGGAGCCGATGGCCGCCGCGATCGGCGCCGGCATGCCGGTCACCGAGGCGCGCGGCTCGATGGTCGTGGACATCGGCGGCGGCACCACCGAGGTCGCGGTCATCGCGCTCAACGGCATCGTGTATTCGCAGTCGGTGCGCATCGGCGGCGACCGCTTCGACGAGTCGATCATCGCCTACGTGCGCCGCAGCCACGGCATGCTGATCGGCGACGCGAGCGCGGAGCGCGTCAAGCTCGAGATCGGTTGCGCCTATCCGCAGAAGGACGTGCGCGAGATCGAGGTGTCCGGCCGCCATCTCGCCGAGGGCGTGCCGAAGATGATCACCATCGATTCGAACGACGTGCTCGAGGCGCTGCGCGAGCCGCTGTCCGGCATCGTCGCCGCGGTCAAGCAGGCGCTGGAGCAGACCCCGCCGGAACTGTGCGCGGACGTCGCCGAGCGCGGCATCGTGCTCACCGGCGGCGGCGCGCTGCTGCGCGACCTCGACCGGCTGCTCAGCGAGGAGACCGGCCTGCACGTGCAGGTCGCCGACGATCCGCTGACCTGCGTGGCGCGCGGCGGCGGTCGCGCCCTCGAACTGGTCGACATGCACGGCAACGAGTTCTTCGCGCCCGAGTAAGGCGGCCGCTCGACCGTGCCCGCCTACGCGAGTCCACACGCCTCCCGCTCCGGCGACGTCGCCGGCACGCTGAAGTTGCTGGCCTGGCTCGCGCTCGCGATCGCGCTGATCGTGCTCGACCATCGCGGCGGATGGCTGGCGCAACTGCGCCAGCGCGCGACCGCGGTGGTCCAGCCGCTGTGGTGGGTCGCGGGCGTGCCCGCGCGCGTGGGCGACGCATTGAGCGAGAGCGCCGTCACCCGCACCCGCCTCGCCGACGAGAACCGCGTGCTGCGCAACGCCCTGTTGCTCAGCGGCGCGCGCGTGGCGCGGCTGCAGGCGGCCTCGGCGGAGAACGCGCACCTGCGCGAGCTGCTCGGCGCCGCGCGGCGCGGCAGCGGCCTCGACGTGCAGCTGGCGCCGGTGCTCGACATCGACCTCGACCCGACCCGGCAGCGCCTGGTGCTCGACGCCGGCGGGCGCGACGGCGTCGTCGTCGGCCAGAGCGTGATCGACGCGGGCGGCGTCGTCGGCCAGATCATCGCGGTCCAGGCCGGCACGTCCACGGTGCTGCTGATCACCGACCCCGACCATGCGGTGCCGGTGATGGTCGCGCGCAGCGGGGTCCGCCTGCTCGCCTACGGCACCGGTCGCAGCGACCGGCTCGCGCTCGCGAACGTGCCGCTTTCGGCCGACGTGCGCGTCGGCGACGTGGTGCTGACGTCCGGGCTGGGCGGCCGGTTCCCGGCGGGCTTCCCGATCGGCACGATCATGGCGCTCCATCCCGACGACAGCCACGCGTTCCTGGTCGGCGACGTCCGGCCCGCGGCGCGCCTCGACCGCGGCCGCGACGTGCTGCTGCTGCGCGAGCATCCGCGCGCACCGGAGCCGCGATGAGCCGCCACGCGCCCGGCTGGCTGATGCCCGTGAGCGTGCTCGCGGCGCTGCTGCTCGGCCTGCTGCCGCTGCCGGGCTGGCTGCAGCCCTATCGCCCGTACTGGCTCGCGCTGGTGGTGGTGTACTGGCTGATCGAGGCGCCCGATCGCTTCGGGCTGGGGCTCGCGTTCCTGTCGGGCCTGCTCGCCGACCTGTGCTTCGGTTCGGTGCTCGGCGAACAGGCGCTGCGCCTCACCGTGATGGCCTTCATCGTGCAGCGCTTCCGCGCGCAGCTGCGCTTCTTCCCGTTGTCGCAGCAGGCGCTGGCGATCGCCGGCCTGCTGCTGAACGATCGCGTGGTCGTCGCGGTGCTGCACCTCGCGTTCGGCGAACCGCTGCCGCGCCTCGAGGCGTGGTGGTCGCCGCTGGTGGGCATGCTGCTGTGGGGGCCGGTCTTCCTGCTGCTCGACCGGCTGCGCCTCGGCAACCGGGGCTGACGCGTGGGTCCGCGCCGCCGCCAGCTGAAATCGCCGGCTGCCGAAGCCGCGCAGTTCCGCGTGCGCGCGGCCATCGGCTTCGGCGTGGTCCTGCTCGCGCTGGTCGGCCTCGGCGCGTGGTACTTCAAGCTGCAGGTCGTCGACCACGCGCAATACGCGACGCAATCCGAGGCCAACCGCGTCAAGCTGCGGCCGGTGCTGCCCGGGCGCGGGCTGATCCTCGACCGCAAGGGGCGCGTGCTCGCCGACAACGTGCCGGCCTACCGCCTCGACGTGATGCCGCAGGAAGCGGGCGCGCTCGATGCGTGGCTGCCGTCGCTGCGCGGCATCGTCGCGATCTCCGACGAGGACGTGCGCAACCTCCAGGACCAGCTGCGCGCCGGCCACCGCTTCAAGCCGGTGACGCTGAAGCCGCGCGTCGAACCGGAGGAAGCCGCGCGCTTCGCCGTCGACCGCTGGCGCTATCCCGGCGTCGAGCTCGTTCCCTACCTCAACCGGCGCTATCCCCATGGCGCGCTGCTCGCGCACGTGATCGGCTACGTCGGGCGCGTCGACGAGGAGGACCAGAAGCGCCTCGGCGAGGCCGAAGGCGCGCTCACCCACATCGGCAAGACCGGCCTGGAGCGGTACTACGACGACATCCTGCGCGGCAAGGTCGGCTACGAGCAGGTCGAGACCAACGTCGAGGGCCGCGCGCTCGGCACCGTCGGCCGCGTGCCCGCGATGCCCGGCGCGGACCTGCGGCTTTCGATCGACCTCGACCTGCAGAAGGCCGCCGTCGCCGCGTTCGGCGAATTCGACGGCTCGGCCGTGGCGGTGGACCCGCGCACCGGCGAGATCCTGGCGATGGTGAGCCTGCCGTCCTACGACCCCAACCTGTTCGTCAACGGCATTTCCCACGCCGACTACCAGGCGCTGACGTCGAACCCGTCGCGGCCGCTGTTCAACCGCAACGTGCTCGGCGGCGGGCCGCCGGGATCGACGGTCAAGCCGTTCATCGCGCTCGCGGGCGTCGACAGCGGGCTGCGCACGCCCGACGACCGCGTCCTGTCCACGGGCGAATTCCACATCCCCGGCCAGCGCCGCGGCTACCGCGACGCGCACGCCGGCGGCCACGGCTGGACCGACCTGCGCAAGTCCATCGCCGCGTCGGTCAACACCTATTACTACAAGCTCGCCCTCGACATGGGCATCAAGCGCTTCGACGAGTGGATGCGGCGCTACGGCTTCGGCCAGCCCACCGGAATCGACCTCGTCGGCGAGAACGCCGGCATCGTGCCCTCGCCGGAGTGGAAGGCGAAGCACAGCCGCGAGCCGTGGTACGTCGGCGAAACCGTGATTTCCGGCATCGGCCAGGGGTACTGGAAGGCGACGATCCTGCAGCTCGCGCGCGCGACCGCGGCGCTCGCCGACGACGGCATGCTGCGCCGCCTGCACCTGGTGCGCGAGCGCCGCGACGGCTATCGCGCGCCGTGGCAGCCGATGCCGGAACCGCCGGCGGTGCGCATCAGCTCGAATCCCGCGCACCTGCAGGCCGTGCGCGAGGGCATGGAAGGCACCATGCGCCCGGGCGGGACCGCGTATTCCGTCGGGCGCGGCTCCCCTTATCTGATCGCCGCCAAGACCGGTACCGCGCAGAAGGTCAGCCGTCGCGGCAACGTCAGCGTCGACCCGCATGCATTGCCGCTGTCGCTGCGCCACCAGGCCTGGTTCATCGGCTACGCGCCGGCCGACGCGCCGACGATCGCCGTCGCGGTGATGGTGGAGCACGGCGGCTTCGGTGCCAGCACCGCCGGCCCGATCGCGCGCAAGATCATGGACGCCTGGATCCTCGGCAAGCAGCCGGAGCCCGAGACGCTCGAAGCGGCGACGGCGCAGGCCGAGGCCGCGGCGATCGCCGATGGCGCCGTCGACGACGGCGCCGACGCCGGCGACGGCGGGCACGCC
>JANINR010000071.1 GCA_024508915.1 Lysobacteraceae bacterium | reverse complement strand
GGCCGCGGCGGCGGCTTCGAACCGGGGCGCGTACCAGGCCACGGTGCGGCCGCGGCCGGCGAACTCCGCCGCGTAGGGCTGCGAGAGGAGCAGCACCGGTCCGCCGGCGGGGGCCCGCTCGCGGATCGCAGCGGCGAGCGTGCGTTCCGGCGCGTAGCGCTCGAACAGCGGCGCGTCGCTGCCCAGCGCCGCGAGGCTGCGCTTGACCGCGCCGGTGCGCAGCATCCAGTGGGCGTTCGCCTGCAGCGCGATGCCGGCGATGCAGGTGCCCGCGAGCAGCGCCAGCCCCGCCCGCCTGCCGGTCCAGCGCTGCACGGCGGCGAGCAGCGCCGGCAGCAGCAGCACGATGCCCGGGTGCGCATAGCGCGCGTACTGCAGCGGCAGCAGCGGCAGGGCGATGGCGAGCGTCGCGCAGACCGCGAACCCGCGCGCGCGCCGGTCGGCCAGCGCCAGCAGCCAGGCGCCCGACAACGCGACGAGCGCCACTCCGAGCGCGCCGTCCCAGCCCTCGACGTAGCGGGCGGTGTGGAAGGTCATCCGCCAGGGCAGGAGCGCGTCGAAGCCCTGGTGCCAGCGCGCGTCGTCGAAGCGGACCGGTGCAAAGAACGACGAACGGAACACCTCGTTGAAGAGCGGCAGCACCGGGTTGCCGGTGCGCATCCACGCGGTCGCGTAACTCGCTGCGCCGACGGCCAGCACGAGCAGCACGGCCAGCGCGTACGCACCGGCCCCGGGGCGCGCCACGGCGCCGCGCGAACGCCACGCCGCCCACGCCAGCAGCGGCAGCGCCGCGATCGCATGCACCGGCTTCAGCGCGCACAGGAAGCCGAACAGCAACGCGCCGGCGAACAACGCGCGCGTCCGCCGCTCCGGCCCGAGCACGGTCGCGGCGAGCCACACCGTCGCCGCGGCGGCGGGCGTCTCCGTCTGCATCCCGCCCAGCAGTGCCGCCGTCATCGGCAGGCTCGCGAACAGCGCGATGCCGGTCCAGCGCATCGCCGGCGCGAGCCGCAGCGCCGCGCCGATCCGCCACGATCCGGCCGCGGTCGCCAGCAGCCACGCCGCGTTCACCGCCGCGCGCGATTCGGCGCCGGCCAGCACCTGCGGCAGCGCCTGCACGATGTCGCCCGCCCACGGTGCGAGCGCCCACACCTGCTGCGCGGGGTCGCCGGCATAACGGCCATGCAGCATCAGTTGCCACGGCAGCGCCAGGTGGTAGGCGAGGTCGTCGAACTGCAGCGTCGGCAGCCACGCGGCCGTCGACGCGATGCCGAGCGCGGCGATCGCGAGCGCGGCGGCGCGCGGGCTGGCGCGCACCGAGCGCTGCCAGCCCGCCGCGAGGATCGCCCACTGCGCGCGCAGCCGCGCGCGTCCGAAGGCGACCAGCGCCAGGAACGCAGGCAGGTACAGCCACCAGCGATGCACCGGCAAGGGCAGGAGCCAGCCGAGCGCGCCCGCGAAGGCGGCCAGGCCGAGGACGCAGGCAAGCACGGGTTGCGCGGGTGCGAGCAGGCTGCCGGCCGACATCGCCGCCGCCAGGACCAGCAGCGTCGCGGCCGCGGGCAAGGCGCCGCCCATCGCGACCAGCAGCACGCACCAGATCGCGCCGATCGCGGCCGCCCACGACATGCCGCGCCAGCGCCGCAGCGGCCACGCGACGAGCGCCACGAGCGCGGCGACCAGGAGGCTTTCGGCGAAGCGCGGCCAGGGCACGTCCCGCCACAGTCCCGTGGCGACGACGCCGGCGATGCACGCGGCCGCGCCTGCCCAGACGAGGACGCCCGCCGCGCGTTGCACGTCACGGTGGCGGGCGGCGTGGCGGGGTTGCAAGGCGTCCTGCACGGGCGGCATGGTATCAGGGGCGACGCGGCTAGAATCCCGCTCGCCGGGCCGCTGCCGCCATGCGTCGCCCACGCACTCCCGCCAGGAAGGATCCCGCAATGCCCAAGCCCCTGCACGTCGTGATCCTCGCCGCGGGCGAAGGCAAGCGGATGAAGTCGGCGCTGCCGAAGGTCCTGCAGCCGATCGCCGCGCGGCCGATGCTCGCGCACGTGGTCGACGCGGCGCGCGCGCTGCATCCCGTCGCCGTCCACGTCGTGTTCGGCCATCGCGGCGAGCAGGTACGCGCCGCCTTCGCCGGCGATCCCGCGCTGCTGTGGGCGGAGCAGGCGCAGCAGCTCGGCACCGGACATGCCGTGCAGCAGGCCTTGCCGGACGTGCCCGACGATGCGCGCGTGCTGGTGCTCTACGGGGACGTGCCGCTGATCACCGCGGCCACGCTGCAGCGCCTGCTCGATGCCCCCGGTGCGCTCGCGGTGCTCGCCGCCGAGCCCGCCGACCCCGTCGGCTACGGCCGCATCGTGCGCGACGCCGAAGGCAACGTCGCCCGCATCGTCGAGCAGAAGGACGCGAGCGACGAGGAGCGTGCGATCCGGTTGGTCAATACCGGCGTGATCGCCGCCGATGCCGGCGCGCTGCGGCGCTGGCTGGCGGCGCTGCGCAACGACAACGCGCAGGGCGAGTACTACCTCACCGACGTGTTCGCCCAGGCCGCCGCCGAGTACAGCCCGGCGGAGATCGTGCTGGTCGCCGACCCGATGGAGGCCGAGGGCGCGAACGATCCCTGGCAGCTGGCGCAGCTCGAGCGCGCGTTCCAGCTGCGTGCGGTGCGCGCACTGTGCGCGATGGGCGTGCGCTTCGCCGATCCTGCGCGCGTGGACGTGCGCGGACGCGTCTCTGCCGGCAGCGACGTCGAGGTGGACGTCGACGTCGTGTTCGAGGGCGAGGTGGCGCTCGGCGACAACGTGCGCATCGGCCCGTTCACGCGCCTGCGCGACGTGTCGCTCGCCGCCGGCACGGTGGTGCGCGCGCACTGCGACCTCGAGGGCGCGCGCACGGAAGGCGCCGCCATCATCGGGCCGTATGCGCGCCTGCGCCCGGGCACCGTGCTCGCGGACGGCGTCCACGTCGGCAACTTCGTCGAGGCCAAGAACACGGTGATGGGCGCCGGCAGCAAGGCCAACCACCTCACCTACCTCGGCGACGCGAAGGTCGGCAGCCGGGCCAACATCGGCGCGGGGACCATCACCTGCAACTACGACGGGGTGAACAAGTCGACGACGACCATCGGCGACGGCGCGTTCATCGGCTCCAACAGCGCGCTGGTGGCGCCGGTGGCGATCGGCGCGGGCGCGACGATCGGCGCGGGGTCGGTGATCACCACCGACGCGCCGGACGACAAGCTCACGATCGCGCGGGGCCAGCAGCGGACGATCGATGGCTGGCGCCGGCCGGTGAAGAAGCCCTCGGAGTAGCGCCGGGCGCGCCTCAGCCGTCGACGCTGGACGCGTCCGCGCCTGCGCTTGCGCCTGCGCGTGCGGCCATCGCGGCCGCCAGCTTCGCCGGATCGACGGGCTTCACCAGGTGGCCGTCGAAGCCGGCCGCCATCGCCTGCTCGACGTCGCGCGCCTGTCCCCAGCCGGAGACGGCAAGGACCCGGAGTGCGTCGCCGTAGCGCTCGCGGATCAGCCGGCAGGTGGCGTAGCCGTCGATCCCCGGCATGCCCAAGTCCAGCAGCACGAAGTCCGGCAGGCGCTCGTCCAGGGCAGCCAGGCACCCTGCGCCGTCGTAGAAGACGCGCACGCGGTGACCGTCGGCGCACAGGAGTTCCGCCAGCGAGTCGGCGTTCTCGCGACTGTCGTCGACGACCAGCACATCGAGAGGCACGGACCGCGACGGAGGAGCGTCGCGCCGCGCGCCCGGCGCCGCGGCACGCTGCAGCGGCAGCAGCACCGAGAACTCGCTGCCGCGTCCGGTGCCCTCGCTCATCGCGGCCACCGATCCCCCGTGCATCTCCACGAGGCTGCGCACCAGGGTCAGTCCGATGCCGAGGCCGCCCTGCGCCAGCGAACGACCCTGCTCGTCCTGCGCGAACAGGTCGAACACGCGATCGAGCATGGACGTCGTCAGGCCGATGCCGTTGTCCCGGATCGAGACGCGTGCGGTGTCGCCCTCGCGGACGGCCTCCACCACGATGCGGCCGCCGGCGGGCGTGTACTTGGCCGCGTTGTTCAGCAGGTTCGCGAAGACCTGGGACAGGCGCACCGGGTCCGCGAACACGGGCAGCGGCCGCTCCGCGTCGACGTGCAGCTCGAACGCGTGGCCGGCGCGCTCGATCAGCGGGCGGCTGGTTTCGATCGCCGCCTCGACGATGTCGCGCAGGTCGGCATGCTCGCGGCGCAACTCGATCTTGCCGCGGGTGATGCGCGAGACTTCCAGCAGGTCGTCGGTCATGCGCACCAGCGAAGCGACCTGGCGTTCCATGATCGCGTGCAGGCGCCTGGCTTCGGCATCGTCCGCGTCGCGCAGGCGCAGCACGTGCAGGCAGTTGCTGAGCGGCGCCAGCGGGTTGCGCAACTCGTGCGCGAGCGTGGCCAGGAATTCGTCCTTGCGCGCATCGGCGAGCGCCAGCGCGTCGCGGCTCTCCTCGATCGCCTTGCGGGCCTCGACCGCCGCCGAGATGTCGCGGAAGTAGCAGACCACGCCGTATCCGCCGTCGGGCAGCACCACGCGCTCGACGCGCCAGTCGTAGTATTCGGTCGCGCCCGTGTCGAGGCGCTTGCCGGTGAATTCCTCCGACACGTAGGACTCGCCGGTTTCCAGCGTGCGGCGGAAGATGGCGACGGACATCTCCGCCGCCTCGCGGCCCCAGAGCCGGGCGAGCATCTCCTCGACGTCGTGGCCCGCCAGGTCCGGCGCGAACGCGCCGAACGCAGGCAACGCCACCGGATTGACGTGGCGGACGCGCATGTCCGCATCGAGCACGTAGATGCCCACCGGTGCCGCGTCGATCAGGCTGCCCACGAGTGCGGCGTGCCTGCGCAGCGCCTCCTCGTTGCCCTTGTGGTCGGTGACGTCCCGGGTCGTGCCGGCGACCGCTTCCACCTGGCCGTCTGCGCCGAACACCGGAACGAAGATGTAGTCGTAGATCCGGCGGCCGAAGGTGCCGGTGAACGGGACCTCGCCGCGCACTGGCCGGCGCGTCGCGATGACCTGGTCGACCTCGCGCTCGTGCATGTCGGCGTGCCATGGCTCGTAGCCGAGCTCCAGGAAGCGCCTGCCCACGACCTCGTCGCGGGTCCTGCCCCACATGCGCAGCAGGTTCTCGTTGGCGTAGATGAAGCGTCGCTGCACGTCGATGACGTACGCGAAGTCGGGCGTATTGGCGAGGATCGCCTCGTAGAGCCGCTGCTGCCGGTCCGCCTCGGCCCGGCTCTCGCGCAACGCGCGCTCGTATTCCGCGATGTCTCGCCCGGGAACGGGATCATCCTGCACGGGGCACCCCCTGATCCCCCTTTTTATAGCCGGGGCGCCGTGAAGGCGCGTCGACGCGCCGGCGCCCGGCGGCGGGTCAACCCCGCGTGCGCCAGGCCTCCAGCGCCTCGTCCCGGGACGCCGCCAGGTCCACGACCGGCGCCGGGTAGCCGCTGCGCCGCAGCAGCGACGGATCCTTCCAGGGCTGGTGCAGCAGTGCCGTCGGCGCGTCGGCCAGCTCGGGCAGCCAGCGCCGCAGGTACTGCCCGTCCGGATCGAACTTCGCGGCCTGGGTCACCGGGTTGAAGACCCGGAAGTAGGGCGCCGCGTCGGCCCCGCAGCCGGCGACCCACTGCCAGCCCAGCGTGTTGCTGGCGAGGTCCGCGTCCACCAGCGTGTCCCAGAACCAGCGCGCGCCGTGCAGCCAGTGCTGGCGCAGGTTCTTCACCAGGAAACTGCCCGCGATCATGCGCACGCGGTTGTGCATCCAGCCGGTGTGCCACAGCTCGCGCATGCCGGCGTCCACCAGCGGGATGCCGGTGCGTCCGCGCTGCCACGCTTCCAGGTGCACCGGATCGGGCGGCGACCAGCGGAAGTTCGCGAAGGCGGGATTGAAGTTCTCCGTCGGCGTGTCGGGGAAGTGGTAGAGCAGGTGGTGGGCGAACTCGCGCCAGCCGAGTTCGCGCAGGTAGGGCTCGAGGTCCGGGCGACGCGACGACGGCGAGCGTGCGACCGCATCCGCGAGCGCGTGGTGCACCTGCCGCGGGGACACTTCGCCGAAGTGCAGGTGCGGCGACAGGCGCGACGTGCCGTGGCGCGCCGGCAGGTCGCGGGCGCGGGCATAATCGGCGAGGGCGTCGTCGGCGAAGATCTCGAGCAGTTCCGCCGCGCCGGCCTCGCCGGGCGTCCAGGCGTCGCCGAGGCCGCTGGCCCAGTCGATCCGCGGGCGCAGGAGCAGGGCATCGATCGCCAGCGAACCCGGCAGCGGGCGCCAGCCGCGGATCCGAGGCACGGGCAGGGGCGCGTCGGGCACCAGTGTCGCCCGCACCTTCCGCCAGTACGGCGTGAACACGCGATACGGCCTGCCCGCTTCGTTCGCGATGTCCCACGGCTCGCGCCACAGCGCCGCGTTGTGGCTGTGCACGGCGACCCCGAGTGCGCGCAGCGCCGCCATCGTGTGCCGGTCCGCGTCGATCGCCGTCGGCTCGTAGCGGCGGTTCCAGTAAACGGCGCCGACGCCGCCATCGGCCAGCAGGCCGCGCAGCACCGCGAGCGTGTCGCCGCGGTACACCTGGAGCGCGCCGCCGATGCCGCGCAGGCGGGCATCGAGCGCACACAAGGCGTGGTGCAGCCACCATCGGCTGGCGCCGCCTTCCTTCCAGTCGCCATGTTCCTCTGGCGCATGGATGTACAGCGGATACACGGTGCCGTGCGCGGCGCAGGCCGCGTGCAGCGCCGGGTTGTCCGCGACGCGCAGGTCATGCCGGAACAGGACGATGGCGGCGCCGGCGGGTGACGGGTTCGGCGTGGTTGCGCGCTCGTGCATCCGCCCCACCCTACGCGGAGCGGCCCGACCGGGAGGCCGGTGCCCGCGCGAGGCGCAGCGCATTGCCGACCACCGACACGGAGCTCAGGCTCATTGCCAGCGCCGCGAGCATCGGGCTGAGCAGCACGCCGTACACCGGGTACAGCACGCCGGCTGCGACCGGAACCCCGATTGCGTTGTACAGGAAAGCGAACGCGAGGTTCTGGCGCATGTTCGCGACGGTGTCCGCGGAGATGCGGCGTGCCTCCAGGACGCGGGTCAGGTCGCCCTTCAGCAGCGTCACCTGCGCGCTGGACATCGCCACGTCCGTGCCGTCGCCCATCGCGATCCCGACATCGGCGGCGGCCAGCGCGGGCGCGTCGTTGATGCCGTCGCCGGCCATCGCGACGCGGCGGCCCTCGGCCTGCAGCCGCCGCACCAGCGCGACCTTGTCCTCCGGCCGCACCTCGCCGTGCACCTCGTCGATGCCGAGACGGGCGCCGACCGCGCGTGCGGTTGCCTGCGCATCCCCGGAGGCCATGACGACGCGCACGCCCTGCGCGTGCAACGCCGCGATCGCCGCGGGCGTACTCGCCTTGAGCGGATCGGCGACGGCGATCGCGCCCGCGGCGCGCCCGTCCACGGCGAGGAAGACCACGCTCGCGCCTGCCTCGCGCAGCGGCGCCGTGGCGACCGACTGCGCCTCGATGTCCACGCCGAGCTCGCGCATGAAGGCGCGGCTGCCCAGGGCGAGCGTCCGCGTGCCGATGCGTCCGCGCACGCCGAGGCCGGTCACCGAATCGAAGTCCTCGACGCGTTCGAGCGGCAATGCGCGCTTTCGCGCCTCCGCGACGATCGCCGCCGCCAACGGGTGCTCGCTTCCCTGGTCGAGGCTCGCGGCCAGCCGCAGCAGTTCGTCCGCATCGCCGCCGTCGGCGGGCAGCGCGTCGCGGAACGCGGGGCGGCCCTCGGTGAGCGTGCCGGTCTTGTCCACCACCAGCGTGTCGATGGTGCGCAGGCGCTCGATCGCCTCCGCATCGCGGAACAGCACGCCCGCATGCGCCGCCCGCCCGGTCGCGACCATGATCGACATCGGCGTCGCCAGGCCCAGCGCGCACGGACAGGCGATGATCAGCACAGACACCGCAGCGAGCACCGCATGGGTCCATGCCGGCTCCGGGCCGAACAGTCCCCAGGCGAAGAACGTCGCCACCGCCACCGCCAGCACCGCGAGCACGAACCAGAACGCGACCTTGTCGGCCAGGCGCTGCATCGGCGCGCGCGAGCGCTGCGCCTGGGCGACGAGCTGCACGATCCGCGCCAGCACCGTCGCCGAACCGACCTGTTCCGCGCGCACCACCAGCGCGCCGGTACCGTTGAGCGTCGCGCCGACGACCTTGTCGCCCGTGGCCTTCGCCACCGGCATCGGCTCGCCGGTGAGCATGGACTCGTCGACGCTGCTGCGGCCGTCCACCACCACGCCATCGACGGGCACCTTCTCGCCGGGTCGGACGCGCAGCCGGTCGCCGACGTGCACGTGCCCGAGCGGCACGTCCTCCTCGGTTCCGTCGTCGCGCAGCCGCCGTGCCGTCTTCGGCGCGAGGCCGAGCAGCGCCTTGATCGCCGCCGACGTCTTCGACCGTGCGCGCAGTTCCAGCAGCTGCCCGAGCAGGGTCAGCGACACGATCACCGCCGCCGCCTCGAAGTACACGCCGACGCGGCCATGCTCGTGGAACGAGGCCGGGAACGCGCCCGGCACGAGCGTCGCGACCACGCTGTAGCCGTACGCCGCGCCGACGCCGATGCCGATGAGCGTCCACATGTTCGGGCTGCGGTTGCGGATCGACTGCACGCAGCGCTCGAAGAACGGCCAGCCGGCCCACAGCACCACCGGCGTGGCGAGCAGCAGCTCGAGCCAGGTGCGGGTGCGCGCATCCGCGATGCCGAGCGCGTCGCCGGCCATCGCCAGCACCATGACGATCGCGGTCAGCGGCAGCGTCCACCGGAAGCGGCGGGAGAAGTCGCGCAGCTCGGGATTCTCCTCGTCGTCCAGCGACGGCATCTCCGGCTCCAGCGCCATGCCGCAGATCGGGCAGGTGCCGGGGCTTTCCTGGCGGATCTGCGGATGCATCGGACAGGTGTAGGTCGTGCCGGGCGCGACCTCCGCGGCCGCGGCCGCGGCCGTCGCGCCGGAGGGTGGCGCGAGGTACTTCCCCGGATCGGCGACGAACTTCTCGCGGCAGCGCGGACTGCAGAAGTGGTAGTCGACGCCGTCGTGGGTGGCGTGGGGCGGCGTCTTCGCCGGGTCCACGGTCATGCCGCAGACCGGGTCGATCGCTGCCGGGCGGGCGTGGGTTCGGATGTTCATGGGCGCATTGTCGCCCCCTGACCCCGGGTCAAGGTCAAGGCGCCCGGGGCTTCAGCCTCGCGGAGGCGGCCGCGGCCGGGAGATGCCCCCGGATGCGCCCATCGTCATTCGACCGTCACGGATTTCGCCAGGTTGCGCGGCTTGTCGACGTCGGTGCCGCGCGCCAGCGCGGCGTGGTAGGCGAGCAGCTGCACCGGGATCGCGTGCACGATCGGCGACAGGATGCCGACGTGGCGCGGCGTGCGGATCACGTGCACCTGCTCGGACGCGCCGAAGTTGCTGTCGGCGTCGGCGAACACGAACATCTCGCCGCCGCGCGCGCGCACCTCCTGGATGTTGGATTTCACCTTCTCCAGCAGGCTGTCGTTCGGCGCGATCACCACCACCGGCATCGCCGCGTCCACCAGCGCCAGCGGGCCGTGCTTGAGTTCGCCCGCCGGGTAGGCCTCGGCGTGGATGTAGGAGATTTCCTTGAGCTTGAGCGCGCCCTCGAGCGCGATCGGGTAGTGCACGCCGCGGCCGAGGAACAGCGCGTGTTCCTTCGGCGCGAACATCTCGGCCCAGGCGACGACCTGCGGTTCGAGGTTCAGCGCGTGCTGCACGTTGCCGGGAAGGTGGCGCAGGGCTTCCAGCAAGCCGGCCTCCTGCGCGTCGTCGAGGCGGCCGCGCAGCTTCGCCAGCGTCGCCGCCAGCGTGAACAGCGCCACCAGTTGCGTCGTGAACGCCTTGGTCGAGGCCACGCCGATCTCGGCGCCCGCCCGTGTGTAGTAGACGAGCCGGCTGGCGCGCGGGATCGCGCTCTCGGGCACGTTGCAGATCGACAGCGTGCGGTCCTGGCCCTGTGCCTTCGCGTATTTCAGGGCCTCCATCGTGTCCAGCGTCTCGCCGGACTGGGAAATCGTCACCACCAGCTGCTTCGGGTTCGCGACCACGTCGCGGTAGCGGTACTCGCTCGCGATGTCCACGGCGCACGGCAGGCCGGCCATCGCCTCGATCCAGTAACGGGCGGTGAGGCCGGCGTAATAGCTGGTGCCGCAGGCGAGGATCTGCACCGACTCGATGTCGCGCAGCACCGCGCCGTCGCGGTCGGCGAAGAGCTCCGGGCCGAACGCGGCGTTGTCCATCAGCGCCTCGATGGTGTCGGCGATCGCGCGCGGCTGCTCGTGGATCTCCTTCTGCATGAAGTGCCGGTACGGGCCGAGCTCGAGCGAGGCCAGCGACACGTCGGACAGGTGGACCTCGCGCTGCGCCGGCGCGCCGGAGGCGTCGAAGACGTGCACGGCGTCCCGGGTCAGCTCGGCGGTGTCGCCTTCCTCGAGGAAGATCACGCGGCGCGTCGACGACACGATCGCGGAGACGTCGGAGGCGACGAAGTTCTCGCCGTCGCCGAGGCCGAGCAGCAGCGGGCAGCCCATGCGCGCGGCGACCATGCGGCCCGGGTCGCGCCGGTCGATCACCGCCAGCGCGTAGGCGCCGTGCAGCTCGCGCACCGCCGCCTGCAACGCCTGCAGCAGCGACAGGCCCCGCTGCCGGTGGTGGTGGATCAGGTGGGCGATGACCTCGGTGTCGGTCTGCGACTCGAACACGTAGCCGAGCGCCTGCAGCCGTTCGCGCTGTGCCTCGTGGTTCTCGATGATGCCGTTGTGGACCAGCGCCAGCTCGCCATGGCTGATGTGCGGGTGCGCGTTGCCCTCGGTCACGCCGCCATGCGTGGCCCAGCGGGTGTGGCCGATGCCGAGCCGGGCGTGGAAGTGCTCGGCCTCGGCGGCGGCCTCCATCTCGGCGACGCGGCCGGTGCGGCGCACCCGGCGGACGTCGTCGCCGTCGATCACGGCGATGCCGGCCGAGTCGTAACCGCGGTACTCGAGGCGCTTGAGGCCTTCGATCAGGACCGGCACCACGTCGCGATCCGCGATCGCACCGACGATTCCGCACATGGACCGGTTCTCCTGGGGGGCAGTCCGGCCAGTTTACCGGGCCGGCGTGTCCGCCGGACGTGTCCGCGGACGCCGGACAGCGGGGACGCCGAAGAAAAACCCAGTCGCGGCAACGCTTTGGGGTTGGCACGCATCCTGCTTTTGGTACAGGCAGGACCGCACCTCCCCGACAGGACCCCGATGAGCATCCGCGACACCTCCGCCCAGGACCGCCCCGTCTCCACCAGTGGCGCCGGCGCCCCCCGCAACCGCAAGCGCCGGCAGACCCTCGTCCTCGCCGGCATCGCGGCGGGCGTGCTGCTGCTCGCCGCCTGGCTGGTCTCCGGCTGGGCGGCGGGCAGCCGCTCGTTCGACGCCTCGCGCGTGCGCATCGCCGAGGTCAAGCGCGGCGACCTGGTGCGCGACATCCAGGCCGACGGCCGCGTGATCGCCGCCAACAGCCCGACCCTGTACGCCATCGCCGGCGGCACCGTCACGCTCAAGGTGGTGGCCGGCGACGTGGTGAAGAAGGGCGACGCGCTCGCCGAGATCGACAGCCCCGAGCTGCGCAGCAAGCTCGCGCAGGAGGAGGCCACGCTGGCCAGCGTCGAGGCCGAAGCGAGTCGCGCCGCGCTCGACGCCGAGCTCGCCCGCTCGACCGCGCGCAAGGCGCTGGACCAGGCGCAGATCGAGCGCCAGGCCGCCGCGCGCGACCTGGAGCGCAACAAGCGTGCCTTCGCCGGCGGCGCGGTCGCGCAGATCGACGTGGCCCGTTCCGAGGACGCGCTCAAGAGCGCCGACATCGGCCTGCAGCACGCGCAGCAGGACTACGGCCTGCAGTCGAAGGGCGCCGGCCTCGACATCCGCAACAAGCGCCTGCTCGCCGACCGCCAGCGCGAAGTGGTGGCCGAGATGCAGCGCCAGGTGGACGCGCTCACGCTGCGCGCGCCGTTCGACGGCCAGGTCGGCCAGGTCCAGGTCGCCCAGCGTGCGAACGTCGCGGTCAATGCGCCGGTGCTGAGCGTGGTGGACCTGACGAAGTTCGAGGTCGAGATCAAGGTGCCCGAGAGCTTCGCGCGCGACCTGGGCATCGGCATGCCGGCGCAGCTCGCCAGCGGCGCGGGCCAGCCGTTCGCCGGCGAAGTCGCCGCCGTCTCGCCCGAAGTCGTGAACGGCGAAGTCACCGCGCGCCTGCGTTTCAAGGACCGGCAGCCGCCCGGCCTGCGCCAGAACCAGCGCCTGTCCGCGCGGATCCTGCTCGACACGCGCCGCAACGTGCTGATGGTCGACCGCGGCCCGTTCCTCGAGCAGGGCGGCGGCACCAGCGCCTACGTGATGGACGGCGATACCGCGGTCAAGCGCCCGATCCGCACCGGCGCCAGCAGCCTCGGCGCGGTCGAGATCGTCTCCGGCGCGAAGGAAGGCGACCGCATCGTCGTCTCCGGCAGCGACCTGTTCGACGACGCCGAGCGCGTCGTCCTCAACTGACATTCCACGAACCCACGAACCACGAAGAGGATTTCCCCATGCTCGAGATGCGCCAGGTCAGCAAGGTCTACCGCACCGAACTCGTCGAGACGCACGCCCTGCGCGCGCTGGACCTGCACGTGCGCGAAGGCGAATTCGTCGCGGTCACCGGCCCCTCGGGCTCGGGCAAGACCACCTTCCTCAACATCGCGGGCCTGCTGGAGACCTTCACCGGCGGCACCTACCTGCTCGACGGCCAGGACGTGAGCGGCCTGTCCGACGACGCGCGCTCGAAGCTGCGCAACCAGAAGATCGGCTTCATCTTCCAGAGCTTCAACCTGATCCCGGACCTCAACCTGTTCGACAACTGCGACGTGCCGCTGCGCTACCGCGGCATGAACGCGGCCGAGCGCAAGCGCAGGATCGAGGAAGCGCTGGGGCAGGTCGGGCTGGCGTCGCGCATGAAGCACTACCCGGCGGAACTGTCGGGCGGCCAGCAGCAGCGCGCCGCGATCGCGCGCGCGCTCGCCGGCACGCCGCGCCTGCTGCTCGCCGACGAGCCCACCGGCAACCTGGATTCGCAGATGGCGCGCGGGGTGATGGAGCTGCTCGAGGACATCAACGCCAAGGGCACGACCATCGTGATGGTGACGCACGATCCGGAACTGGCGGCGCGCGCCCAGCGCAACGTGCACATCGTCGACGGCATGGCCACCGACCTGAGCGTCGAGCCGAGCCTGAACCGCCTCGCGTCGGCGTCGCTCGCCGAAGCGCAGGGCTGAGGAGGCCGCCCGCATGTTCGCCTACTACTTCGACCTCGCCCTGCGCAGTTTCCGGCGCAACAAGGTCCTGACCGCGCTGATGGTGCTGGCGATCGCGCTCGGCATCGGCGCGAGCATGACCACGCTGACCATCTTCCACGTGCTCAGCGGCGACCCCATCCCGCAGAAGAGCGACCGGTTGTTCACGCCGCAGCTCGATCCCGCGACGATGAACGGCTACACCGCCGGCGAGGAGCCCGAGGACCAGGTCACGCGCTACGACGCGGAGGAGCTGCTGCGGCAGAAGCACGGCCTGCGCCAGGCGATGATGACCGGCGGCAGCGTCGCGGTCGAGCCGCAGAAGTCCGGCCTGGATCCCTTCTACGTCGACGCGCGCTACACCAGCGCCGACTTCTTCCCGATGTTCGAGACGCCGTTCCTGTTCGGCGGCGGCTGGAGCGGCACCGAGGACCAGCGCCGCGACCGCGTGGTGGTGATCTCGAAGGAGCTCAACGACAAGGTGTTCGGCGGCGCGAACAGTGTCGGCAAGGCGATCCGCATGAACGGCAACGACATGCGCGTGGTCGGCGTCCTCGACGCCTGGCGGCCGGCGCCGAAGTTCTTCGACGTCAATTCCAACCGCTTCGGCGAGCCCGAGCAGGCCTACATCCCGTTCTCGACCTCGCGCGACCTCAAGCTCGACCGCAACGGCAGCATGAACTGCTGGGACAACGGCAACGCCAGCGACGATCCCGAAGGCGAGACCGGCGTCAACGCGCCCTGCACCTGGATCCAGTACTGGGTGGAGCTCGAATCGCCGGCGAAGGCAGGCGAGTACCTGCAGTACCTGCGCAACTACTCCGACCAGCAGCGCGCCAACGGCCGCTTCCAGCGCCCGACCAACGTGCGCCTGCGCGACGTGATGGCCTGGCTGGACTACCAGAAGGTCGTGCCCGGCGACGTGCGCATGCAGGTGTGGCTGGCGTTCGGCTTCCTGCTGGTGTGCCTGCTCAACACGGTCGGCCTGCTGCTGGCGAAGTTCCTGCGCCGTTCGAGCGAGATCGGCGTCCGCCGCGCGCTTGGCGCCTCGCGCCGCGCGATCTTCGCGCAGTGCCTGGTCGAAGCCGGCACGGTCGGCCTTGCCGGCGGCCTGCTCGGCCTCGCGCTCGCGTGGCTCGGGCTGTGGGCGATCCGCCAGCAGCCGACCGGCTTCTCGGACATCCTGCAGCTCGACGTCTCCATGCTGCTGACCACCTTCGTGCTCGCGATCGTCGCCAGCGTGCTCGCCGGCCTCGTGCCGGCCTGGCAGGCCTGCCAGGTCACGCCGGCCATGCAGCTCAAGTCGCAGTAACGCGCGCCCCTTTCCGGAGAAACCCCATGGAACTGCGCCCCATCCTTTCCACGCTGCGCCGGCACAAGACCGCCTCCGCGCTGATCGTGCTCGAGATCGCGCTGAGCTGCGCGATCATCTGCAACGCCCTGTTCCTGATCGCCGGCCGCCTGGACCGCATGCAGCGGCCCACCGGCCAGGCCGAGAACGAACTGGTCCGCATCCAGCTCACCGGCATCGGCACCGACGAGAACGCCGCGGCGCTCACCCGCAGCGACCTCGCGGTGCTGCGCGCGCTGCCCGGCGTGAAGTCGGCCAGCGTCACCAACCAGGTCACCTTCGGCGGCGGCTCCTGGAACAGCTCGGTGAACCTGACCCCCGACCAGACCCACCAGACGCTTTCGTCCACGGTGTACCTCGGCGACGAGAGGCTGCCGCAGACCATGGGCCTGAAGCTGGTCAAGGGCCGCTTCTTCAACGCCGACGAGATGCTCGACTGGGACACGATCAACAAGCCCGGCGTCGAAGCCGGCGTGCCGGCCGCCATCATCACCACCGACATGGCCGAAAAGCTGTGGCCGGGCGAGGAGCCGATCGGCAAGACGCTCTACAGCTGGGGCGACGACAAGGGCAGCCGCGTCGTCGGCGTGGTCGACAAGCTGGCGCGCCCGAACAACCAGGGCGGCCCGGCGGCGTACAACTACTCGATGATCCTGCCGATCTGGACGCCGTACACCGTCGGCGGCAACTACCTCGTGCGCACCGAGCCCGGCCGTCGCGCCGAAGTGCTCAAGGCCGCCGTCGAGGCGCTGCAGAAGAACGGGCCGCGCCGCATCGTGCTCAACCAGCAGACGATGGAGGAGATGCGCGGCGACTTCTACCGCCAGGACCGCGCCATGGCCTGGATGCTGGTGATCGTGTGCGTCGCCCTGCTGGTGGTGACCGCGCTCGGCATCGTCGGCCTGGCCAGCTTCTGGGTGCAGCAGCGCACCAAGCAGATCGGCGTGCGCCGCGCGCTCGGCGCGACCCGCGCGCAGGTGCTGCGCTACTTCCAGACCGAGAACTTCATCCTCGCCACCGCGGGCATCGTCATCGGCATGCTGCTGGCCTACGGGCTCAACCAGCTGATGATGTCGAAGGCGGAACTGCCGCGGCTGCCGGCGCTGTACCTGCCGGCCGGCGCGGTGGTGCTGTGGGTGCTGGGGCAGCTGTCGGTGCTCGGCCCGGCGCGGCGCGCCGCGGCGGTGCCGCCGGCCGTCGCGACGCGCAGCGTCTGAACCACGGGAGCGAAGCCATGGACGATCCCTTGACCCTGCTGCTGGTGCTGCTGCTGGCGCCGTTCCTCGCGCTGGGGCGCATCGGCGACCTGCTGCGCGCGGGCTGAGCGCGAAGTCGCGGGCGGGCGCTGCACGGCGCCCGCCCGGGACGGTATAAGGACGCCATGCCCACGATCCTCGTCATCGACGACAACCCCGCGGTCGCCACCGCGCTGGAGACGCTGTTCTCCCTGCACGACATCGCCACCCGCGCGGCGACCACGCCGGAGGACGGCCTGGCGATCCTCGCCCGCGAGCCCGTGGACCTGGTCGTGCAGGACATGAACTTCCGCGCCGACACCACGTCGGGCGAGGAAGGCGCGGCGCTGTTCGCGCGCATCCGCGAGGCGCACCCGGACCTGCCGGTGATCCTGCTCACGGCGTGGACGCACCTCGAAGCCGCCGTCGGACTCGTGCGGGCCGGCGCCGCCGACTACCTCGCCAAGCCCTGGGACGACCGCAAGCTGCTCGCCAGCGTCAACAACCTGCTGGAACTCGCCGAGACGCGGCGCGCGCTCGCCCAGGCGCAGGGCCGCGAGCAGCGCCGGCGCGACGCGCTCGAGCGCGACCTCGACCTGCGCGGCTTCGTGTTCGCCGACGCCGCCAGCGAGCGCGTGCTCGCGCTGGCGGGGCAGGTGGCTCGCTCGGAGCTGCCGGTGCTGGTCACCGGGCCCAACGGCGCCGGCAAGGAGAAGATCGCCGAGATCCTGCATGCGAACTCCGCGGTGCGGAACGGGCCGTTCGTCGCGCTCAACTGCGGCGCGATCCCCGCCGACCTGATCGAAGCCGAACTGTTCGGCGCCGAGGCGGGGGCCTACACCGGCGCGTCGAAATCGCGCGAGGGCAAGTTCGAGGCCGCCGACGGCGGCACGCTGTTCCTCGACGAGGTCGGGACCCTGCCGCCCGCGGGGCAGGTGAAGCTGCTGCGCGTGCTCGAGACCGGCCGTTTCCAGCGCCTCGGCAGCAACCGCGAGCAGCAGGTCAAGGTGCGCGTGGTGAGCGCCACCAACGCCGACCTGCCGGCGCTGATCCGCGCGGGACAGTTCCGCGAGGACCTCTACTACCGCCTCAACGCGATCGAGCTGCGCCTGCCGCCGCTCGCCGAGCGCCCCGACGACATCCTGCCGCTCGCGCGCCATTTCCTTCCGGACGGCAAGCGGCTGTCCGACGGCGCGTCGCGCGCGCTGCTCGCGCATCGCTGGCCAGGCAACGTGCGCGAACTGCGCAACGCCGTCCAGCGCGCGGCGCTGCTCGCGCGCGGCGCGGAGATCGCGGCGGCGGACCTCGGCTTGCCCGAGGCCGCGGCAGCGGTGCCCGCGGGGGCGATCGGCGACGGACCTGGCGGCGATGCGGGCGCGGGCGGCCCGGCCGAGCCCGACCGAGCCGCGATCCTCGACGCGCTGGAGCGCAACGGCGGCGTGCTCGCGGCCGCCGCCGCCGACCTCGGCCTTTCGCGCCAGGCGCTGTACCGGCGCATGGAGCGCCACGGCATCACCCGCAGCGGCGCCGCCGGCGCCGACTGACCCAGGCCACGGATCGACCATGCCGAAGCTGCGCCAGCGCATCCCGCTCAGCCTGCAGTTCACCGGGCTGGCGCTCGTCTACCTGGTGGCCGCCGCGTCGCTCGCGGTGGTGCTGGCGCACTGGCTGCGGCCGGTGTGGTCGGCGCTGGCGGCCGTGGCCGCGCTCGCGCCGCTGCTCGTCTACCACGTGCGCCGCGCGTTCGCACCGATGCAGTCGCTGTTCCGCGCACTGGCCGGGAGCGTGGCCAGCTACGAGGACGGCGACTTCGCGTTCGGCGTCCGCTGGGACGGGCGCGACGAGCTCGGCGAACTCGTCGCCAGCCACAACGCGCTCGGCGCCGCGCTGCGCGCGCAGCGCCTGAGCCTGGTGCAGCGCGAGCTGCTGCTCGACACCATGGTGCAGAACACGCCGGTGGCGATGCTGCTGGTGGACCCTGCGCGCCGCGTCGTCCACGCCAACCTCGCCGCGCGCAAGCTGCTCGGCGACGGCCACAAGCTCGAGGGCCAGTCCTTCGACAGCCTGCTCGCGCGCAGCCACGAAGCGCTGCGCGAAGCCTTCGACCGCGGCGGCGACGGCATGTTCAGCGTGGGCGAGGCCGACGAAGAGGAGGTGTACCACCTCGCGCGCCGCCACTTCCGCCTCAACGGCCGCCGCCACGAGCTGGTGCTGCTGCGCCAGCTCACCGCCGAGCTGCGGCGGCAGGAAGTGCAGACCTGGAAGAAGGTGATCCGGGTGATCAGCCACGAGCTCAACAACTCGCTGGCGCCGATCGCCTCGCTGGCGCATTCCGGCGCGGAGCTGCTGCGCCGCGGCCAGCTCGAACGCCTGCCGAACGCGCTGGCGACCATCGAGGAGCGCGCCCGCCACCTCGAGGGCTTCATCCGCGACTACGCGCACTTCGCCAAGCTGCCGTCCCCGCGCAGCGAGCCGGTGCCCTGGAAGCGCTTCATCGCCCAGCTGCAGAGCCAGGTGCCGTTCGTGGCCGAGGGCGGCAACGACGACCGCATGGGCCGCTTCGACCAGGCGCAGGTGGAGCAGGCGCTGCTGAACCTGCTGAAGAACGCGCACGAGTCGGGCTCGCCGCCCGGCGAGGTCAAGCTGGCCCTGCGCCGCGCCGGCGCCAGCTGGCGCCTCGACGTGCTGGACCGGGGCAGCGGCATGAACGATGCCGTCCTGGCGAACGCGCTGCTGCCGTTCTATTCCACCAAGCGCCACGGGACCGGGCTGGGGCTCGCCTTGGCGCGCGAGATCGCTGAGGCGCATGGCGGTCGCATCTCGCTCGTCAACCGCGACGGCGGCGGGCTTTGCGTGACGCTGGTGCTGCCCGACTAGCCATATTGACAGTCGATGATTGGCAGGTTTATAAGGTTTAGCAACCTTCAAACCATATAAAAATATGAAAATCTCTCTCGCCGAGGCTGCGAGCATCCTCGGTGTCACAAAGGAGACCCTGAGGAACTGGGACCGGTCAGGGAAGCTCCGTCCGTTCCGCGACCCGGCAAACAATTATCGCTCTTACCACCTTGCGGACGTCCAGGCGCTCCTTGAGCGTGCGAGTGAAACTCCCGCCACAGCGGAAGTAGGGGCTGGCGGGAGCGACGGAGGCACTAGCGATCGTGAAACGAAGAGAATTTTGGCGCGGATACACAAGATCATCCGAGATAGTGACGGCAGCAGCAGCATCGTTGAACGGTTTGACGAAACGACGAAGCTGATTTTTCTGAAGCTGCACTTCGAGCGAATGCAGCGATCCGCCGAGTTCAGCCAGTCAGCCCATGAAACTGATGCGAAGTATGCCAAGCGACTAAAGGGCGAATTCAATCAAGCTGCGAAGGATCGGCCGGAAGTTTTTCCCGAGAGGTTCTCCGCAATCAAGTTGTCGAACGCCGCGCTGGTTGCAGCAGCAAAGGCTCTGGCATCCGTAGACCTCCTTGGTTCAAAACAGGACGTCAAAGGCCTGGCCTATGAGGAGATGATTAAGAACACCTTTGATAAGGGTGACAACCAACAATTCTTCACGCCGGCGGCCGTGGTCCAATTCATGGTGGGGTTGATGGCACCTAACCTTAACCGCAGCGTGTGCGACCCCGCATGTGGGACCGGCGGATTTCTGGTTGAGCTTTGCAAGCAAGGTATCCCGACAAAGAAAATTGTCGGTTTGGAAATAGATGACCGATTGGCGTGGGTTACTGGAATCAATCTGCTAATCCACGGCGCCACGAACTTTCAAGTCGATTGCCTAAGTAACGGCGGAAGTTTGGGTGAGGCTGGGAGAAAGTATCACCGAACCTTCGAAGCGATCATCACAAATCCCCCTTTCGGAAGCGACTTCACCGAGCGGAAGGATCTCGAGCAGTACATTTTGGGCAAGGGAAAGACATCACGACGTAGAGGCGTGCTGTTCGTTGAAAAGTGCCTGTCGATGCTCAAAGACGGCGGTGTGCTCGCAATCGTCATTGACGAGGGTGTGCTTTCGCTGCCTTCAAGTAGAGATGTCCGGGAGCTAATTTTGGCTCAGGCAGATCTGCTGGCTGTGATTAGCTTGCCTGAGACAGCATTTATGCCTTATGCGTCCGTCAATACGTCCATCTTGATTCTCAAAAAGACGTCGAATGCAAATAAAGCGTCAAAGCAAATGACATTTTTTGCGGCCGCGGAAAGTGTCGGTCGCAAGCCAAATGGCGACCCAGAAATTGAGTACGACGAGGATGGCTCGCCAAGTGTTGTAAGCGACCTGCCGAGAATCCTTGAAGCTTGGCGCAGGTTCTCGGAGTTTGGCCAACTGGACCAAGGGACGGACGACTCAATATACTTGTCGGACGTGCGACCAGCCTCGCTAAGGGACGGTGATAACAGGCTTGACTTCAAGTTCCACCACCCGTCACGAATGTCGGCTCAAATCGGATTACAGCAATGCAGATACCCGCTAAAGACCCTCGCCGAACTTTGTGACGTTAGGAACGAGAGCTTTGTTCCTTCCGTGGATTTCCCTGACCAGTCGATACCCTATACGGGGTTAGCACATATTGCTCCTCGAGTAGGTCAGGTTAAACAGGTCATCGTCTCTGGGAACTCCTTAAAGAGTTCAGTTAAGCGGTATTACAGGGGAGATCTGTTATTCGCAAAGATGCGCCCCAACCTGCGCAAGGCCGCTGCCATCGAATTTGATTCCCCTGGTTACGCATCGGCGGAGTGTGTGGTGTTAACGCCGAAAGCTGCTGATGATGGGTTTCCTGTTATTGACCTTGGGTTGTTGTCAATTCTTTTGCGTTCGGACCAAGTGTACGGACAGATCATTCATTTGATTGCGGGTATTGGCAGGCCTCGTCTCGCGCTAAAGGATCTTCTTTCCGTGAGATTGCCTGTTCCGCCTCGTGAGCATCAACGAGCGTTTAAAGACGCATTTGCGAAGACGAAAGAAACGTACGAGGGACTTCGCATCGAAGCCAAAAAGCTCGACGAGACCGCTAATGAGATGGAACTTCGGGCGATAGACGGGGTGGCGGAGTCATTTCTAGGACGCTTTGCATAATTGGGAGTGGTGAAATGACTTACGCGTTTTCCCAACCGGAACAGCTAAGAATCACGATCGAGAAACTGTGCAAGGACGCTGGGGAGAGGGTCAACACCGGGATCTCGAAAGTACTCACAACAAGGCAGTCGACCGAACACCCTCCAAAGGGGGCGCGACATCTTACGGACACGCGCGGAAGAGTTTCAACTCTTCTAGAGTATGCCTTGGCCTATGAAATGAGCTCTCTTCTTGCCAATGGCGCTAGTGGTTACACAATTTCCAACGTCCTTTGGAACTCGTTTCCAGATCTAATCTTGCGTGATCCAAGATTTGAGAATTTCGCTGGCCTAGAAGTGAAAGCCCTGCATACAGCGGCGGAGGAAAAGTCGGCGAATCTTGATGTCAATCTTTCGGAAATTCGCGAAGGACGAGACTTTTTGGTGATTTTAATCTGGGGCTGGGCTTCCGAAGTGAGCGACGGAGTTGCTTTGACGTTTCCTAAGATTCACGAGATAGGAGTCTTTAGCGCTTGGAACATCGCGAGGATTCGAGACTATGGATGGCTCAGCGGTACGCGAGTTTCACGAGAGAAGGCGTTTGACCTGCGCTCTCCCGTAATTGCAGCTGACTTGGGATTCAAAGCCGAAGAAGGTAACTATGGCAAGTTGATGCGCATTCAACTTCCAGAGGGCCTTCCGAACGATCTGCCTGCTGCGCAGCAATTAAGCGATGAGTACAAGCAGTACGCAGAGTTTAAGGCTAGGGCGATCGCCTTGAGCTTGCGCGAGACATTTACCGACGTTTGCGACTTTATTGGAGCTACCTCGATTTCTTCGCGCCAAGTGAAGGAGTATCCAAAGACCTGTTGCGAGCTTGGACACGCAGCAATTGAAGGGCGCAAGATATATCTGATAGCGGGTCCTAATCCGGTTAGCTACGTTAGCGCCAAAAGGGGCCAGTCCTCAGAGGATCGGTATATCTTCCTCTCACCAAAACTAGAATGGGCCGTTTTCGCGCCTAGCGATGGAATGGCGCAACTTATTGACGAAGGGAAAAAGCCCGATAGCGATCTCCCTCGAATCAAGGACGCGCTTTTCATGCGGCTAAGGACATAGAGACGGTACTTCTGGCGAAACTGATCTAAATGAGGCAGCGATTTGCCGAAAGAAGATTTGCGCACGCTCGGAAGACTTGGCGCCGCAATAATGCTTCATAGCTTCGACTAAAAGTTCGGTATTGGCGATTGTCGCCAAAACCTTGTGTTGACCATCGGTCACCAGTAGATCTAGCAGTTCGTAGGCACTACCCTGCTTGCGTAGGTGTAAAACGTATGAGTTCCTGGGTAAACCAGGCAAGAGGACTCCCAACGTCATCTCATGGTTCCGTTGGAATAGCGAGTCTAGTTCTGCAACAGTCAGCTGCTCATAGCGCAACTTTTGGACGACTGGCAAGAAGGTCGTGGTGTCAGTGAAAGCCTTTCCCATGCAGCTCAGCTCGAATGTCTGGCGCGAGCAAGATAGGGCGTCCCCCTCGGCGCTGTCGAGGGCTGCTGCCATATGTGTATACGTGGCCGAACCGTATGTCGTTGAAAATAATGAGAATATGTCGCCCGATGGATGGGGTCTCCGTGTCGTCTGAACTGGATCGTTCCGGCATCTTGGCGTTGGCGGTCTGGCTATCCTTGAAGCACGATTGCCCAGAGATTACTGACGCCGTTTTCGCGCTTGCACCACCACTTTGCGAGGCACTGAATCACGTCGGTGCACAGTGGGAAGACTTGTTTGCTCAACAACGCATTCACTAGGATCTAAGCCAGCTGGATGTGGCAGCCGAGCCTGTTATGCGGGCCTTCGTTGTTTGACTCACCAGCTCAAGGGCTCGGGATTTGTGGCCAGAGTTGATCGCCGCGGTGCAGTCGCGCGGCACCCACACCGGGTACTCGCGCATGTTCGCCTCGAGCGCGGTCGCGAGGATGCACGAATCCGTCGCCACGCCCGCCAGTACCAGCCCGTCCACGCGCAGCTGGTGCAGCAGCACCGGCAATGCGGTGCACAGGAACGCGGAGTGCTTGGGTTTCAGCACGTAATAGTGGCCTTCGCACGGCGCCAGCCTCTCCGCGACGTAGCCCGAATCGCCGCCGGCCTCGCGGCACGCGGCCACGAGGTCGGCGAAGCCGCCTTGCCACTGCATCCAGTTGTCGTTGGCGTAGATCACCGGGTGGCCGGCGCGGTCGAAGCGCTCGCGCAGGCGCAGCACCGCCGGCACGATGCGGCGCGTCGCGCGGCCCAGCGCGGCGCCGCCGGGGAAATCGAAGTGGTTGATGAAGTCGATCAGCAGCAGCGCGGGCCGGCGGAGGGTTTGCGTGCTCATCGGGCGCCGCCGGTCCCGCGCGCGGCGGTTACTGCATCCGCTGGCTGCCCAGCGCCGCATCCGCGCCGGTCAGGGCCGCGGCTTCGGCAACGGCAGCCATGCCTTCGTCGGACTGCTTCCAGGCTTCGTACTGCTCGTCGAGCGCGGCGCGTTCCTCGGCGCTGAACAGTTCGCGCGCCATCTTGAACATCGTCGACTCTTCTTCCTTCGCGTGGTGCTCGACGAACTCGCCGAAGACCTTGGCGCGGCCGGCGAACTCCGGCGTGCCGACTTCGGCCTGGTGCACGTCCGGCATCACCGTCTGCTCGACGGCGCGGTGCTCCTCGACGGCTTCGGCCCAGGTCTTCTGCCCGTCGCGCTCGGCGCGCTCGCGGAACGCGGGATAGAACACCGCCTCCTCCCACTTCGCATGCGGCAGCAGGCCCTGGTCGATCTTCGCCAGGAGCTGCGCGCGCGTCTTCTCGGCGCGGTCGGTGGTGCCGTTCAGCTGTTCGAACAGGTCGCGGATCTCGTCGTGTTCGGCCTTCAGGGTCTTGAGGATGTCGCGTGCCATGTCTCTGCTCCGGAATGGGTTGGCACACTGTCGTGCGGGGGCCATGGAGCCGCCGTGAATGCGCGTGCGCGCGGCCTCCATTCAGCGGCCTTTCGCGCGCGGTTCATGGGCCCTGCGTTAACGATCGCATCTCCTCCCCGTTGCGAAGGCGATGCCATGTCGAAACGCGAACTCATCGAACCCCATCCCGGCGACAAGCGCTACGTGCGGCGCGACGAACAGGGCCAGTTCAAGGAAAGCGACGACGTCGGCCGGTCGCTGGCGCAGGATCGCCGCCAGCACGCGCAGGCCGAATCGAAGCCCGGGCACGGCGATCGCGGCGACCGCAAGCGCTGAACCGCCGCGGCGCCTTGGCTTGGGGCCGGCGGGACAGTGGAGGTCCCGCCGGCCGGTGCGTCAGCGCGGCGCGTAGCGCAGGGTAATGCTCCACTCGCGGCCGGGCTGGCGATAGAACGCCGCGGTCTCGTAGGCGCGGTCGAAGGCGTTGCGCAGCCCGCCCTGCAGGGTCCAGCCCGCCCCCAGCATCCGCTCCACGCGCAGGTCCAGCGTCGCGTAGCCGCCCATGGGGATCGCGTTCTGCACGTCGTCGAAGCGACGCCCCTGCGCCACCACGCTCGCCCCCACCCGCCAGGCGCCCAGCGCACGGTCCGCGTCGATCCGCGCGCTGCGGCGCGATCGGCGCGGCAGCAGCTTGTCGTACGCGGCGGCGCTCTGGTTGCGCGCGTCCATGAACGTGGCCTGGGCATCGAGCTCCCAGCCTGCCAGCGTCGCGCCGGCGCCCAGCTCCGCACCCCGGATGCGCGCACGCTCGATGTTGTTGGCCACGAAGATCGTCGGGTCGTACACGATCAGGTCGTCGACCGTGGTCCGGTAGGCATCCAGTCGCCAGCGCCAGCCGGCGCGCTTCTGCGCGACGCCCAACTCGGTGCTGCGGGACGTTTCCGGCGCCAGGCCGGGGTTGCCGTAGAAGGGGAAGTACAGCTCGTTGAAGCTGGGCGCCTTGAACGCGCTGCCGGAGCTCGCGGTGAAGCGCAGCCCGTGCGCGGCATCCATCCCCCAGGCGATGCTGCCGGTGTCGTGTCCGCCGAACTGGCTGTTGTCGTCGTGGCGCGCGGAGACCTGCACATCGTGGCGCCCGAACGCGCCCTGGAACTGGGCGAACCCCGCGCGATCGTGGCGCGACGCGTCGAACGCGCTGAAGCCGCCCTGCACGCCGCCGCTGTCGCGCGACCAGTCGGTGCCGACGGTGAGCAGTCGGCCCGGGGCCAGCGTGACGTCGGCCTGCAGTCCCGCGCTGTCGCGGTGGGTGGCGAAGCGGTCGGTCGGCGCGGCACCCATGAAGTTGTCGGAGCTGTCGGTGTTGCGCCCGGCGCTGAACTGCACGGCGGCGCGCTTCCCCGAATAACGGACACGGCCGCCGACCACCTGCTGGATCGTGTCCGAGTTGTCGGGCAGCCCCCACGCGGGATCGCCGTCGTACTCGCTGTGCGCGTCGGCCCGCAGCGCGTGCACGTCCGCCTTCCACGCGTCGCCGACGTCGAGGCCGCCGCGCAGCGAGACCGCGTTGTTGCGATAGCCGTCGCGGTCGGGATCCGGATGGTCCATGCCGCAGCCGGCGAAGAAAGGCGTGGCGAGGCCGCGGCAGGCGTTGATGCCGTCGTCGGACTGGTGGCTGGCGTCGATGCCGAACCATCCGCGTACGCCGTCCGACAGCATGCCGCCGCTGTCCAGGCCCGCGCCGGCTTCGCGCAGTCCATGGCCGCCGACGCCGGCGTGCGCGCGCACGTGCGTGCCCTGGCCGCCGCCGCGCGTGAACACCTGGATGACGCCGCCGATCGCCTCGCTGCCGTACAGGCTCGAGCGCGGGCCGCGGACGATCTCGACGCGCTCGATCAGTTCGAGCGGCAGGTCCTGCAGCGCGGTGAGGCCGGACGTGGCCGAGCCCACGCGCACGCCGTCGATGAGGAACAGGGTGTGGTCGGATTCGGTGCCGCGCATGAACAAAGTCGAGACCTTGCCGCGGCCGCCCTGGTTGGCGAGATCGATGCCGGCGCGTCCGCGCAGCAGGTCCTGCAGCGAGTGCGCCTGGCTGCGTTCGATCTCGTCGCGGCCGATCACCTCGATCGCGGCCAGCGACTGGTCGGCGGTGATCGCGGTGCGCGTGCCGGTGACCACCACGTCGCCGAGGTCGGTGGCATCGCCGGCAGGCCGCGCCGACTGCGCCACGGCGTGGAAGGGAAGTGCCAGCAGCAACGCCAGCGGCAGCATCGCCGGCGTACGGACGGCACGGGCGGGAACGGCGCGCGCCGGGGCGCGCATCGGGGGATTGCAGGACATCGTTTGCATCGTCGGTCTCCAGCGCGCACACCCGCGCGCGCAGAACAGGGCGGGAAGCCGCGGCCGGGGGACGATGGGCGGAAGCGAGGGCCGGAGGCATCGGGCGCATGCAGCGGGCGCGCGAACGATGGGACGGCATCGCCGCCGCAGCGCCCTCCGCGCCGCAACCAGTCTGCTCCGTGGCCGGTCTCCGGACTCGCAAGGGGGAGGAGAGCCTCCCGGGCGTGGCGCCTTCCCGTGCCGTGCACAGTGGCGGATGCCGCGCCTTGCCTTGCTTACCGTTGCGGGGGCAGTGCCGGGATGGCCGCATCGGGTGCGGCGCCACCGGCTTCCCGTTTCAACCCGTGGGCAGGACGCCGCCGGGTCACCGCGAAGCGGGATCGATTGTACGGGATCGTCGCGCGTCAGTGCGCGTCGCCGTCGACGTCCTCGCGGGAATCGTCCGGCAGCAGCGACGCATCGTCCGCATCGGATTCCATGTGCGTGGTCGTGACCGGCGCGGCGGCGGGGCGCCCGCGCGGCGGCGGCAGCAGCGCGATCGCGGCTTCGGCGGCCGCGACCAGTTCGGCGCGCCGCGCATCCGGCACGTCCTGCCAGTGCGTGTCGTTGAGCGCGCCCTCGATGGCGTACAGCAGGTTGAGGCCCGGGCGGAAGCCGGCGCGGCGCACGCGCATGTAGGCGTCGACCGGGCCGGCGGCCGCGAGGTCGTCGAGCGTGCGCAAGCCGACCTGGCGCAGCCAGGCCGCGGACTTCGGGCCGATGTTGCGCAGGCGCGGCGGCGCGGGGCTCATGCGATGGCGTCCAGGAACGCGGCGGCGATCGCTTCCAGGCCCGCCGCGTCCTCTTCGTCGAAGCGCGCGAGGTCGGGGCTGTCGAGGTCGAGCACGCCCACCAGCGCGCCGTCGGCGGCGAACAGCGGCACCACGCATTCCGACCGCGACGCGGAATCGCAGGCGATGTGGCCGTCGAACGCATCGACGTCGCGGACCAGCTGCGTGCGGCGCGTCGCGGCCGCGGTGCCGCACACGCCCTTGCCCAGCGGGATGCGCACGCAGGCCGGCAGGCCCTGGAACGGGCCGACCACCAGCTCGGTGCCGTCGTACAGGTAGAAGCCGCACCAGTTCAGCCGCGGCAGCGCGTGCCACAGCAGGGCGCTGAGGTTGGCCGCGTTGGCCACCGGGTTGCGCTCGCCGTGCAGCAGCGCGCGCGCCTGCTCCAGCAGCTGGGCGTACTGTTCCGGCTTGCTGCCGGTGAGGGCGGACGCATGGAAGCTCATGCCGCCCAGTGTAACCCGGCTACCATGGGGCCTCGGGAGGGGCTGCCATGGCCGGGAAATTCGAGCGTGGGCGGGAAGTGACCCGCATCGAGGCGTTCGTCGACGCAGCGTTCGCCTTTGCGGTGACGCTGCTGGTGATCTCCTTCAACGCCATGCCGGACAGCGCGCAGGCGCTGGTGGAGGCGCTCAAGGGCGTGCCGGCCTTCGCGGCGAGCTTCTCGCTGCTGGCGATGCTGTGGTGGCAGCACGCCGACTGGAGCCGGCGCTACGGGCTCGACGACGGGCGCAGCGTGCTGCTGAGCCTGCTGCTGGTGTTCCTGGTGCTGGTGTACGTGTATCCGCTGCGGATCATCTTCACCGCGTTCTTCGGCTGGATCACCCACGGCTGGCTGCCGATGGGCATCGCGATCCGCGACGCGCGCGACCTGCAGCTGCTGTTCCTCGCCTACGCGGTCGCCTGGACCACGCTCGGCTTCGTCGTGGTCGCGCTGTATCGCCACGCATGGCGCATGCGCGACGCGCTGGGCCTGGATCGCGACGAGCGCATCGCGCTGCGCGGCGCGATCGCGGCGCAATGGATGATCCCTGCGACGGGGGCGCTGGCGCTGCTGCTGATCGCGGCGTGCGCGCTGGCGGGGCAGCCGGGCCTGTCCGGCTTCTCCGGGTTCGCGTATTCGCTGATGGCGCTCACCGGCGTCGCGGTGCATGTCGCGCGCCGCCGCGCGGAGCGCGAGGAGGCGCGCGCATGAGCGCCGACGCGCACCGCGACGCATGGGCCGGCGGCGTGTTCGTCACCGGCACGGATACCGGCATCGGCAAGACGCTGTCGAGCTGCACGCTCCTGCATGCCCTGCGCGCGCGCGGCCTGCGCGCCGTCGGCATGAAGCCGCTGGCCAGCGGCTGCGAGTCGACGCCCGCCGGGCTGCGCAACGAGGACGCGCTGGCGCTGCAGGCGGCGAGCGATCCGCGCCCGGCATACGGGGACGTCAATCCGTATGCGTTGCCCGCGCCGCTGGCACCGGAGATCGCCGCGCGCGAAGCCGGCATCGCCGTGGACCTGGCGCCGATGCGCGAGGCGTACGCGCGCCTCGCCGCGGAGGCCGATGCGGTGGTCGTCGAAGGCGTGGGCGGCTGGGCCGCGCCCCTGGCGACCGATCTCATGCAGGCGGACCTGGTGCGCGCGTTGCAGCTGCCGGTCGTGCTGGTCGTGGGCCTGCGCCTGGGTTGCCTCAACCACGCGATCCTCAGCGCCCGCGCCATCGCCGCAGACGGCTGCCGGCTGGTCGGCTGGATCGGCAGCGGCGTGGACCCGGCGATGCTGCGGATCGACGAAAACCGGGCCCTGCTGGCGGCCAGGCTGCCCGCGCCCTGCCTCGGCTGGCTGCCCTGGCAGGCCGCGCCCGATCCGGCCGCACTGGCCGCGCGGCTCGATCTCAGGCCCTGAGCCGCGGGGCGGCAACCATCGCCCCGCCCGGCGTCTCATCGACCGGGCGACCCCGACTTCCGGCACGGCGCGCGACCGGGGGTCAATGCTAGACTCGCCGGTATAGGAATCAGGCCGATTCGCGCCTCCGTCTCCGTTCTTCCCATCCTCTCCCACGAGGTTTGCACATGCACCGTCCGCTCGTAGTGCTCGCTTTGTCGACCGCGTTCCTCGCCGCTGGCGCCTGCTCGAAGCAGGAGGGTGCCGCGCAGGGCGGTCCCGGTGGCGGCATGCCCCCGCCGGAAGTCGGCGTCGTGGTGATGCAGCAGGGCGACGTGCCGATCGCCAAGGAAGCCGTCGGCCGATTGTCCGCATTCCGCAGTGCCGACGTGCGCGCGCGCGTGCCGGGCGTGCTGCAGCGCCGGCTGTACGAGGAAGGCACGGACGTCCGCAAGGGGCAGGTGCTGTTCCAGATCGATCCCGCCCAGCTCTCCGCCACCGTCGCGCAGGCGCAGGGGGCCCTGGCGCAGGCGCAGGCCAACGCCGCCAACTCCCACGCCGCCGCCGAGCGCGCGCGCGGGCTGATCGGCGCGAAATTCATTTCCCAGGCCGACTACGACAACGCCGTCGCCGCCGAGCGCACCAGCGCCGCCGCGGTGCAGGCGGCGCGCGCGGCGTTGCAGGCGGCGCAGATCAACCTCGGCTATGCGACGGTACGCGCGCCGATCAGCGGCCGCGCCGGCAAGCAGCAGGTCACGGAGGGCGCGCTGGTCGGGCAGGGCGACGCCACGCTGCTCACCACCGTCGACCAGCTCGACCCGATGTACATCGACTTCTCGGTGGGCGTCGCGGAACTGGCGAACATCCGCAAGCTCGCGCCGGCGGCCGCCGGCGCCTCGCGCATCCAGGTGCTGCTGCCCGACGGCACGCCGTACGATCGCGCCGGCACGCTCGACTTCTCCGGCGACACGGTGGATCCGTCCACCGGCGCGGTGCAGCTGCGCGCGCGCATCGCCAACCCCGACGGCGTGCTGCTGCCGGGCACCTTCGTGACCCTGCGCGCGGTGCTCGGCCAGGAGCACGCCGCGTTCCTGGTGCCGCAGGTGGCCGTGCAGCGCGACCCGCAGGGCGCGTACGTGCTGGTCGTCGGCAAGGACGGCAAGGTCGCGCGCAAGGACGTCGTCACCGCGCGCCAGCAGGGCAGCGACTGGGTGGTGAGCAGCGGCGTCGCCGATGGCGACCAGGTGATCGTGTCCGGGCTGCAGCGGGTGCAGGTCGGCATGCCGGCCAAGGCCGTGCCGGCGGCGGGTGATGCCGCGCAGGGCGCCGGCGGCAAGCCCGGCGCCGCGCCGGCGAAGCAGGCCGCGCCGGCCGCCAAGACCGGAGGCTGATCCATGTCCCGCTATTTCATCGACCATCCGGTCTTCGCCTGGGTGATCGCGATCCTGATCGTGATCGCCGGCGGCCTGTCGATCCGCAGCCTGGGCGTCGAGTCCTATCCGAACATCGCGCCGACCCAGGTCTCGGTCAACGCAGGCTATCCGGGTGCCGACGCCGAGACCACCGAGAAGGCGGTCACGCAGATCATCGAGCAGCAGCTCACGGGCATCGACAACCTCGACTACTTCAGCTCCTCGTCGAGCTCGAGCGGCGGCGCGTCGATCAACCTGACCTTCAAGCCGGGCACCGACCCGGACACCGCGCAGATGCAGGTGCAGAACAAGGTGTCGCAGGCCACGCCGCGCCTGCCCACCGAGGTCGTGCAGCAGGGCGTCACCGTGCAGAAGGCCAACTCCGGCTTCCTGATGGTGGTGTCGCTGATCTCGAGCAACCCGGCGATCGGCAAGGACGAACTGTCCGACCTGATCGCCTCGCGCGTGCTCGACCAGATCTCGCGCGTGCCCGGCGTCGGCAGCGCGCAGCTGTTCGGCGGCGAGTACGCGATGCACATCTGGTTGAACCCGGACCAGCTGCGCGCCTACGGCCTGTCGGCCTCGCAGGTGCTGCAGGCGGTGCGCGGCCAGAACGTGCAGTTCTCGGCGGGCTCGATCGGCGGCGAACCTTCGCCCGAGACGCAGATGATCACCGCGTCGGTGTCGGCGGAAGGCCGCTTCTCCACGCCGGAGGAGTTCGAGCAGATCCTGCTGCGCACCGAAGCCTCGGGCGCGGCGGTGCGGCTGAAGGACGTCGCGCGCATCGAGCTGTCCGGCTCGGCGCAGGGCTTCGACCTGAAGTGGAACGGGCAGCCGGCGGCCGGCTTCGCCGTGCAGCTGGCGCCGGGCGCGAACGCGCTGGCGGTGGCGGCGGCGGTGAAGACGCGCATGGACCAGCTGCAGCCCAGCTTCCCGCAGGGCGTGAAGTGGTTCTCGCCGTACGACAGCTCCGACTTCGTGCGGATCTCGGTCGAGGAAGTGATCAAGACCCTCATCGAGGCCATGGTCCTCGTGTTCCTGGTGATCCTGCTGTTCCTGCAGAACATCCGCGCCACGCTGATCCCGACGCTGGTGATCCCGGTCGCGCTGCTCGGCACGTTCCTGGGCATGTACATCATCGGCTTCTCGATCAACCAGCTCAGCCTGTTCGGCATGGTGCTGGCGATCGGCATCGTGGTGGACGACGCGATCGTCGTGATCGAGAACGTCGAGCGCATCATGACCGAGGAGGGCCTGTCGCCCTACGAGGCCACGATCAAGGCGATGCACCAGATCAGCGGCGCGGTGATCGCGATCACCGTGGTGCTGGCGGCGGTGTTCGTGCCCAGCGCGCTGCAGGCCGGCAGCGCCGGCGCGGTCTACAAGCAGTTCGCGCTGACGATCGCGATGGCGATGGTGTTCTCGGCCTTCCTCGCGCTCGGCTTCACCCCGGCGCTGTGCGCGAACCTGCTCAAGCCGACCGGCCACCAGGACAGCCGCAACCCGATCTTCCGCCGCTTCAACCGGGTGTACGACCGCCTGTCCACGATCTACGTGCGGCACATCGGAGTCGCCGTGCGGCACGCGCCGCGCTGGATGGCGGTGTTCGCGGCGCTGGCGCTGCTGTGCGGCTTCCTGTTCTGGAAGATGCCCGGCAGCTTCCTGCCCGAGGAGGACCAGGGCTACGCGCTGGCGATCGTGCAGCTGCCGCCGGGCGCGACGCTGCGCCGCACCGACGCGGTGTTCGAGGAGATGCGCCACGCGATCGAGAAGCAGGAAGGCTTCGACGGCATGATGCAGGTCGCGGGTTTCAGCTTCGTCGGCCAGGGCGAGAACGTCGGCATGGCGTTCATCAAGCTCAAGCCCTGGAGCGAGCGCAAGGTCACGGCCAGCGAGTTCATCCAGAACGCGAACATGGCCCTGTTCGGCATCCGCGAGGCGCAGGTCTTCGTGCTGAACCTGCCGACGGTGAACGGCCTGGGCGCGTTCGGCGGCTTCGACATGTACCTGCAGGACCGCAGCGGCGCGGGCCGCGCGGCGCTCGCGCAGGCGATGGGCACGCTGCTCGGCAAGGCGGCGGAGAATCCGGTGCTGGTGGGCGTGCGCCCGAACACGCTGGCGCCCTCGCCGCAGCTGAAGCTGGACGTGGACCGCGTGCAGGCGCAGGCGATGGGCCTGTCTGTCGGCGACATCTACAGCGCGATCCAGCTGATGCTGGCGCCGGTGTACGTCAACGACTTCGTGCAGGGCGGGCGCGTCAAGCGCGTGACGATGCAGGCCGATGCGCAGTTCCGCACCGGCGAGGAGTCGCTCGCGCATTTCTACACCCCGGCGCAGGGCAGCGCTGGCGCGAACGGCGTGCCGCGGATGATCCCGCTGAGCAACGTCGTCTCCTCGGAATGGACCGTCGCCGAGCCCTCGCTGACCCGCTACAACGGCTTCGCCGCGGTGGAGATCGTCGGTTCGCAGGCGCCGGGCCGCAGTTCCGGCGAGGCGATGGATGCGATGCAGCACATCGTCGAGAACGACCTGCCGCAGGGCTTCGGCTACGACTGGGCCGGCCAGTCGCACCAGGAGATCCTGTCCGGCAGCCAGACCACGATGCTGATGGTGCTGTCGATCGTGGTCGTGTTCCTGTGCCTGGCCGCGCTCTACGAGAGCTGGTCGGTGCCGGTGTCGGTGTTGCTGGTGGTGCCGGTCGGCGTGCTCGGCGCGGTGGTGCTGTCCATGCTGCGCGGCCTGCCCAACGACATCTACTTCAAGATCGGCCTGATCACCGTCATCGGCCTGGCGGCGAAGAACGCGATCCTGATCGTGGAATTCGCCATCCAGGAGCGCAATGCGGGCCGACCGCTCGCCGTCGCGGTGGTGGAGGCCGCGAAGCTGCGCCTGCGCCCGATCCTGATGACGTCGCTGGCCTTCATCTGCGGTGTGCTGCCGCTGGCGGTGTCCACCGGCGCCGGCGCGAACGCGCGGCATGCGATCGGCACGGGCGTGATCGGCGGCATGCTGTTCGCCACCTTCCTCGGCCTGCTGTTCATCCCGGTGTTCTACACGATCGTGCGGCGCAGCCTGGGCGACAAGCTCGACGCGCCGCCGGTGCACGTGAAACGCGAAAGCACGCTGTAGCCGCGGGCGACGCCGCGCAGGCGCACGCGCAGGAAGGGGCCCGCACGGGGCCCCTTCCTTTTTTCAGAAGCCGAAGGCCGCGGCCGCCCCCGCCAGCGTCGCGATCCCGAGCACGGCGAACAGCGCCGCGGCGACGCCGTGCACGAGGCGCACCGGCATCTTCCGCAACAGGCGGTCGCCCAGGAACACCGCGGGCACGTTCGCGATCATCATGCCCAGCGTGGTGCCCGCGACCACCGCGACCGGCATTGCGTACTTCGCGGCGAGCGCCACCGTGGCGACCTGCGTCTTGTCGCCCATCTCGGCGAGGAAGAACGCGAGCAGCGTGGTGAGGAACACGCCGCGACCGCTGCGCGGCGCGACGTCGTCCTCGCCGACGTGGTCGGGCACCAGCGTCCACGCCGCCATCGCCAGGAACGAGATGCCGAGCACCCAGCGCATGACGACGGGCCCGGCGACCGCCATCAGCCACGCGCCGGCCGCGCCCGCGAGCGCATGGTTGGCGAGGGTCGCGGCGAGGATGCCGGCGACGATGGGCCACGGCCTGCGGAAGCGGGCGGCGAGCAGGAAGGCGAGCAGCTGCGTCTTGTCGCCGATCTCGGCGAGCGCCACCACGCCGGTGGAGATGAGGAAGGCTTCCATTGCATGCACCAGGCCGGCAGGGACGCATGACCATGCCGCGCCCCGGCCATCGTGGCGCCGCATGGTCAAAGGTCTTGCCAGGAAGGTTCCCGTCGAGCGGATGCTGCGGGAACCGGGACCGTCCGCGCCATGGCCTGCGGGCCAAGTGTGTTGACGCGGACTCCTGCCGCGATCGCGCAGCGCGCTGGTCGCGGCGGGGCGGCTACTCCCCGATGACGCGCGCATTGTAGCCCGCCGCACATGAAAAAGCCCCGGCATCGCTGCCGGGGCTTCCGTGGGTCGTGCGCCGGCGCGGTGCGCGCCGCGCAGGTGCGCGTGCCTTACTTGGCCTTGGCGGCCTTCACGACCTGCTCGGCGCCGGCCTTGGCCTGCGCGGTGGCGGCCTCGAACTGGCCCTTGGCGATCTGGCCGATGGCCTCGCCCGCCTTCACGCTGCGGCCCAGCACTTCCTGGCCCGTGCTGACGGCGCGCTCGACGTTCTCGCGCGCGACCTGCACGCCCTTCGGCAGCACGGCCTTGAAGCCGTCGGCGTCGCGCACCTCGGCCAGCTCGCCGAGGTAGGCGAAGGTCGCGGCGGCGTTCTTCTCGAGGGTGGCCAGCTGCAGGGCGAAGACGTCCTGGGCGTTGGCGAGGGCCAGGCGGTTGGCCTGGGCGGCGGCGTCCGCGAACTGGCGGGTCGCGGCGGCGAACTGCTCGTTGATCTGGTTCATGGCGGTTTTCCTGCGGGACCCGGCGGGATTGCCGGTTTTGTGCGGTGCAGCATAGCACCGGGATTTGTGCATTGCAACATCCCACCTGAACGGGCCGCGGGGCCGGGCCTGCCTCGCTTACGATGTGCCCTGGAGGGCCGGATGGACTGGATCGGGGACCTGAGGGGCTGGCTCGCGGCGCTGGGCATCGGCCTGCTGATCGGCGTGGTGCGCGAGCGCCATGGCGCCGGCGACGGCGATCGCAGGGGCGACGCCGGCCATGCGGCCACCGGCTCGGTCCGCGCCGGCCTCCGCACCCACGCGGTGCTGGCGCTGGCCGCCGGCGCCGCGATGCAGCTCGGCACCGGCGTGCTGGCGGTGCTGCTGCTGGCCGTCGCCGCGCTCGTCGTCGCCAGCTACTGGGCGAGCCATCGCGAAGACCCCGGCATGACCGGTGAAGTCGCGCTGCTGATGACCACGGTGCTCGCCGCGTACGCGATGCGCGCGCCGGCGTTCGCCGCGGGACTGGCCGTGGTCGGCGCCATCCTGCTGCAGGCCAAGCAGGTACTGCATCGCTTCGTGCGCGAGCTCGTGGGCGAGCGAGAAATGCAGGACGCGCTGCTGCTCGCCGCCGCCGCGCTCGTCGTGCTGCCGCTGCTGCCGGACCATCCGCTCGACCCGTGGGGCGCGCTGCGTCCGGCGTTCCTGTGGAAATTCGTCGTGCTGGTGATGGCGGTGGGGATGGCAGGGCATGTCGCGCTGCGCGCCGTGGGCGCGCGCTGGGGCCTGCCGGTGGCGGGCTTCTTCGCCGGCTTCGCCTCGTCCACGGCCGCGGTCGCCGGCTTCGGCGGCCGCGTGCGCGAGCAGCCCGCGTTGCGCACGCCTGCGGTCGCGGCGGCGCTGCTCGCCAACGTCGCATCGCTGCTCCTGTTCATCGCCGTCCTCGGCGCCGGCGCGCCCGCGCTGCTGAAGCAGATGGCGCTGCCGCTCGCGGCGACGGTCCTGGTGCTGCTCGCCGGCGGGGCGCTCGGCCTGCACCGCGGCGCGGGGGCGGCCTCGTTGCCCGAGGCGCCGCCTGCGCGCGCGTTCCACCTGAGCCACGGGCTGGCGCTGGCGTTCGTGCTCGCCGCGGTGTTGCTGTTCTCGGCATGGATGCGCCTGTGGTTCGGCGAGGCCGGTGCGCTGCTCGCGTCGGCGCTGGTGGCGCTCGGCGAGCTGCATGCCGCCGCGGCGAGCGTGGCGCAGCTGTCGGCATCGGGCACGCTCGATCCACGGCATGCGCAATGGGGCGTGATCGCGTTGCTCTGCGCGGCCGCGCTGTCGAAGTCGGTGCTGGCTTTCGCCAGCGGCGGGGCCGCCTATGGCGTGCGCGTCGCTGCGGGCCTGGCGATGTCGCTGTTCGCCGCGGTGGCGATGCAGCTGCTGCGCGGCTAGGGCGCGACGCCGCGCGGCAGGCAGCCGAGCGCGGCGAGCACGCCGTGCAGCGCGGGCTGGTGCATCAGCCAGGGCGCGGCCATCACCAGCACGCCTGCGGCCAGCACGAGTCCCGCCATCGCGACGCGCCAGCGGCCTCGCTGCAGGCGCTGGCCCAGCCGCGCGCCCGACCATGTCAGCGGCACCATCAGCGGCAGCGTGCCGAGCCCGAACGCCGCCATCGTCAGCGCGCCGTTGCGCGCGTCGGCCTGCAGCCAAGCCGCGGCGAGCAGCGTGGTGCTGAGGCCGCACGGCATCCAGCCCCACAGCATGCCGAGCGCGATGCGCCTGGCCGGCCCGTCGCCGGCGCGCAGCAGGCGGCGCTGCAGCGGGCG